>NZ_JBFAHF010000020.1:0-132601 GCF_040654015.1 Nocardia sp. NPDC050799
GTTCCGGCCTCGAAAGCGCATGAGCCGAAGGCTCGAGTCTCGAGGCCGGAACGGCGGGACCTCAGGGGGCCTCGCCCCCGCGCGCCGAAGGCGCGCCAATGAACACAGCTACTCGTCGAGCGCGCCCGGTGCAGTCTTGGAGACCTGCATCAGGAACTCGAGGTTGTTCTTGCTCTTGCGCAGGCGGTCGATCAGCAGGTCGATCGCCTGGTGGGAGTCCAGACCAGACAGGACGCGACGCAGTTTGTGCAGGACCGCGGCCTCGTCCGGGTTGAGCAGCAGCTCGTCCTTACGGGTGCCGGACGGGTTGACGTCCACCGCGGGGAACACGCGCCGCTCGGCGATCTTGCGGTCCAGTTTGAGCTCGGCGTTACCGGTGCCCTTGAACTCCTCGAAGATCACCGTGTCACCGGTCGAACCGGTTTCCACCATGGCGGTGGCGATGATGGTGAGCGACCCGCCGTTCTCGATATTGCGCGCCGCGCCGAGGAACCGCTTGGGCGGATACAGCGCGGTGGAGTCGACACCACCGGACAGGATGCGCCCGGAAGCCGGCGAGGAGTTGTTGTACGCGCGGCCCAGACGGGTGATCGAGTCCAGCAGCACCACGACGTCCTTGCCCATCTCGACCAGGCGCTTGGCCCGCTCGATGGCCAGTTCGGCGACCGAGGTGTGGTCGGACGGCGGCCGGTCGAAGGTGGAGGCGATGACCTCGCCCTTCACCGAGCGCTGCATATCGGTGACTTCTTCGGGACGTTCGTCGACCAGCACCACCATGAGATAGCACTCGGGGTTGTTGATCGCGATCGCGTTGGCGATGTCCTGCATGATCGTGGTCTTACCGGCCTTCGGCGGGGACACGATCAGCGCACGCTGGCCCTTACCGATCGGCATGATCAGGTCGATCACCCGGGTGGTCAGCTTGTTCTGCTGGGTTTCCAGGCGCAGCCGCTGGTTCGGGTACAGCGGGGTCAGCTTGTTGAAATCGGGGCGGCGCTTGGCCGAATCGATTTCGGCGCCGTTGACGGTATCCAGCCGCACCAGCGGATCGAACTTCTGCCGCTGGTTGCTCTGCTCGCCGTCGCGCGGCGCGCGGACCGCACCGGTGATCGCGTCACCGCGGCGCAGGCCGTTCTTACGAACCAGGTTCATCGAGACGTAGACGTCGTTCGGCCCGGCCAGGTAGCCGGAAGTGCGCACGAACGCGTAGTTGTCCAGCACGTCGAGGATGCCCGCGACCGGCTGGAGCACATCGTCTTCGCGAATCTCGGGCTCGCGCGATTCACCGCCGCCGGCGTCGCGGTCGCGGCCCCGGCGACGCTCGCGGAACCGGCGGCCACGGCGGCCCCGGCCGCCTTCCTCGTCGTCGCCACCACGATCGCCACCGCGATCGCCGCCCCGGTTGCCGCCGGAACCGCGCTGATCGCCGCCCTGGCCCTGCTGGCCCTGGTTGCGGTCGCGACGGCGTTCGCCCTGCTCGCCGTCCTTGCTGTCCTTACCGTCCTGCTGCTTGACGGCGTCGTTCTTCGCGCCGTCCTGCTGCTTGGCGTCCTCACCGGCGGGCTCGCCGTTCTTGGGCTGCTGGTCGCGACCACGACGCTGGCGGCCGCGGCCGCGCTGGCCGGACTCGCGGCCCGATTCCTCGGCGCCCTCGGCCGGCTTGTTGTCGGCTCTGCCGTCGGTCTTGGCGCCGGATTCGGTGTCCGCGTCCGTGCCTGCGGTGGCGTCGGCGGTCGCCGAGCCGTTGGTGGCGGCCTGGTCGGGCTTGCCCTTGTCCGCGGCCGCGGAGTCCTTGTTCGCCGCGGTATCGGCGGCGGGCGCTTCGACCGCCGGAGCCGACGCGGCGGCGGGCGCGGCCTGGACGGCAGGCGCCGCTGTCCCGGCCTCGGCAGGCTGGTCTGCGGTTTTACGTTCTTTGACAGCCTTCGCGCGGGTGCTGCGCTCCGCGGCGGCGGGTCTGCCTGCCTGGTTTTCCTTGATGGCGGCGATGAGATCACCCTTGCGCATACCGGAGGTGCCTCTGATTCCGAGTTCCCCTGCCAGTGCGCGCAACTGCGGCAACAACATTCCAGTCAGCCCCGATCCGATGTCGGTGTTCTCGCTCATCTTCGAAGAAATCTGTCCGGAGTCACTTTCGCGGTTGCCCGAGGGTTCGGAGTCGGATTCCACCCCGGGTGTCGCGAGCAGGTCCGTATCTGTCACGGAGATCCTTTCCTTCCCTCGATGGCCGTGTGCTGTGTCGAGGGTTCGTTCCGTAGCCCGATCTCGCTGCCGGACTCGGATTTGTAGCCGTATCGCCTGCCCCTCCGGGACCGGGTGCTTCGCCACCGCTGGAAAAGGTGGAAGAGATCATTCCAGTTGAGCGGCTGCGCGGCACCCCCATGGCATGAGGGCTCGAGCCTGGAGCCTGCTGGAGCGATTGCCCTGATGAAGCACCGGCGTCTGATGCGCGCGATGTACGGACTTGCCCAGGATAGCGGGCAAGTACGAAGGTCGGCAAGGCGGACGCGCCCGTCAGCCGATCTGCACGCCTTCCGCGATGCCCGGTTCGATGATCCGCAGCCCGTCCGCAGCGGCCGACAGACGTAGCTTTTCGGGAAAAGGGCAGGTCAGGAGAGCGAGCACGGTGGGCCCGGCGCCGGAGACCGTGGCCGCGATGCCGGCATCACGCAAGCGCTGGATCCACGCGGTGGTCAACGGCAGCGCGGGGGCGCGCTGGGTCTGGTGCAACCGATCCGCGGTGGCCGGGAGCAGCAGGTCCGGACGCTGGGTCAGCGCGACGACCGCCAGCGCGGCCCGGCTCACGTTGAACGCCGCGTCCCGGTGCGGTACCAGTTCGGGCAGCAGCCCGCGGGTCTGCGCGGTGGAGGACCGCTCCTCGGGAACCAGGACGACCGGATGCACCGTGGGATGCGCGTCGAGGCGAACCGCCCGGTAGAGGCGTTGCGGGGCGCCGATATCGGTATCCGGGCCGGGGCCGGCCTCCGTCCAGGACACGACGATTCCACCGAGCACACTGGCGGCGGCGTTATCGGGGTGGCCTTCGAATTCCGAGGCGAGCTGCACCAATTGATCGGTGTCCACCGCCAGGGACGGATCGAATCGCGCGGCCAGCGCACGCCCGGCGGCCAGCCCGCCGACCACGGCCGAGGCGGAGGAACCCAGTCCGCGGGAATGCGGAATCGCGTTCCGGCACAGCACGTCCAGACCGTCGGCCCAGATACCGGCCGATTCCAGCCCGCGTTCGATCGCCCGCACCACCAGATGCTGTGGCCCCCAGGCCACCTCGTCGGCGCCTTCGCCCTCCATCCGGATGTTCAGGCCGGAATCGGTACTGCGCACCTCGATCTCGTCGTAGATCCCCAGGGCCATACCCAGCGAATCGAAACCGGGCCCCAGATTCGCGGTGGAGGCCGGCACCCGGACCGAGACCGTGATACCGGCCGGCAGGGTCGGAGCCACCAGCCGGCTTTCGCGCGTATCCACGGTCAGGCCAGTTCGAGGCGTGCGGCCACGGCGACCGGGTCGACCTGGATGGCCTGCACCTCGGGCATGCCGAGCAGGGCGGTATCGGGGTCCTTGAGACCGTTTCCGGTGACCGTGCAGACCACCGTCTGCCCGGGCTCCAGCCAGCCCTCGGCATGGGCGGCCAGCACACCGGCGACACTCGCCGCCGACGCGGGCTCCACGAAAACGCCCTCTTCGGCCGCGACCAGGCGGTACGCGTGCAGGATCTCCTCGTCGGTGGCCGCGCGGAACGCGCCGCCGGACTCCTCTTTGGCCGTCACGGCGCCGTTCCAGGAGGCGGGCGCGCCGATCCGGATGGCGGTCGCGATGGTTTCCGGGTGGCTCACCGGGGCACCGTTGACCAGCGGGGCCGCCCCGGCGGCCTGGACACCCAGCATGCGGGGGAGCGTTTCGGTCACGCCGTCGGCCCGGTATTCGCGGTAGCCCCGCCAGTAGGCGGTGATGTTCCCGGCATTGCCCACCGGCAGCGCGTGCACATCGGGGGCCCGGCCGAGCACATCGCAGATTTCGAAGGACGCGGTCTTCTGCCCCTCGATCCGCGCCGGGTTCACCGAGTTCACCAGGCCGATGGACGGGAAATCCGAGGTGACCTTGCGGGCCAGTTCCAGGCAGTCGTCGAAATTGCCCTCGACCTGGATGACCTTCGCGCCGAGCATCACGGCCTGGGCCAGTTTGCCCATGGCGATCTTGCCCTGCGGGATGAGCACCGCACAGGTCATCCCCGCGCGGGTGGCGTAGGCGGCGGCCGAGGCGGAGGTGTTACCGGTGGAGGCACACAAGACCGCCTGCTGACCGCGGTATCTGGCATCGGTCATGGCCATGGTCATACCGCGGTCCTTGAACGAACCCGTCGGGTTGGCGCCCTCGACCTTCAGGTACACCTCGCAGCCGGTGAGCTGCGATAGATGCGGCGCGGGGACCAGCGGAGTCCCGCCCTCGAAAAGGGTGACCGGCTCCCAGTCGGCCGCACCCGCGAGCCGGTCGCGGTAGGCAGCGATGAGCCCGGGCCAGCGGGAGTGCACCCCGGCCTGCGGGGCGACACCGGCGGTGGGCCCACCCGTCGCGGCGACCCGCATCGAATCGCTGCGCGATGCTGTTGGCCCATCCGTCGCCCCACCGCCGCTCCTGACCGAATCGCTGCGCGATGCTGTTGTCATTCTTCGGTGCCTTCCAATCTCAGAACGCTGGTGACAGATGTGACGGATTCCATACCCGACAGCGCGGCGACGGTCTCCGAGAGAGCCGCCTCGGTCGCGAGGTGGGTCACGACCACCAGCCGCGCCTTGTCGTCGTGACCCTCCTGCCGGACGGTCGAGATACTCACTCCGTGGCGGGAGAATTCGCCCGCCACCCTCGCCAGTACACCGGGACGGTCTTCGACCTTCAGATTCACGTGATAGCGCGTCGGGGTGTCGCCGATCGGCGCGATCGGAAGCTCAGCATAGACCGATTCGCCCGGCGCCCGGCCACCGAAAAATTTATTGCGGGCGGCCATGACCAGGTCGCCCAGGACGGCCGAAGCGGTCGGTGCCCCGCCGGCGCCCTGCCCGTAGAACATGAGCCGACCGGCGTTCTCGGCCTCCACGACCACCGCGTTGAACGCTCCGGTGACCGCGGCCAGCGGATGTTTACGCGGGATCAGCGCCGGATAGACGCGCACCGACACCCGGTCCTTGCCACCTTCGGACCGAGTGGGTTCGCCCGCACCCGCCGGTACCCGCTCGCAGATCGCCAGCAGTTTGACGGTGCAGTCCAGCGCGGACGCGGTCTCCAGGTCCTCAGCGGTGATGGTGGCGATGCCCTGGCGGTAGACATCGGCGGCCGTCACGCGGGTGTGGAAGGCCAGCGAGGCCAGGATGGCGGCCTTCGCGGCGGCGTCGTAGCCCTCGACGTCGGCGGTCGGATCGGCTTCGGCGTAGCCGAGACGGGTCGCTTCGGCGAGGGTGTCACCGTAGTCGGCACCCGTCTCGTCCATGGCCGAGAGGATGAAGTTGGTGGTGCCGTTGACGATGCCGACCACTCGGTTCACCCGGTCGCCGGACAGCGACTGGATGAGCGGCCGGACCACCGGGATGGCACCGGCCACCGCGGCCTCGAAGTACAGGTCGGCGCGGCTGCGTTCCGCGGCGGCGGCCAGTTCGCCGGTGTAATCGGCCAGCAGCGCCTTGTTGGCGGTGACCACCGACTTCCCGGCGTTGAGCGCGGCCAGGATGAGTTTGCGGGCCGGATCGATACCGCCGATCACCTCGACGACCAGGTCCACGTCGGGCCGCGCCACCAGGGCCTCGGCATCGGTGGTCAGCAGTTCGGCGGGTAGTCCGCGGTCGCGGTCGAGGCTGCGCACCGCGACTCCGCGCAGGGTCAGCGGCGCGCCGACCCGCGACTGCAGATCGTCGGCGTGATCCCGCAGGATCCGCACGACCTCGCGGCCCACATTGCCCATCCCCAGTACCGCGATACCGATCGGGCGGTCCGGCCCCCATCGACCCGGTACCACCTCGGCCCCCTCTGGCATGCTCGCCCCTTTCGTCGCGTCCATTCAGACCTCCAGGCCGAGCAGGTCCTCGACCGTTTCCCGGCGCAGGATCAGCCGGGCCGCGCCGTCGCTCACGGCGACGACGGCGGGACGGGTCAGCATGTTGTACCGGCTCGACATGGAATAGCAGTAGGCACCGGTGCCGGCGACCGCGATGAGGTCCCCCGGACCCGCATCGGCCGGCATCCAGGTGTCACGGATGATGATATCGCCGCTTTCGCAGTGCTTTCCGACAACGCGAGCGACCACCGGCGGCGCCTCGGAACCGCGGGACACCAGCTGGCAGTGATAGTCGGCCTGGTAGAGCGCAGGCCGGATATTGTCGCTCATCCCGCCGTCCACGCTCACGTAGCGGCGACGCAGGCCACCGTCCAGCGAGACATCCTTGACGGTGCCCACCTCGTAGAGGGTCACGGTGCCGGGGCCGGCGATGGCGCGGCCCGGTTCCACGGCGATACGCGGGACAGGCAGTCCGGCGGCTTCGGCCTCGTGGGCGACCAGCGCGCCGAGTTTCTCGGCGAACATGTCCAGCGGCGGCGGATCGTCGGAGGGCAGGTAGGAAATACCGAGGCCACCGCCCAGATCGAGCAGCGATATCTGCGAGGTGCGTTCGACACCGAATTTGTCGACGGCGTCACGCAACAGCCTCAGCATCCGGCGCGCGGCGATTTCGAAACCGTCGATTTCGAAGATCTGCGACCCGATATGGCTGTGCAGCCCGACCAGCCGCAGATTATCTGCCTCGAACACCTGCGCCAGCGCTTCCATGGCGTCGCCGCCGGAAATGGAGAAACCGAACTTCTGGTCCTCGTGCGCGGTCGAGATGTATTCGTGGGTGTGCGCCTCGACGCCGACGGTGACCCGGACCAGGACGTCTTGGACGACCCCGGCGGCACCGGCGACGGCTTCCAGCCGTTCGATCTCGATCAGCGAGTCGACCACCACGTGGCCGACTCCGGCCGCCACCGCGGCCTCCAGTTCGGCCACCGATTTGTTGTTGCCGTGCAGGGCGATCCGCTCGGCCGGGAAGCCGGCGTGCAGCGCGACGGCGAGTTCACCGCCGGAGCACACGTCCAGCGAAAGTCCTTCGTCGCGGATCCAGCGCGCGATCTCGCCGCACAGAAAAGCCTTGGAGGCGTAGTGGACTCGCGCATTCGGCCCGAACGCGCGCACCATATCGCGGCAGCGGGACCGGAAATCGTCCTCGTCCACCACGAACAGCGGTGTCCCGAACTGCGCGGCGAGCTCGGTGACGGGCACCCCCGCCAGCCGGACCACATCGTCGGCGCCGCGGGTGGCGTTGCGCGGCCACACCTGTGCGGGCAGGTCGATCAGCTGTCGCGGATCGGCCGGGCGTTCCGGCAGGTTCGGGGCGTGCGGTATCTCGGCGTGCCGGGGCCCGGCGGGATGGACACTCATCGGTCTTCCTTCCTCGTCCACTGCCGGAACAGTCGGTCGATACGATTTCCGGGCGCGGTCACATCCGCTCCGGGGCGGTGACGCCGAGCAGGGCCAGGCCGTTGGCCAGCACCTGGCGGGTGGCGTTCACCAGCACCAGGCGGGCGGCGTTGACCGGCGAAACGGGTTCGTCGCCCAGCGGCAGTACGCGCAGGGCTTTGTTGGTCTGGAACGGGTGGTAGGCGCCGGCCAGTTCCTCCAGGTACCGCGCGATGCGGTGCGGTTCCCGCAGGGTCGCCGCGCTCGCCACCACCCGGGGGAATTCACCGATGGTGCGGATGAGCGCGCCCTCGAGCTCGGAATCCAACAGGGCGAAATCCGGTGTCACCGTGTCGTATTCGAATTCGGCGGCATTGCGCGCGATGGACGCGGCCCGGGCGTGCGCGTACTGCACGTAGTACACCGGGTTCACACTGTCCTGTTTGGCCCACAGGTCCAGGTCGATATCGATGCTCGAGTTCACCGAGCTGCGCACCAGCGAGTAGCGGGCGGCGTCGACGCCGATGGCCTCCACCAGGTCGTCGAGCGTGACCACGGTGCCCGCGCGTTTGCTCATCCGCACCGACACGCCGTCGCGCAGCAGGTTCACCATCTGGCCGATGAGCACCTCGACGCTGTCGGGGTCGTCACCGAACGCGGCGGCCGCGGCCTTCAACCGGCCGATGTAGCCGTGATGGTCGGCGCCGAGCATATAGATACACAGGTCGAAACCGCGCGACCGCTTGTCCTGCAGATAGGCGATATCGCCGGCGATATAGGCGGCGTTCCCGTCGCTCTTGATGACCACTCGGTCCTGCTCGTCACCATATTCGGAGCTGGCGATCCACCAGGCGCCGTCCTTCGAATACAGGTCACCGGAATTCTTCAGCGTGTCCACCGCGCGTTCGACCGCACCCGAGGCGAACAACGAACTCTCGTTGAAATACACATCGAAATCGGTGCCGAATTCGTGCAGCGATTCCTTGATGTGCGCGAACATCAGTTCCACGCCCTCGGCGCGAAACAACTCCAGCCGCTTTTCCGGTTCGAGTTCGGCCGCGCCGGGATGGGCGGTGACGATCCGGTCGGCGATCTCACCGATATAGGCGCCCGCGTACCCGTTCTCCGGGGTCGGCGCTCCGGTGGCGGCGGCGACCAGCGATTCGGCGAACCGGGTGATCTGGGCGCCGTGATCGTTGAAGTAGTACTCGCGGGTGACCTGGGCACCCTGCGCGGCCAGAATCCGGCCCAGCGCGTCGCCCACCGCCGCCCAGCGGGTCCCGCCCAGGTGCACCGGGCCGGTCGGGTTGGCGGAGACGAATTCCAAATTGATCCTGGTACCGGCGAGGGCGTCGGCGGTGCCGTAGGCGGCTCCGGCCGCATGCACCTGCTCGAGCACCGCACCCTGGGCGGACGCGGCGACCCGGATATTGAGGAAGCCGGGCCCGGCGACCTCCGCGGCGGCGACGGCCTCGGTATCGCTCAGCGCCGCGGCGAGCCAGCCGGCCAGATCCCGCGGGTTGGTTCCGGCCTTCTTCGCGACCTTCATCGCTACATTGGTGCTGTAGTCACCGTGCTCCGGATTCCGGGGACGCTCCACATCGACCGTGTCGGGCAGCACCGCGGCATCCAGTCCACGTTCGGCGAGGACCTTCGCCGCGGTGGCGTGAAGGAGATCTGCAAGGTCGGCTGGAGTCACGAGTCTCTATCCTATGGTCCGAGTGGGTGCGCGCCGCGAGTGGGCACCGCAGCTCGGCACTGTTCATCGACGTGGAAAGAACTGGGACCGGTATGCCGAACAGGACGAGCGCCAAATCGGCGAAGGCCGTGCAGGCGGCGGGCAAAGTCGCGGGTGCGCGCGCGGGCAGCAACAGGAACAAGGGCAAACCGCCGATCATGCAGCGAATCCCCTGGCTCACCATCGGCGCGGTGGTGGTGCTCGTCGGATTGGTCGCGGCGCTGGCGGTGAACCTGGTGCCCAAGTACCAGGAGAGGGCCGCCCTGGAGAAGTTCACCCCTTCCGAGCAGCAGAAGGACCCCTCCGACCAGATCGAGGGTGTGGTGAAGAAGGAGTACCCGGCGGGTCTGCACGTCGACGCGACCAAGCGGGTGGCCTACGACCAGACGCCGCCGTTCGGCGGCCCGCACGACTCCTCCTGGGCCAACTGCATGGGCACCGTCTACGACAAGGCGCTGCGCGACGAGAACGCGGTGCATTCGCTGGAGCACGGCGCGGTCTGGATCACCTACAACCCGGACAAGGTCGACCGGGCCGGGATCGACACGCTGAAGAAGAAGGTCGAGGGTGAGCAGTACATGCTCATGTCGCCGCACCCCGGCCAGGAAGCCCCCGTCTCGCTGCAGTCCTGGGGGCATCAGCTCACCGTGAACAGCGCCGACGACGAACGGGTCGGTCAGTTCATCACCGCGCTGCGGCTGAACAACTTCGCCTACCCCGAGGTCGGCGCGGACTGCGCGACGGTCGCCTTCGACACCCAGAACCCGCCGCCCTACGACCCGAGCGAACCGGGCCCCGACGCCGTGCCGATGGACGGCGCCGGCCTGCAGCCCGACCAGGGCGAACTCGGCGGTATGGGAGTACCCGGCGGCGGTCTGCCGGGTGGGCTGCCCGGCGGCATCCCGGCGATCCCGGGAATGCCCGGCACCCTGCCGGACCAGCAGGCGCCCGGCGCCGCGGCCGACCAGCAGGTCCCCGGAGCCGGACAGTAATGCCGGAAACGGAAACCCCCGATACCGGGCACCGGCCCGAGTCCGGGTTGCGCGCGCAACTGCGCGGCCAGCGCACCCCGCTGCTGATCATCGCCGCGATCGCCCTGCTCGTAGTCGGTTTCGGCGCGGGTGTGCTGTTCGCGCCGGACGACTCCGAGGGGTCGGAGCCGGGTCCGGTCGATATCGGATTCGCGCAGGATATGTCGGCACACCACACGCAGGCCGTGGAGATGTCGGGGATCGCGCTGCTGGGTTCGGCCGATCCCGCGGTGCAGCGCCTCGCCTACGACATCCTGACCACCCAGCAGAGTCAGATCGGGCGGATGCAGGGCTGGTTGCAGATGTGGGGCGCCCCCGCGCGCGGCACGGACGGCTACATGGGCTGGATGCACGAGCCCGGGCACGGTGACGACGACCAGCACAGCGGCGGCCACGACCACGGCGCCGGGGCACCGGGGTCCGGGGCCGTGGCCGCGATGCCGGGTATGGCGACCACCGCGGACATCCAGCGGTTGCGCGACGCACGCGGTACCGACCTCGATGTGCTGTTCCTGCAACTCATGCTGCGCCACCACGAAGGCGGGGTCCCGATGCTCGAATACGGTGCCGAACACGCCGAAACCGGCGAGATCGGCATCCTGGCCGGACAGATGCTCGCCGCGCAGCAGGGTGAGTCCCGGCTCATCACCGATATGCTCGCCGCTCGCGGCGGCCGGCCACTGCCCCTGAACTGAACCACCACCACTCGTTTTGGCCGCATCGGCGGTGATGCGATACGCTGTGGTCCGCCCGATCGACCGGCTCCCGGTCGCACCGGGTGGATCCCCGCCCTCGTAGCTCAGGGGATAGAGCGTCTGCCTCCGGAGCAGAAGGCCGCAGGTTCGATTCCTGCCGAGGGCACGCACGAGGAAGGCCCCCGACCAGCTGGGTTCTGGTCGGGGGCCTTTCTCGTGCGCGACGTCGGCACGCTGTCCGCTGCTGCGTCACATGCCGAACATCATCCCGAGCATCCGCTGCAGCATTTCCATACCGGCACCCAGATCGAGTCCGAACGAACCCATCGTTCTCATCTCCTTCACCACGGATTTTCTACTGGCCCCCGACTCAGTCGCCGCTTACCGCATCCCCGCGACCCGAAACAAGCACACGGCGATTTCGATGCACTTTCGGAACGGCATGCGTCGTCGATCTGCGCACGTCTCGCGGTACCGATCCGACCTGCCTCCGCCTGCATATCCGGCCGGGCCCGGCCACCACTGTGGCCGGGCCCGCCGGTCGGTGGCTAGTTGTTCGCGCGCCGGATGGAGCGCTGGACGAGACCTCGGATACCGGGTAACTGGATGGCGCGCAGCATGAGATCCCCCGCCCAGACATGCGCGCGGGTGGGTGGGGCGAACCGACCGATTCCCCTGCGAGCAAGGGCTTGCCGCTTGCGGACCTCCGGGCGCAGCGATTGCTCCCACGCGCCGAGTGCGGTGGTGAGGTCGTCGCCGTGGGCCGCGAGGGCCGTACCGAGCCGGTCGGCGCCATCGAGGGCCAGGGCCGCGCCGTAGCCGGCGAAGACCGTCACGCACCAGGCGGCATCGCCCAGGAGCACGACCCGGCCGCTACTCCACCGGTCGATGACGATCTGGCCGACCGAGTCGAAGTAGGCGTCGGCCGGGTCGGCGGCGAGCTGCCGGAGCGCTTCGGCCACCCCGCGACCCAGATCACCGAACGCCTCGGTGAGCGCCGGTGCGGCGCCGAGGGCGAGCTCGGCCGCCGGGTCGGGGCTGCGGTAGGTGAAGAACGCCGAGGACCGGTCCGGGCCCAGGTTCATCACCGCGGCGGTGCGCCGGGGCCCGAGGAAGGTCGTGCCGACCCCTTCGGCGACATGCTCGGGCACGGTGTCGAGCGGGAAGGCGCCCACCATGTGGTTCAGCTCGACCAGATAGTCGGATTCGGGACCGAAGACCAGGTCACGGATCCGGGAGTGCACACCGTCGGCGCCGATGAGCAGATCGGCCCGCAGGCGGCTGCCGTCGCTCAGGGTGGCCTCGACGGCACCGGGTTCCTGGGTCACCGCCCGCACTGTGGTGCCGAATCGGATATCGACGTGTTCGGCCACCGCGTCGTACAGCACCGATTCCAGGTCGCCGCGGAGAAGGCTCAGCGCCCGGTCCCCCACCGCGGCCTGCGCGACGGCGGCGGGAACGGTGAACTTCTCCCGGCCGTCGGCGTGGACGAGCACCGAGGTGAAGAACCCGATATCGCGCGGGGCGAGCGCGGGCACGAGACCGAGACGCTCGGCGGCGTCGTATCCGGGCCCGTGCAGGTTCAGCAGGTAGCCGCCGCTGCGCCGCGCGGGCGCCCGCTCGAGCACGACGACTTCCCAGCCTGCTCGGTGCATCCGCAATGCCGCGGCCAGCCCGGCGATACCGGCTCCCACCACCACCGCCCGTTTCGTCCCGCGACCGCTGGGGTTGCGCACCGCGTTTCTGTGATCGTCCACTGCCGCTCCTGGAGGTCTGCCACTCGGCCACTATCGTCAACTTCTAGTTGACGATATCACCTCGTCAACCCACGGTTGACGAACAGAGGGTCAGGACTGGACCGGGCCCGGATCGCCGGGGCACAGTGCTGCCACCGCCGCGGCGATGTATTCGGTGGCCGATCGGCTCCGCATGATCGCCCGGCCCACCTCTGTCCGGGCCGCACGCTCGGTGGGGAGCGACAGGTAGCGCAGGCAGGTGGGGACCAGGTTCTCGTAGTCGTCGAAGGCGACCGCCGACCCGAACGGGGACGACTCCTCGGTATCGGCACAGTTTTCCGAGACGACGAAGATGCCGTTGGCGAGGAGGTAGGAGACGCGCACTATTTCGAATACCCCGGCGTCGTAGTAGTGCGTATTGAGGACGATCTTCGAGCGTGCGTACAGCGCGTCCCGCGCGGGGCCATACAGTCCGAAATGAGCCCGGGCATCGATCCCGAGCCGGCGCAGACGCTCGATCGGCGCCATTCTGTGCTCGTTGAGCGATCCGACCAGGAGGACGTCGATATCCCGCTGCGCGGCGGGCGG
This sequence comes from Nocardia sp. NPDC050799, assembly GCF_040654015.1. Classification (NCBI taxonomy): domain Bacteria; kingdom Bacillati; phylum Actinomycetota; class Actinomycetes; order Mycobacteriales; family Nocardiaceae; genus Nocardia; species Nocardia sp. NPDC050799. The sequence goes on from NZ_JBFAHF010000020.1 coordinate 13,290, forward strand.
GATCCGCTCCAGTTCGGGCACATGACCGATGGGAACATGCCGGACGCCCTCGATACCCAGGTCGCGAAGGGCGGCGATATTACGGAGGCTGTAGTCCCACACCGTGTGGCGGCGGAAGAGCGCCAGCAGTTCCTCGGTGATCCACTCCGACCCCGGCAAGACCTGCTCCAGGTTGTACAGAATCGCGTCGTCCGGGACCTGCATGTCCCACCAGTGCAACGTATTGCTGCCGAACACGATATGTCGCCGGTCCGGTATCCCGATGTCATCGGAGAGGACGCTGTCGAAGCCGGCCCGGCACAGTGCGAAATGCACCGTCTCGGCGATCTCGCGGAAGGCCTCCCGATGCTGATACGTGCGCGGCGGCGCAATGGTGACCGCGAACTTCCCGGCATCGGCAACGGGCGGTGTTGTCGGCATGATCGATCGAACCTTCCGGTTGTCCGGGCGGCCACTGCCACCGGTCAATCCAATGAATTCGCCAAACGAGCGTGCAGATCCAGCAGCTCGGGGATCTGGGCGGCCGGTCGGCGGCCGAAACCGCATTCGGTGGCGATTCCGAACTCGGGCACGAACTCGGCCGCGGCCTTGATGCGGCGGCGAGCACCGTCGAAACCATCGGAGGCGTGCACCAGGCCCAGGAAGAGGGTGGTCTCCGGTTCTGTCGCCAGGCCCGCGAGCGGGGCGAAATACGCAGCGTCCGTGCGCCCCTTCGGGACGGGCAGGTGGATCCAGTTCAACGGGCGCTTCAGCGCGGTGGCAATACCGGAGGCCACATCGACCAGTTTCGAAGTATCGGCGGGCTCGACGAAATGCCGATGGCCGAAATCGCCATAACAGAGGTGATAGCCCAGATCCACCCCGGCGGGAACCGCATTACCGAGACGGGAGAGCCGCTCGATCACGCCGCCCAGCCGGGCGGGATAGTCGTCGCCGAACCAGCACGGGAAGACGCCTTCGAACAGCGCGAATTCGACGGGCGCGTCCCATTGGATCGCCAGATCCTCATGGGGAATCGCCGAGGTGATCTGATCCAATTCGGCGAGGATCGCTGCCTCGTAACGGATCTCCAGTTCCGCCTGGGGGCCCGCGGCGAACGCGCCGATCACCGAGATCGGGGTCGGCAGACTCACCTGGAACCGGACCCGGGGCCGGAGCACACCCTGCGCGCGGAGCTGTTCGAACACCCGCCATGACGCGCGAGCGGCCTGCGCATATCCGAGCGTGCCGAAATCAATTGTCGCCGCGTCGATACCGGGCGCCGGCTGCACCCGTTCGCTCGGTCCGTATTCCGGGCTCGGCGGCGGCACAGTGACGAGGCCGGGGTGCGCCTGCAGCCGGGGCAGCTGCCACACCACAAAGTTGTCGCGCTCTCCGGTCTCACCGTCGGGGACTCGGGTGATATGCCCACCCAGACGGGTAGCGACCTGCGCGAAGACCGCCGCGGCGTCGGAGAGCGGCACGCTGCCGCACAGATGGACACCACGACCGGACATAGAACAAACCTCCACACATTGTCGGATACCGCTGAAAGGAGTGTAGGAGCGCCGACGCAGTTGCGCGCGCGGAGCACTCGGCCCGGGCGACCCGCCGTACCGGACTTCGACCCGGGAGGTGTCGTAGTGTTCGGGAAAATCCCCCGGGAACGGAGAATGTTTTGACTCAGCCACCGGCAGGCCCGACCGGTCCGCAGCCGCCCGACGGCACCCGGCCCCCACGGAAACGTCGCACCGGCCTCATCCTGGGCGCGGTGGCGGCCGTGGTCGTGGTCGTCGCCGCCATCGCCGCCGTGGCGGTGCTGACCGTGCAGGGACGCACCCCGCTGTCCTCCGACGACCAGCAGATCGTGGCCTCACTGCGCGAGTTCTACGGCACGCTCAGCGACGACGGTTTCGCGGCCGCCACCGGGTTGGCCTGCAAGGCCGACCGGGACGAATTCGATGCCATGTCGGACGCGGAGAAGTCCGAGGCCGAGAAGCTCGGATTCACCGTCGATATCGACTCGGTCGACAATATCGTCGTGACCGGTGACCGCGCGAAAGCCGAGATCAAGGGCAAGTTCAGCCTGTCGGCGCCGGGTGGGGGCGACGACGAGCAGATGGACGACAGCTCCGAAGAGAGCCTCGTGAAAGAGGACGGCGAATGGCGGGTCTGCTCCTCCTCCGACAGCGACCCGAAATGATGGACGGCGGGCGCCGATGAGCTGCTGCGGGCCCTCGCGCCGCACCGTACTGGGCGCGCTCGGCCTCGCGGCACTGCTGCCCGCCGCCGGACTCTCCGGTGCGGGCCGGGCGACCGCGGCGCCCGGCCCGGTGCGGGCGACCGACCTCGAAGTCGTCACGGTCACCGATACCGCCGCGGTGCTCACCTGGACCAGCCGCGACCCCGGCAGCGCGATCCCGGTACCCACCGACGGCGAGCTACTGCTCGGCCCGGCGGACAGTGCCCGCCCGCTCCGGACGGTCTGGGCTTCCGCGAGCGCCACCCCCTTCCATTACGCGCAGATCGACGGTCTGGAACCGGGCCGCGCCTACCGATTCGAGGCACGATCGGCCGGGGTGCGGGCGACGCCCGCACTCTCGGTCGTGAGCGGCGCGCCCGGCACCCCGGAATCCACCGCGACGTTCACCACCCTGGTGCCGCCGCCGGGACGGCTGCTGCGCACCCTGGCGCTGGCCAACGACGTCCACTACGGGGAGACCGTGAGCGGCCTGGTGGCGGGCGGGCTGCCCCCTGGGATACGCCAGGAACCGGGTCTGCCGCCCTATCCGGAGGTCATGTTCGACGCCGTCCTAGGCGATCTGCGCCGCCCCGATCGCGGCGCGGAACTACTGCTGCTGGCCGGTGACCTGACCGCCGAGGCCACACCCGCGCAGGTGCGCGCGGTGCGCGCCCGGCTGGACCACTGGGGCGTCGACGGTCAGGACTACCTCGCCGTACGTGGGAACCACGACCGGTTGCACACGGGCGCGGAATACGCGGACTGCCCGGCGGTTCCCGGCGCCACGGACCACCGTGATTGCTGGAGTGAGGTTTTCGGACCCCGGCAACAGGTAATCGAACACGAACTCGGCGGTCTGCGCGTCCTCGGCCTGGATACCAGCGCACTGGACGGCGCGGGCGGGGTACTCGACACCGCGCAGTGCGACCGGGTCACCGAACTGCTGCGCGCCGAACCCGACCGTCCCACTGTGGTTTTCGGTCATCATCCGGTCACTGTGGAGGCCGGGCTCACCAATACGGCCGGTCCCGGTTTCGTACTCGACCGCGATACCGCGCTGCGGTTGCAGCGGTTGTACGAGGACGCGCCGGGGGTCTTCCTGCAGCACAGCGGCCATACCCACCGCACCCGCCGCACCCGGCCGGATACCGCCTGCGCGGTGGAATTCCTGGAGGTCGGCGCGATCAAGGAGTATCCGGGCGGGTACAGCCTGCTGCGGATCTACGAGGGTGGTTACACGGTGAACTTCTACAAGACCCGCACCCCGGAATCCCAGCGCTGGAGCACATTGACCCGCGCCGAATACTTCGGCCTGCTTCCCGAGTACACACTCGGCACCTTCGCCGATCGCAATCACGTGGTGCTGCGGGATTTCTCGGGACTCACCTGACCAGCCATGACCCGGATTCGCGCGCGGCCCGGGCCGGAATCGCCAACGACTCCGGCCCGGCCGGCATACAGAGCGAGCGGCGGGAATTGAACCCGCGTAAACGGCTTTGCAGACCGTTGCCTGAACCACTCAGCCACGCCCGCGTGACTCGATGATCATGGCTCGCCGCCGCCGCACGGCACACAGTTGCGCTCAGCCGGATCGCAACCGGTGACAGCGCCCGGACCGGTGGCGGCGCGGGTGACACCCGCCACCGGCGGGTGTGCCCACGCCGCGGCTCACCGGCGAGGTGGCGTGCGATGATCGAACACATGTCTCGCCCCCGCCCGCTACCCGTCGACCCTATCCAGGAGGCCCACCGTCAATGGGTCGGCCACGGCTGGGGTGCGGTCGCCGACGGGATGGCCGCGGTGACCTCACTGGTCCGCGCCCAGCAGATCGTCATGGCGCGCGTCGACGAAGCCCTGCGCCCGACCGGCCTGACCTTCTCGCGCTACGAACTGCTGCAACTGCTGAACTTCAGCGCGACCGGTGCGCTGCCGATGGCAGTGGCCAGCGCCCGGCTGCAGGTGCACCCGACCAGTGTCACCAATTCGGTCGACCGGTTGGAGGCGGCGGGGTTGGTGAACCGGGTACCGCATCCCAACGACCGGCGGGCCACGCTGATCGAGATCACCGATGCCGGAAGGGCTCTCGTCGCCGAGGCCACCGACTATCTGAACGAGCGCGTGTTCGCGCGGCCGGAGCTACCGCCCGACCGGTTGCGGACGCTGCTGCAGTTGCTCGCCGAGTTCCGGCACACCGCGGGAGACTTCGACACCGGCGAGGAACCGGCCCGCTGGGCCGAACCCTGACCGTATCCCGGGCGGCCGGCGCGGACCCGGCAAACCCGGCTTCGACCAGGGCATCTCGGATGTTGGCCCGGCCGGATCGGCAGCGAAAACATCACAGCCGGGCACCCATTCGGCGAATTTCTCGGGGGTTCGGCTTGGCAACGACCGGCCCGCGGCGCACCATATGTTTATGGTGCTGGTTCTCGGGGTATCAGTAGGCGCCTCAGGTGCGCGTGCGGTGCTCACCCATTCGGATCAACCGCACCTGCCGCCGATCGATCGATGTCATATCCCCCGCCCGGCCCGCGCCTCGGTGGCCGAACCGGCCCTCATCGCGATCCGCCGGATGTACGGCGCCGCCGACCGGCGCGACGAGTACATCACCGGAACCGCGGTGACCTGTCACAACCGGGAGCAGGCCGAAGTGGTGGGCGATGCCCTCGGTACCGGCCGCGTCACCCTGGTGGACGAGCCGCTGGCGCAGTTGCGCTACCTCAGGTTCACCGAGAAACTGCCGGCGACCGGGGTGGTTTCCCTGTTCGACCTGGGCTCCTCCGGTCTGACCCTCACCCAGATCGACTGCCGCACCGATACTGTGCTGGCCGGGGCCCACTGCCCGGGGTTGGGCGGCGACGGCTACAACGAACTGCTGTGCGAATGGCTGGACTCCGCCGGTGTGTACACCGACGAAACGGCGGCCCGCCGGTACCGGGAAGCGCTGAGCAGTGCCCGTGTCGTGACCGCCGCCGACCCCGATACCGCCGAACGCGCGGTGATCACCCGCAGTGACCTCGCCGAACTCTGCGCGGACGCGGTGCAGTCGGCCGCCATCCTGGTACACCGGGTGGCCGAGCAGACGGAGGCGGCGCCGGACGCGGTGGCCCTGCTCGGCGGGTGCGCCCGCAATCCGGCCCTGCGCGCCCGCTTGACCGAACTGCTGAACCTGCCGGTGGTGTGCGATTCCGAACCGGAATATGTCTCGGCGCGCGGCGCGCTGCTGTTCGCGGCCGAACGGCCCGCCGCCGGTATCCGCACCGCGCATATCCGGGCGGGCGGTCAGGTGGTGCCGCTGGCCCCGCCTGCGGTCGGGCGGCGCAGGGTCTACGCGGCCGCGGCGGTGACGATCGGGCTGGGTGCGACCGTGGCCGGACTGCTCACGGCCCAGAACGGGGCCGCACAATCCACCCGGACCAATTTCGTGCCCACCGACATCCTGGACGCGCCACCGGCGCCCTGAACCGGGCCCGCACCGCCACCGGCGAGCGGGCCGCGGTCTTCGGGGTGCGCTTCGCCGGGTACCGAACCGGTCGCCTCGGGGCCCGGGCCGCGCGCCGAGAAAATCAGCGGTTGGTGAACTTCGCGGGCCGCTTGTCCACGAAGGCCGCCATCCCCTCGGACTGGTCCGCGGTCGCGAACAGCGAGTGGAACACCCGCCGCTCGAACCGCAGGCCCTCACCCAGCGTGGTCTCGAAGGACCGATTCACCGCCTCCTTGGCGATCATGGCCACCGGCAGTGACATCGACGCGATGGTGGCACCGACCTCCAGCGCGGTGTCCAGCAGTTCGGCGGCGGGCACGATCCGCGCCACCAGACCGGCGCGCTCGGCTTCTTCGGCATCCATATTGCGGCCGGTGAGCACCAGATCCATGGCCTTGGCCTTACCGACCGCCCGGGTCAGCCGCTGCGAACCACCGATACCGGGAATGACGCCGAGTTTGATCTCGGGCTGGCCGAACTTGGCGGTATCCGCGGCGATCAGGATGTCGCAGATCATGGCGAGTTCACAGCCGCCGCCCAGCGCATAACCGGCGACCGCCGCGATGGTCGGCTTACGGAACTGGGCCAGCCGCTCCCAGCGGGCGAAGTAATCGTCCATGAACATGTCCATATAGGACTTCGGCTGCATCTCCTTGATATCCGCGCCGGCGGCGAAGGCCCGGTCGGAGCCGGTGATCACCACGGCGCCGATCTCGTCGTCGCGTTCGACCTCGTCGAGCGCGGCGATCACATCGTCGAGGACCTGCGCGTTGAGCGCGTTCAGCGCCTTGGGCCGGTTCAGCGTGATGAGGGCGACCCCATTCTTGCGCTCCAGCAGAATCGTCTCGAAGTCGGTCACGGCGCATCCTCTGGTTCGAAAGGTCATGAACATCGGTGACGATACCGCGCGCCGGACGAGCGGCATCGACATGGCTCGAGGGTGCGGCGCGACGGTTACGGCGGTGTCTACGTCGCCAGTCGGACCATGATCTCCGCCATCCGCGCCTCGATCCAGTCGCATATCGCGGTGCCGTCCATACCGACCAGTTCCGCTTCCGGACCCATCACGTACCGGCCGTCCCCCGGTAGATCTCGCCAGACCAGACCCACATGGATAATTCCCCGCACCCGGAAACCCAGCCGGCCCTGGATCACTTTCAGGACCCCGGCATCCGGTCCGGACGAAACGCAGGAGGTGCCGGACGCGGGGAACCCGCGGAAATCCGGGTTCGCGCCCCCGGCGGCGAGCCCGGTCGACACCGACTGCGGATCGCGGCCCGCACCGGCTTCGGGCAGCAGACCGACTACCGTCCGCGCCAGGACCGCGGGACTGCATTCGGCGATATCGAAGCCGCCCGAATGGGCCACGGTCTCGCCCGGCCGCTGGGTGATCACATAACCCCGATCGTCACGACGAACCGCATGCACCCGGAGACACTGCTGCGGATCGGTATGGTGCCGTTCGTTCCACAGATTCGCCAGAACCATGATGTCGGGCCTGGTGAGCGCACGGACCATATCGTCGAACCGCGGATCGGTCACCTCGCGCAGGGCCGCGCGTACCTCGTTCCGCTCGCGTTCGTAGTCGTCGGCGAACCTCGTGTTACTGGTGAAGGTGAACGGACGCGGCAGGCCGCCGAGACGGAGGTCGTCGCACAGCACCTTGAACTGCAGACCGGTGAGATTCCAGCGGTAGCCGATCGGTTCGGACACAGGCGGTCATTCCTCGATTTCCATATTTCGATCGAGCCGGGCCACTACCAGATCTACCTGCTCATCGATCCACTCGATCAAATCCTCGGTGCCCATTCCCCGCGCGGACGGTGACGAATGGTGCATGGGGATCGCGTACCGGCCGTCACCCTCGACATCGCGCCACAGCATTCCCATCTCGACACGGCCGCGCGGACCGTACTTCGAACGACCCTGAACCACCCGGATGGAGCCGCTGCGCACGGCGGACGTACGCAGAAAGGTCAGGGCACGGTCGTATTCGTTACCGGTGTCCGCGTCCTCGTCCTGATCGGAGATCATCGATCCGGACGTGCTGTATCCGGGTTCGAACCGGGGATTTCGCGTCGTATCGGGGATAGCGGTATCGGGCAATCGCCCGGCCCGCGCGAACGGTATCCGCGACAGAACGATATCGCCCAGCGCATGCGGATCGCATTCGACGATATCGAAGCCGGCCGCATGGTGCACCGTTTCGCCGGGCCGCTGGGTGATCACGAAACCCCGTGCCCGCTGCCGGCAGGCATGGACGCGGGTACGCACTTCCGGGTTGTCGAAATCCCCGTCGCCGCCGAATGCCTGCAGGCTGACGAATACGTCGGGTCTGGCGAGCGCGACGCCGAATGCGTCCAGCTCACCGTTGTAGCGAACCCGTAGGTCCCGGGCGGTCTTCGACAGCTCCCATTCGTATTCGTCCGCCCACCGGATCGAACTGGTGAAGACCAGCGGCCGCGGCAACCTGCCCTCGGTGTGGTCTTCGCACAGTGCCCGGAACTCCAGAGCGGTGAGCTCCCAGCTCCTCATGGTTCGATCACCGGTTTCACCCGGTCCGGGATGTCGAAGACATCCTCCATGTTCTCGCGGCCCTGCAGGTATTTCGACGGTTTGTAGTCGTTGTTCTGCCCGCCCGAATTAGCGGCGCCGGCTCCCGGAGCACCACCCATCGGCGCTCCCCCCATCGGCTGCGAGGAACCCGTAGGCGATTGATAGTGGCCGGCTGGTTCCGTCCCCGGTCCCGCCAGCGCGGCTCGGGGGAACAGCTGGGACTGCTGCGGCTCCGGGTAGGACGACAGCGGCGGTTCCGGAGGAGTGACGCCGCCCGGCAGGCCCGCACCGGCACCGCCGCCCGCACCGGCACCGCCACCCAGCGCGCCGGCCAACTGGTCGAGCTGCTCCCGGGCCGGATCCAGCATGCCCTGCAGGTGCTGCTGGATCTGGCTGGGGTCCAGCATTCGAGCCAGTTCGTCCATTCCGGGAAGGCCGCTGCCGAGCTGCGCGAACGCCTGAATCCCCTGGGTGAGCAGGTTGGCGATCCTGCCCAGCGGATCCTGGTTGCTACCGCCTGCTCCGCTCCCGCTGCTACCGGAGCTGTCGCCGAGGAGGCCGGACCAGCTGTTGCCCGTGCTGCCGGCACCGTTGCCGCTCCCGGAACCGGAGTCGTCGCCGAACAGCGTATCCGCCGAACCGTAGGGCGAATTCTCGTCGTAGAGCGAGGAGAGCGGGGTGTTCTTCAGCTCCTCGGGCATCTCGTCCAGCGGGATGCCCGTGAGCTGCGAGAGCGCGTCCGCGAGAGAAGGCTCGCCCGAACCGTCCGATGCCGTGATCTTCCGGTTCTTCAGCGCCTCGGGAAGCTCGGAGGTCGGTATACCGGTGAGTTTGCTCAGGATATCCGCGGCCGTGGGGTTCTCCGGCATCTCGTCGGCACCGCCGGTGGAGTCCGAGCCGGGTCCACCTTCCGACCCTGGGCCGTTCCCGCCGGTCGAACCGGGGCCCCCGTTGGAGACCTCTTCGCCGGAGCTGTTGTTGCCCAGCAGATCCTCGGCCGACGGCATCTCCGGGAGCGTTGGGGACTGCTGCTGCTGACCGGTGTAGGCCGGGCTGCTGCCGCCTTTCGGACTCGAGCCGCCGCCGCCCGCCGGGCTGCCGCCGCCGGACCCGGTTCCGCCCGAGGATGCCTTCTCGGGCATGGACGGCATGGTCGGGCCACCGCCGGTCGCGGTTTCGGGCATGGACGGCATGGTCGGACCACCACCGGATCCCGTTTCCGTCATGGACGGCTTGGGCGGGCTGCCGCCGCTACCCGACCCACTGCCCTTCGAACCGGCCGTGATGGGTGCGCCGGAGCCACTCGACCCGTTGCCCGGACCTCCCCCTGAACCGCTCTGTCCGGTGTATTCCGGTCCGCCGCTGCCGGGACCACCACCGCTACCGGACCCCGTGCCCCGACCGTCTTCGAGACCATCCGCGTAGCCGTCCGCGTAGCCGGATTGATAGGTGCTTCCGCTTCCGCTGCCCGAGCCGCTCCCACTGCCACTGCCACTGCCACTGCCGCTGCCCGAGCCGCTTCCACTACCGCTACCGCTCCCACTACCCGAGCCGCTTCCACTACCCGAGCCGCTTCCGCTGCCCGAGCCGCTCCCACTGCCGCTACCGCTCCCACTACCCGAGCCGTCGCCCTCACCCCCGGGCTTCGTGATGGGCCCGTCCAATACGGGCATCACCTTCACGGTTTCCTTCATCGGCTCGAGGTAGTACTCGTTGAGCCGCCAGCGGTAGTCCCCCAGGTCCGGCTCGTGACAGCCGCCGGGTTCCGTGGGGATACCCGGCATCTGCGGCTTCGTGTACGCCAAAAATGTGGCCGCCCAGGCCATGTTGTCGCGCACCTGCTCGATGGAGTCGATCAGCGGCTGGACGCCGTTGCGGTAGTTGCGTACCGCTTCCTGCGCGCCCGCCGAGCCCTCGCCCTTCCACGACTCGGCCAACGGAAAAATCTTTTCCACCAAGCCGTTCAACTTGGAGCCCAGATCGCTCGCCAGCGAACCCCAGGTCGCCGAGCGGTTCATCACCGCCTGTGCATCGATGTACTGGCCGTGGTCGTACATCTCCCGCCAGGACACCGCATCCTGGGCCTCGACCTTGATGGCATCGCCCGGGTCCTTGTTGCCACCGTAGTTCTTCACACCGCTCGGAATATCGGGACTCTGATTACTGAACACGAGCGTCGGGTCCCGTGGTGCCATCGGGTCGGCCACTGTCGCGGGCTTGTAGTCCGCCGCGCCCTCGCCCGGCTTGATCGCGCCCAGTTCATCGCTCGACGCCTGGTCGACATTGTCGTAGGCCTTACCGGCGGCAATGAACAGCTGGGTCAAACCCTCGAGCACCGTGGCGTGCTCACGCAGGATCTCGTACAGCCGGCCGGCCTTCTTGCTGTACCCCCCCGCCAGCTGATTACCGGACGACAGCGCCCCGAACATCGCCGGATCCAGCATATCCAGCTTGTGCTGGGTGATGGCATTGGCCATACCCCGCAGATCATCGACCAGATCGGCGGCGGCCCGGGCCGCTGTGATCGCGTCCTTCGGGGTGAACTGCAGATGCCCCTCGTTCGCTTGGGTGGTGAGAGCGGTCAGCGTGTTCGGGTCCAAAGCCATGAGCGTTCACTTTCCGTCGTAACCGTCGACCGGATCCTGCGGTACCGCGACCGGGCTCGACATGATCGCGCGTTGTCAGTCTCGATCCGCGACAATGGACGCCGGCCCCGGATCATCGGGCTCATCCGGCTTGTTTCCCGGCCAGTCCGGCGAATCGGGCGGCACGGTCGGTGTTTCCAGCGGTTGGGGTATCAATCCGGCCAGGTCCGGCGCACCCTCGACCATCGCGGACAGCTTCGGCAGTGAATCCCGATGCGTCAGCAGCGGATCCATGAGTTCGCGTGCCTTCTTCTGCACCTGGGCCGCGGCCTCCTGTACGGCCTTGGTGATGGCCGCGGCGATCTCGTCCGGCGTCAGCTCGAGGATATCGTCGGCGAATTTGGTATCGATGAGCAGACCGTCGGCGTTCACCGTCACCTCGATCCGTTTCTCTTCGGCGAGGACCGTGGCGGTGAGCAGGGAACGTTTCTTCTGTACTTCGGCGATACCGCGCATCTGGTGGCTCAAGCCCGACAGCATGGCCGCCATATCTTCCTGCAGGCGTTCGTTCACCACGGTGCTACCTCAGTCCTTCTGGTCCGGAAGTGACCTCCGCGAAGACCACACCCTCGGGGATTACAGCGCAAGATGTTGAATACACGATGGCGCGCACGCGAATTCGGTGTGCGCGCCACCGGGCGTTCCGCAGAACTGGCTGTCCATCCAGCGCAATTGGTCGACGGCGGCGCGCTGACCGACGGCGAAGGATTCGAGAGTGCCCGCGATCGACTCGTCGACTCCGCGAATCCGCCGCTGTCAGAGAGTAAAAGGTTTGTCCTCCTCCGGCGCCGGGCCCGGATGATGGTCCGGGCCGGCAGTCGTGGCGCCGGGCGGCAACCACGTCATGTCCGCGGCATCGGGGGCCCGGAAATCCGTCGGCAGCGACCACTCCACCGGCCGTCGGCGTTGCGGCCGGCCGTGCCCGTGGTAGAGCCGCCGCCCCGGGCCGGGCTTCAGTACTCCGTCGTCCCCATCTCCGGCCATGCCCCGACCTGCTCCTGATGCCAGGCCGCCCAGGACGCCGCCACCATCGCGTCGGTGCTCGTCGGTTGTGGCAGGCGTGTCGCCTTGTCGATCACCATCGAGAATTCCGCCGCCGGCTTCACCTCCGAGCGGACGCTGATCCGGTACTCGATCCGCGCCGCGGTCTCGGCGATCCGCAGCAGTTCGACCCTGGTCCGGCGCGGATAGATCTGCCGTGCCGCCGGTTCCCGGCCGGTGGTCGCCGCCTCCGTGTAATCCTCCAGCACCGTCGAACCCGACCAGCTCGGATACTGCAGGATCACGCCGGTCTCCGCGTGCACCACCAGACACGACATCCCGACGGCCCGGCCGGTCTCCCAGTCCTCCTCGGTCGTCTCCGGCTGGAGCAGCCAGGCGCCCACCGGCATCCGGCCGATCAGGTACCGGTGATCCCCCGGCAGAACTTCCCGGACGTAGTTCCGTACTTGATCCTCGCTCTGTAACGGTGGATTCATCTCTCACTCCTTCTGAGGTGTGGTCGAGGTTCGGGCCACCCGCGACGGCCTGGGCCGGTCCGGACCTCGTGGAAGTCCGCGTCGCCGCGGCTGTCGCAACGGTCCGGCCCGGTGGTATCGCGACGAAATTCAGGTACAGGGTGCGCTGGATCAGGGCCGGTGGCGGAGATTCCGATACTTCGCCTGTCACCGGGTCCCACCACACCGGCTGGGTCGCGCCCTTGGGAAAGACGACCACCGGAGCCGCGGCACCGGTGATGGTCAGCTGGTCCTCGGGCAGTGCGCGGTCGAAGGTTCCCGTCTTCGGATCCACCTCGACGGTCACGCTCACAGCCACCACCGCGGCACCGGGACCGAGGCTCGCGACCCAGTCGTGTAGCGCGGCGAACTGCGCCGCCACGGATTTCTCCGGAAAAGCGTTCAGCTCGGTCTTCGTCCAACCCAGCAGCCGGTCGATACCGTCGCCGGCGCCCATGTCCTCGTCGTCGGCCCCCGCGGACGGCTGCCGCGGCGCGGCCACCAGCGGTGTCCCCAGGAAGGACGATACCGCTGCCATCGCCGCGTCGAATTTGTTGAGACCGAACGCGGGAGCCGCCGGGTCCGTCACCTCGACCAAGGTCCGGTAGGGGTTGCCGAGCGTGGGATACGTACGCGGATCGGCAGCGGTGACATAGTTCCCGCGGCTGTCGCGCAGAGCGTCTTCGAGCGCTTGCCGGGCCGCCGGGTCCACCGGATCGAAGAACGGGTCACGGTCCGCCGACGGATCCGCCAAGCGCAGCGGCGGCTGCGGCGGGTCGATTTCCGGCCGGACCAGCGGCCCCATATCCTTCTGCGCGAATGGCGTATCACTGATGCGGCGGCCGGGTGGTATCTCCAGAAATCGGAAGTCCACGGCTTCGGGGAATGCGTGTGCCGGCGGGGCGTCCCACGTCTGCCCGGTCACCGGGTTCCACCACACCGGTCCCGCGGCGTCGACCGGATAGACCACCAGCAGCATCTCGGTCTCGTCGTCGAAGGACGAAACGAGTTGCCCGGAACGCGGATCCACCGTGCCGAGCTCGATCACGGCCACCGCCGCGGAACCGGGCCCGAGGGCATCCACCCAGTCGTGCAGTGCGCCGAAATGCGCCGACTCCGGGCCCGCCTCGGACCCGAACCGGCCGAGACTGTTTCTGCCCCAATACTGCAGGCGGTGGATGGCGCCGCCCTCGTCGTCCTGGTTATGGACGCCGAGCCCGGAATCGGGATGACACGGCACCGCCACCTGCGGCTTGCCGAGGAAGGACGACAGTCCCGCCAATGCCGCGTCGACCCTGTTGTATCGGCGCATAGGTGTCGTCGGGCCACCAGCGTTGACCAGCATGCCGTAGGGCAGTTCGGGGGTGGGATAGGAGCGCGGATCCGCTCCGGTCACGAAGTTTCCGTGGCTGTCGCGGAGGGCGTCTTCGAGGGCTTTCTGATGTCCCGGATGTTCGAGCCGGTCGAGGTGGTACCGCTCGAACCGGCGCCCGTCGGTGGGATCGGCGAGCAGCATCGCGGCCGGTCGCCGCCGCCGCGGCCGGGTCGCCGGCAACGGACGCGCGGCCGTTGCCGGCGCCGGCAGGGTGGGGTTGCCGTTCGCTGGTTCGGTCACCACGGTGCGGCCGGGCGAAATCGGCAGGAACTGCACGCTCGCCGACCGCGTGGCCATACCGACCGGTGGGTCCGAGGACATTTCACCGCTCTGCGGGTCCCACCACACCGGCCGGTCGGCGCCGGGCGGATAGACGATCGCGATCGCGTGCCCGCCGGCGGTCTTGGGAGAACCGTCGGCATTGTGCAGCGGAGCGTCGGTCACCGGATGCCGCGCGTACCACTCGTTGGTGACGAACGCGGCCGAGCCCGGACCCAGATGTTCTATCCAGGCGCCGATGGCCGCAAGCTGCTCCGGGATCGACCGGCCGTCGTGGGCATAATCGTCGAACTCGGTGCGGAACATGTGGACCGCCCGCTCGAGACCGCCGTTCTCGCCGTAGGTCGAACTCACCACACCGTCGACCACTCGGAAATACGAGGGCGCGGCCACGACCGGATGTCCCAGGAATGTCGACAGCGCCGCCAGCGTGCAATCCACACAGTTGGTATCGCGCCCCGGCACCGACTTCCCGCCGGCATTGATCAGTTCCCCGTACGGCGGGCCGCCGGCCGGATGGACGCGTGGATCGGCGTTGACGACGATGTTGCCGTCGCGGTCCCGCATCGCCTGATCCAGGGCGCGCTGCGCCTCCGGGCTCTCCAGCGGAGCCATATGGCCCGTGCCGAAAACCCGGCTCCGCGTCGGATCCAGCACCTGAACAGGCGGCTGGCGGCGCCCGTGCCGTGGCGCCGGTGGCGGGTGGCCGGGAGACGGCGGACCCGGCGCCCCGGGCAAGTTCGCTGTGGGAACCGCCGGCGCGGGCACCGGCGGCGGGAGAGTGCGGTACGACGGCGCCGCGGGGACCGGATCGCTCGGGCCGGGACCGGGCCGTGCCGGCCGTGGCCCGAGCAGCTGCCGCAACCGCTCGCGCAGCCGGAACGATGTCCCGGTGGAGTGCGTATTGCCCGACCTGGTTCCGTTCCGAGCGGGCCGGGACTGCACCGGGCCCCGGGAACCGGACGCGGTGGGCGAATTCCCGGCCGGCGCGCCGAGGCTCATCCCCGTATCCGCCCGGCCCCCGGCAGCGGTACCGGCGACCTGCGTCGTCCCCGGGTTTCCGGCGGGATCGCCGACGGTCCGCCCCGCGGGTATCGGGACGAAGGCCAGCTCTGCCGTACTCGCCACCAGGGTCGGCGGCGGCGCGTCCCAGGTTTCACCGGTCACCGGATCCCACCACACCGGCCCCGAAGCCATGGGCGGGTGGACGACCACCAAGGGCTCCGGGTCCCCGAGAACGACGCCGCCGTCCGGGGCACGAAGCGGCGCACCGGTCTGCGGATCCGGCCGGGGTTTCACCGGCAGGACCAGTGCCGCCGAGCCCGGCCCGAGATGGGTCATCCAGTTCTGCAGCGCCTCGTACTGCCGGAGGATCGGCAGTGCGCTGTCGAAACCGGTCGGGTCACTGTGCAACCACTGGACCGCGCGGTCCTTACCACCGGTTTCGTCCGCGCGATCGTTGCCGGGAATCGCCGGATCGGGCTGTCGCGGCACGGCGACCTCGGGTTTACCCAAGAAGGTCGCCAGTGCCGACAACGCGGCATCGAACCGGTTGGTGTCGCGGCCCCGCAGGGCCGTACCCCCAGGGTTGATCATCTGCGCGTACGGATACTCCGGCCGGGGGAAGGTGCGTGGATCGGCACCGGCGACAAACTTTCCGTCGGCACCTCGCAAGGCGTCCTCGAGCGCCTTCTGGAAACCGGGATGCTCGACCGCGCGCAGGCCGCCTTTGCCGATACGCCGGCTCTCCGAAGGATTGGCCAATCGCGGCGGCGGATCCGGGCGGGTGGGCACCGGCGCGAGCACCGGTTCCCGCACCGGATGCCGCGG
Source organism: Nocardia sp. NPDC050799 (assembly GCF_040654015.1). NCBI lineage: Bacteria > Bacillati > Actinomycetota > Actinomycetes > Mycobacteriales > Nocardiaceae > Nocardia > Nocardia sp. NPDC050799. The sequence goes on from NZ_JBFAHF010000020.1 coordinate 29,173, forward strand.
CACCGGCACCTCCGGCCGGGCGGACGGCTGCGCCGCGGGGAGATCATCGAGCACTGTGGTCCCCGGCGGCACCGGAATGAACCGCATCATCACCGTGCTCCGCGTCAACCGCAGCGTCGGCCGCTCGGAGGCGATATTGCCCTGCGGATCCCACCACACCGGGCCGGGCGCGCCCGCCGGGTACACGATCAGGGTCGCGTGCGAACCGAGAACGGGTTGCCCGTTGACCGACAGTGGCCTATCGGTGAGCGGGTCCCGCGCCTGGTAGACAATCTGCACATAGGCCGCCGATCCCTCGCCCAGATTCGTCACGTAATCCTGGAGCGCGGCGAACTGCTGCGGGATCGTGCGCGTCCCGTCGTTGAAATCGTTGGGCTGATTGCCGAGCATCCGGTGCAGCCGGAACTGGTCGAGACCGTCCCCTCCGACGGTGTCGACCACGCCGTTCACGATCCGGTGGTAGCGCGGCAGGGCGACCTTCGGCTTCCCGAGGAAGGTCAGCAACCCCGAGATCACGCAGTCGAGGCAGTTCTTGTCCCGGCCGGGCGCGGTCGTGCCGCCGGGGTTGATCATCTCGCCGTACGCCCGCTCGCCGGCCGGGTGGTTGCGCGGATCCGCGTATCTGACGACCTTGCCGCCGGAATCGCGCATGGCGTCGTCGAGATCCTGTTGCAGCGCCGGGTTCTCCAGTGGAGCGAGCCAGCCCGGTCCGAACATCCGGGCATCCGAGGCATCGGCCAACAGCGGCGGCGGCCACGGCCGATCCAGACGCGGCCGCGGCGAGACGTCCTGCTGGGCACCCGGATGCGGCGGCGGTACCGGTGACCGATTACCGAGACCGGGTCCCGGGTGCGGCACGCGCGGGCCCACCGGCACTTGCTGCGCACCGTCCCACTTCGGCTTCTTCGCGGCGGGCTCCGCCTGTTCGGGTTCGGACAGCGGTCGCTCGGCTCCCGCGTGCCCGGTTGCCGCCGGCACCGGTTGCGGCCCGGTCTGCTCGGACGCACTCGGTGCCGCCGGGTCGGTGACCAACCGGGTGTTCTCGGCCGGTGGATCTTCCGGTCCCCTGTCCGGCAACTCGATGTCGGAGTCCATCGCCGGCGAAATCTGCTCGCTCCCCGGCAACTCGTGCCGCTGCTCGCCCCTGGCCGGTACGTGCCGCTGCCCACTGCCGGGCAGTTCGTGGCGCTGGTCGTCCCCGGGCAACTCGTACCGGAATTCCCCCCCGGACCGAGTGCCTCCCTGATCCTCGCCCGGCAGTTCGTGCCGTTCGACGACTTCGGGCTGCCGGTGCCCCGACCCGTCGGATTCCGTCGCTGTTCCCCGCGGCCGCAACGGGCTCGCACCGCTCGGCACCCGTCGCCCCGGAGCCTCCGGCGCGACCGTGATCAATCCGTCCGAGTCCCGTTCCATCAGGACATCGGACGACATCACCGGGATCAACCCAGCCGATTCCACCCCGGCCGCCGCGACATCGGGCACCGGCGAACCCGGCCCGTCCCGACTCCGCTCCGGTGGGGCCTCCAGCGCAACCGGAATCAACCCGTCCGAGCCCTCCACCATCACCACATCGGACGACACCGGGATCAGCCCGACGTACCCACCCTCCTGCGGCCCGTCGGAGATCGTCTTCGGAACCGGAGCAGACCGGGCATCCTGCTCTGTCGCGCCGGATGCCGGGCCGGGCGCGGCCGCCGGGGGAAGCACTACTGCCCGGATGAGGTACTCGGGGCGAATATTGCCGTAGTCGCCGGTGGGGTTCGGCACCACCTCGGTGATCTGATAAACGGTGCCCCGGGCCAGCAGTAGTTCCCGTTCGTAGGCGTAGCGGCCGTTCCGGCCCAGCCACAGCCCACGAGTGCCCGCCGGCAGGTCCAGTTCGATCCGGACCGTGCCGGGGAAGGCCGGTACCTTCCCGAGCGAGGTCGACAGGTAGGCCGGTTCCTGCTGAGTGGTTCCGACCAGCAGCCGGGGGTCGCGCCCGCCCAGCGGCGCGCCGTCGCTCGCGGTGAGGAACGAGATATCGTTCATCCCGCGCACCGCCCGGAGCGGACCGCCGGGTATCGGCCGGTCCACCGCCGCATCGAGATCGGTGATCCGCCGGTCGAACGCGGCCTGGGTGGGCGCGGTTCCCAGATAGGCGGTCAGTCGGGACAGTGTGTCCTGGTCGGCGTCGAGTTGTTCCAGGTGCGCCTCTACATCCGGCCGGCCGAGCACCTGGTCGACCACCGCCCGCTGCTCGGGGGACAGATCCGGGTTCTGCGCGATGCGTTCCAGGTCGGCGCGGGTGGGCGCATCGCCGCCGTTGAGGTCGTAGAGCGTGATGAGGGTCGGCAGGGAGTCACGGACCCGCGTGAAGAATTCCGCTCGGTCCGGGTTGCCGTCGCGCAGCACATTGTTGACGGTGAACGATTCGGCGACGTATTTGCGGGTGGCATTCTGTTGTTCGGCGGGCAGATCGTGGAATACCCCGAGCCGGTTCTCGCCGTACCGGTTGCCCGACTCGTCATCGGTGAACTGCCGGTACCCGTCCACACCGATGTACCCCTCGTCGAACTCCGGGGACGGGGGCGGCTGTTGCGCAGCGGGATCGGTCGCCGGTAGTTCCGCGACCCCCGGTTCGGGTCGCCGCGCCGGGGGGATCTCCCGCGCCGCGGGCGCCGGTGTCATCACGGCTTCCGGGAGCGGTGTGTATTCGTCCGGCTGCACCGGTGTCTCGGACTCGACCGACGCGTGCGGCATCACGGTCTCAGGAACAGCGTCGAGCTCCACCGGCTCCGGCGACTCCGACCGATCGCGCGCGTCCGAGATCACCACCTCGGGCACCGGCGCGAACTCCACCGGCTCTTGGGTGAACCCCGGCCGCTCCGATGCCACAACTTCCGGCAGGGACGTGAATGCGGTGTCCTGCTCCGGGTTTCCGATAGGGTCGCGTAGCGGTTCGAACGACCCGTCCGCTGTCGGGTCACCTCGCCGATCGCCGGCTCCCGCCGGGCTGTGCGGCGCTTCGCCGGCCGCGGAACCACCCGGCGATGGCGCGTGCGGCACCGCGGGCGGATCGACGGTCCGGCCCGGAGGAATCGAGAGGAAGCCCAACCGTGCGGTTGTCGCCACCGCGCTCGCCGGTGGACGGTCCCAGGTCTCGCCGGTCACCGGGTCCCACCACACCGGTCCGTCGGCGCTGGGTGGATAGACGACCACGAGGGGTTGCATGCCGGTCACCGGACGGTGCTGTGGATCGCGCGCGATCGTCCCGGTCCGGGGATCGATCTCGGGGACGACCCGGAAGGCCAGTGCGGCGGCCCCGGGACCCAGGTGGTGCACCCAATTGTGCAAGTGCGTGAACTGTTGCGGTACGGGCAGGGCGGGATCGAAATGGTTGGGCCCGGTGCCCAGCCACTGGGCCGCCCGCAGATATCCCTGGGGCTCGTCGGTCTGTACATAGAGGCCGGGCCCGCCGTCGGCATGGCGGGGCGCGGCGACCTGCGGGCTCCCCAGGAAGGACGAAAGGGCCGAGATCGCGGCATCGAAGCGGTTCGTGGTGCGGCCCGGCAGGGCGGGGCCGCCGGCGTTGATCATCCTGCCGTACGGATTCTCCGATGTGGGATAGGTCCGTGGGTCGGCGCCGACAACGAAATTGCCGGAACCGGCGCGGAGTACGTCGGCGAGCACCTTCTGCAGGCCGGGATGTTCGACCGGATCGAGACGGCCCGGGCCGAACGTCCGGGTCGCCGCGGGATCGGGCAGCCGCATCGGTGGCTCGGGAACGGTGCGGACCGGCGGGGACACCGGGCCCGGCGGCGGGCGATGCACCGCCGGGGCGGGTGGTTGCGCGGCGGGTGGGTCGGCGACCATGCTCCGGCCCGGCGGAATCGGGATGAAATCGATTTTGGCCGTGTTCCGGACCATATGCTGCGGCGGCCCGTCCGATATCGCGCCGGTCTGTGGGTCCCACCAGACCGGGCCCGCCGCGCCCTTGGGATAAACGATCACCGTGGCGTGGGCGTAAGAGGTCCCGGGCCTGCCGCCCGCGACCGGTGACGCACCGGTCGCGGGATCGATTCGGTGCCATTCGCTGTTGACGAAGGCCGCAGATCCTTCGCCGAGGTGGGTCATCCAGTCGTGGATGGCGGCGAACTGCTCCGGAATGGTCCGGCGGCCGTCCCGATAGCTGTCCGGGTAGGTCCGCAGCATATGGAACACCCGCTGCAGCGCCTTCGGTTCCTGCCGCAGGGTGTCGACGACACCGTCCACCATGTCCGGATAGCGCGGTACGGCGACCTCCGGCCGGCCTAAGAAGGTCGCCAGGGCCGACATCGCGCAGTCGGGGCAGTTGTTGCCGCGGCCCAGGGTCGCCGGGCCCCCGGGATTGATCAGCCGGCCGTAGGGCGTGCCCCCGGCGGGGTGGGTCCGGGGATCGGCGAATCGGATGAAGTTGCCGTCCTCATCGCGGAGCACGTCCTCGAGGTTTCGCTGTGACTGCGGGTCCTCGAGGGGAGCGAGCAGACCCGGCCCGTACACGCGGGTATTCGACGGGTTGGTCAGCAGCATCGGTGGCGGTGGTCGCCGCCGGCCGGGCGGTGGCGGCCCGGCCGCCGGCGCCGCGGTGGAAGACGGTTGCACCGGGCCCACCTGCGGCAGAACTCGATTCGGAATCGAGGGTCCCTGCTGCGGCAACGGAACCTGCGCAGTCACCGGCCCCCGGTGCGTCTGCGCGGGCGACGGCCGGCGGGACCGCGGAGGCGGCGGCGCGGTCTGTGGCCCCACGGTCAGCGGGACCGGCGCCACGGGTGGGGTCTGCTGGGACTCGGACGCGGCGGGCGGCGGCACCGCGGGCTGCTCCGGGTCCGGCACCGCGTGCTGCTCCGGATCCGGCACCGCGTGCTCGGTACGCGGTTTCTTCGGCGGCGGTTCCGCCTCGGATTCCGTCTCGGCATGCGACCGCTTGGGCCGCCCGGCATCGCTGTCCGCGGTCGACTGCTGCCCGCCCTGGTTCGAGGGTGGTGAATTCTGGGTGGGCGAACCGGGCTGCTGGGCCGGTTGCGCAGGATTGAGTGGCGGCTGGGCCGGGGTCGGCGACGCGGAAGCGGGGGACTGCGGGAGCAGGCTCCCCGGAACCCGCGCCGGCGAGGGCATTCCGGGTTCGATGAGCGGGACCGTGTCCTCACCGTCGATTACCGAGGTCTGGAATTCGGTTCGAGTCCAACGCGAATCCGCGTCGTCGGAGTGCTGGATATCCGCCAGGTTCGCCCAGGCGTCCTCGTCCGATCCCGGGGCCGGCCCGGGATCGGTTCCGGTGGGCAGCCCGTCGCGACCGGAAATCGGCCCGGCCGCCGGTGTCGAATCCGCTCCGGCGGCAGACGTAGTCGACGCGGGTGCCGAATCGCCGGCGGCAAGCCCCGCCGGCGTGCCGGTGGGCGCCGCCGACGAGGAAGTCCCCGGTCTGTTCCCGGCGGAACTCGACTGTCCGGCCGGTGCTTCCGTCCGGCCCGGCTGGGTCGATGGCGCGGGCTGGGTGGGCCCGGCCGACTGGCCCGGCACCGTGGACTGCGGCGCCGCAGCGGGCTGGACCGGGCCGGTCACCGGCGCCGCCGGCGGTACGGACGACTGCTGACCTCCCACGATCGGCTCCTGGCCGAACCGGCCACCGGTCTCTCCGCGATCGCCGGGTCGCTGCCCCGCCGCCGACTCCCCGGCCCGCGAACCGGGCTGATCCGGCCGCTGTCCCGGCTCACCCGGCTTCTCGCTACCGGAGATCCAGGAAGCGTCACCGTGCCGATCCCCGTGGTTCGCGGTGTTCTCGCCGGACGCGGTCGCCGGGTCGCTGCCCTTACCGCCGAGCGGGTCCGGCGCCGACTCCGGCGACCGGTGACCGCCCTCGTCGCCGGTATGCCCGCGTTCACCCGATGCCGATTCTCCGCTGTCGTTCCCGCTCGACGCGCCGCCGTTTTTCCCGGTGGATCCGTCAGCGCCCCGGTCACCGTTGGTCGGCCCGTCGCCGCCGACCGACGCCGCGGCTCGGTCGTCTCCCCCGGCCCCCGGATCGCTCGGCCGGGTCCGCCCGTCCGACCCGGCCCCACCGGTCGCACCGCTGTCCACCGGCGCGGGCGCGGGCGGCTGCTGCGGTGACCGGCCACCGGTGGGCGAGATCTCCGGTGCGGTGGGACGCTCGTTGTTCCCGTTCCCCGGTTCGTACGGGTTGCTTCCGGAGAAATCGGTGGGGTCGGAATGCTGTCCGCCGAACCCGTCCGGCTGCTGCCCGCCGGAGAAATGCTGCGTTCCGGTGGACGAGCCGTACAGGCCGCTGGGCGTGAACGATGTCCTGCCGGTCGGCACGATGCGCGGCCCCCCCGACCGCTCCTGCCCGGACCCGTACGTCTCCGATCCGGCCGGGGAACGCGGACCGTCCTCGCTCATGCCCGCGTTCTCCCCGGTATTCTGCGCACCCGGCACCGACCCGTCCCCCGAGCCGCCGGCGAATCGCGGACCGCCTCGCCCGAACGGGCTACCGCTACCGGCGAACCCCGACGGGCCGAAACCAAAACTCGACGGATCCGCCGCACCGACGATCCCGCCCTGGATGAAACCTCCGGCCACCCCGATCCCGGTGAGCGTGTCCTCCACACTCTGCCCCGAGATCGCGGAGACGAACAGGCTGCCGAAGATGCCCGCACCCCCGTCGGCCGCAGCGCCGACCACGGTGTTGCGGCCCACGCGGCCCCACCAGTTGTCGAGGCCGGCGCCGAAACCCTTGGAGAATCCGAATCCGTTGCCGATTCCTTTGTTCAGTCCCTTGGCGATACCGCTGCCGACCGGTTCCGCGGCACCGCCCGCCGCGACGCTGTAGCCGAATTCCTCCCCGTTGAACTCGTCGCGTTTCCCGTCGGCCAGTTGCCCGGCCTGTATCGCGCCGTTGATGAGCGCCTCTTCGGCCGCCCCCTGGATCACCTCGCTACCCACCGACCCCCAGCCTTTGGCGGTCGGCATCACCGGTTTACCGGCCAGCAGGCTCTTCCAGAAACTTCGCTGGATATTGGGCGCACCGAGTTTGGCGGCCAGGTTCTGGATCGCCCGCTGGACGGAGGTGGCCACTGCCTGCAGGGTCGCGCGGGTGGTGCCGATCGCCGCGGCCTCCACCGCGGGCGCGGTCGGCGGGAACAGCCAGGCCAGCGCTATCTCGATGGCCAGCCAGCACAGCGTGATGATGATGGTCAGCTTCTGCGACTGCAGTTCGGTCCCGAAATCGAAGGTCGAATCGGCGGTTTCGAGCATGTAGTTACCGAGGGCCTCGAGTGAGGAGTCTCCGGTACGCAACCGGTCGAACTGGGCGCCCATCTCGACCCGGGCGGCACCCTCGGGGTAGGCCGCCATGGTCGCCTCTTCGACTTCGTCGACAGCGGCGAGCAGAGCCAGCAGTTCGTTCGCGGCGTCCTTCCAGGCCGCGGACACCGCCCAGGCATTGTCCTCGTCGCCGTCCGGCCATTCCGCACCGGCGATCCACCCGAGCCAGCGCAATTCCTCCGGCAGATACAGGCTCATCGAGACAGAACGCCGGCAGACACTGTGCTGATCACCGCCACCTCCTCGCAGAACCGCTCGGGCGAATTACAGCCGACGAGGGTGAACCAGCGATGGCGCACAGGAGAATTGGGCAGAAATGACCTGTTCTACGGCAAACATTCCCCGAACAGCCGGGTGCAGGGTCGCGGTGGGGTTCCCACCGCGAGCTGTGTCAGGGTCGACAGTTGCTGTCGCAGGTGGAATCCGACCTCGCTACGCCATCCTGCGGGCGGGTTCCCCATCCGGTCGGTGAACGCGGCATATCCGGATACCGAACACCGTGAATCCGCTCGACGAACGGTGGTCTATCAGGGATCGGTGGCTTGTGTTTACAGGCGTCCGCACGCGCGCCCCGCCGGTAACTCAGCCGGTACGGTTGACACGATCACGGTGCTCTCGGAAGGCGGAAAATCAGAATGGACCCCTCACGCTGTGTTGTTCTGGTACCCGTCGGCAGCCACATCGAACACGACTGTGATGAGGCGTTGAAGCAATTGGAACGACGCGGCTACCCGGTGTGGCGCAGACACGGCTCGGCCGCGATCGACCAGGCCCGCAGTCAGATGGCCACCGATGCGCTGGCCGAGGGATTCGACGAGTTGATGTGGATCGATTCGGATACCGGATTCGATCCGGACGCGGTGGACCAATTACGCGCCCACGACCTTCCACTGGTGGGTGGGGTATGCGTCAAGAAAGGTTCACGCGCACTGGCTTGTCATGTCTTGCCGGGCACCGAGAAGTTCGTCCTCGGCGAAGGCGGCGGTCTCACCGAAGTCCGCTACGTCGGGACAGGTTTTCTGCACACCAGGCGGGAGGTCTACGAGAAGATCGCCGAACACGAGGAGCTCCCCGTGTGCAACCTCAGGTTCGGCAAACCCACTGTCCCGTATTTCCTACCGATGCTGCTACCGGAAGGCGACGGCAACCACTGGTATCTCGGCGAGGACTTCGCCTTCGTCGAACGCGCGCGGCGCTGCGGATTCAGCGTGTACGTCGACACCAGCTTCCGGCTGGACCACATCGGAACCTACAGCTACACGTGGGAGGACGCCGGGAGCAACAAGCCCCGCTACGGGAGCTACAACTACTACTTCAACTGAGGTACGAGCAGCCACCGGCGCCTCGGCAGAGCCCGAGCGGTAGCGAACCTACGCCGGAGAATCCCTTCCTGCCGGATCGCGGTCACGATCGCCGAGAGATCCCGGTTTGCGGACACGGCCGCCCGCCTCCGCTCAGACCTGCCCGTCCATCCTGCGCAGCTCGTTGACAGCATCGGTTTGACCGGTGGCGATGGCAACAAAGGTGCCGCCGATCCCGTCGACGCCGTCGAGCAGGTTCGGCTTGGAGGTGCCGTAACCGTCGTTGTTGTTGCCGTTGATGAACTTCTCGCCGAAACTATCGTTACCCCACGGCTGTCTGTTCTGCTCGTCCTCGAGTCCGCCGAGCCGCTCCCGCAACCGGCTACCGACACCCAGTATCGAATCGCCGAGCTCCTGCGATATTCCCGCTGCGATCGCCAACCGGTCCGGATCCACCTCTACGCGATCCACCATCGTCCTCACCTCTCATCCGGGTGCCGCCGGATCGTTACAACCTGAACGGCACATCTACTTCCGAGGACTGTGTCCCCGGGTTTCCGCCGACCACCTCGCCCGCTGCCACCGTCGCGCCGTCGGGCACCACCGCGCCGGGCAGGATCACCGCCCCTTCGTTCACGATGGCCCCCGCGCCCACCACGGCTCCCGGGTGCACGATGACGCCCGCGTGGAGCTGCGCGCCCTTGCCCACCACGGCCCCCTCCTGCACCGCCGCGCCCCCGTGGATGACGGCGCCCTCGCCGATCTCGGCGTTCTTGCCCACCGTGGCGCCCGCCTGGACCTCTGCCCGTGGCCCGATGTTCGCCGATGGATCGACCACCGCCTCCGGGCTCACGATCGGCTCCGGCGCGTCACCCGCTCCGTCCGGGTCGGCCGTATCACCCGCCCCTGCCGGAATCGCGCCCTCGGGCAACCATCCGTCGGTCGCCACCTCGGGACCGCGGAATTCGGTGATCGGGTACGGCACCCGCATCGGCCAGCGCTGTGGTCGCGGTTTACCGCGCACATCCTTGCCTTCGCCCAGCGTATGAGCGATACCGTGATGACCGTGCTCGGTCCTCGACTCGGCGTGCCTGTCGCGGAAGAGCTCGTAGGCTTCGCGGGAGCCGGGTGGCACTCCGAGCCGATCCGCAAGCTCCGACCCGAACGACAATTGCGAGGTGTTGGCCGACCAGGCCGACTGGAACGGCGGGTCGCCGTTGTCCGACGAAGTGGCCGACCAGAACGACTGGATCGGCGGACCCCCACCCTGCGCCGCGGAATCCGAACTGTAGACCGACGCACTGTCCGAGGACATTTCGAACGAGGTCTCCGACTGAGAGAACTGCGGCCGCTGCCACGGTCCCGGCGCCGGAACCGGCTGTCCCAGTGCGCCTACCGGGAATCCTGCTTCCGATATCGTGCCGTCCGAGGAGGTCTCGAAAATGGTCTCGGCGTCGCTGTCGTCCTGTCGCTGCTGCGAGTTCTGCTGCAGGGGATGGGGAGCCGGCGGGTTCTGGCCGCCGAACGGACGCGAGAAGTTGAACGGCTGCGCGGCCGGTCCATTCTGACCGGGTAGTGGACGCGAGAAGTTCAGCGGGCGCTGCGCCGACGGCGTATCCGGGCCGGGTTGCGGCGCCCCCGGCGCGGACGGGCCGGCGTGGTTCGTTCCCGGCGCGGGGTACAACGGGCCCGCCACCCGGTCGCCGCTCCCGGGAATACCCGGAGTCGTCGTGGCGCCGTACATACCGGATGGTGGAAGCGGGAAGTCCGACAGCGAAGCAGCGTCGGACCGCATATCCGATCCGGTTTCGATACTGGTTACCGAGGTGGAGTCGGAGTCGGAGCCGAACCAATCCGTGCGCAGGGGCCGAACCGTGTTGTCCAGCGGGCCGCCGAAGGTATCGCTCCTGCCGCCGGGTGGCACCGGCGAGGCATCGGGATCGGTCATCGCCGAGGAGTCGATCGAGGTGACCGACGAATTGTCGTGCAGCCCCGGCTGCGGCGCCGACTGACGGGACGCGGGACCCGCCGGCTGATTCTGCGACTGCTGGCTCTGCGACGAGAACTGCTGCTGCGCGGACGACGTTTGCGCGGCGGAGTTCACCGGTCCCGGCTGGCCCGCCGACGGTCCCGGCTGTCCGTGGTAGCCGCCGCCCAGGGTCGGGGGATCCGATCCGAACTGCCCACCGGATACAGTGCCGGGAGGGGCGGCACCACCCGACATGACAACGTCACCGCTCACATTGTGGATGGAGATACCGTCGTCCGAACCGCCGAACCAGGCGTGCTGCGGCATGGCCCCGCCGTTGCCGACCGATGTCCACGGCGCACCCGAGTCGCCATAGTGTCCACCGGCGACAAAACCTTGCGCGTTGTCCCGGCCACCATAGGTGCTGTCGTCGTCCCGGCCACCGTAGTAGCCGCCATTACCCTCATCACCGAACCGGCCACCGATGAACCCACCATTACCGTCATCACCGAACCGGCCGCCACCTCCCTCTCCGTACTGGCCACCGTAATTGCTTTGGCTGCCGCCCTCCCCGCTGAACCCACCGAAAGTCTGGGAGCCGGAAGGACCACCGTGAGCCGCGGGTCCGTAATTTCCGAACTGCCCCGGCGATTGATTCGGCTGCAGGTGTCCCCCGTAATGACCGTCGCCGCCGGACCACTGGCCACCCAGGCCGGCCTGCCCCTGACTGTTGCCTTCCGAACCAAAAGTGTGTGCACCGGGCGGGTTCGTTGCGGCAGTCGAGTTCAGGTTCTGCAGCGCGATATCATCCGGCCCGATACCGGGCGGTCTCGCGATATCGGTCGAGGAATCGTTGGTCGTGTTGCTGGAACTGTCGCTCGAACTGTCGGCCGAGCTCTCCGGTGCGGGAGCCGATGCGGGGGCGAACAGCCCGGGCCCTTCGTACTTCGGCAGCCGCCAGGCGAAACTTCGCCAGTGGTCGTTCCGGAGTCCGGCCAGGTTGCTGAACCCGTGTTCACCCTTCGGAATGTAACTGTTGAACGCCGCCCCGCCGCGCACTCCGCCGACGATACCGCCCTGAGCGATATTGCCGACCCAGCCGGCGGCGTTGCCGAAGGCGGAGAAATCCGCGCCGGAGGCGAGCGCGGTGGCGAGATTGCCGAAGATGGCACCGAAGGCGTCGGAGGTGGCGCCGATGAACATCCCGCGGAACGCGCCCATGGCGGGGTTGTAGACCACATTGCTGGGAAGTTTGCCGAGCCCCTTGTCGATGAATTCGCCGAGATACTTCCCGAATTCGCGAGCGGGGACCGCGCCGGCGGCACCGCCCAGCGCACTCAGGCCGAACTCCTTGCCGTTGAACTCGTGCCGTTTGCCCTGACCGATCTGGCCGGCCTGCACACTGCCGTTGATCGCCATCGGCACCACCGCGCCCTCGATGGCGCGGGAGATGTAGACACCCCAGCCTTTCGCGGTCGGCCAGTGGGCAGTGCGTCCGGCCCCGACGAGGTTTTTCCAGAAGGGACTGTGCTTCAAGTTCGGCGCCCCCATTCGCGCCGCGATATTCGTGATCGTCTTCTGCACGAAATCCTGTATGAACTTGAGAGCCGAGCGCGTCGAGACGATCGCGGCCGCTTCCACGGCGGGCGCGGTCGGAGGGAACAGCCAGGCCCAGGCGATCTCGATCGCCAGCCAGCACAGCGTCAGGATGATGGTGAGTTTGGTCGCCTGCAACTCGGTGCCCATATCGAACGCCGAATCATATTGCGTCATCATGTATTCGGCGATCTGCTCCACGGAGTGTTCGCCGGTGCGCAGCTCGTCGAACCGCCCACCCATCTCCGCACGCGCCGCGCCCGCCGGATACGCGGCCATGGTCGCCTGACGCGCCTCGTCGATCTTGGCGAGCAGAGCGGTGAGCTCCTTACTCGCCTCCTCCCAGGCCCGGGCCACCTCCCAGGCCTTGTCTTCGTCCCCATCCGGCCACGGGGCCCCGGCGATCCAGCCGAGCCAGCGCAATTCCTCGGGTAGGTAGAGCGTCATACCGGCGAAGCCACAACAGTCCGACCTTGCTGGCTCACCGCTACCTCCCTGACGGCCGATACCAGTGCTATCTCAGCGTATTCGGCTGAACTGGCAGTAGCGCGGCCTTGAACTCGGCGCGATATTCCGGCGAATCGACCTCCGGTCGTATCCCGCTTCGCCGCGGCACCGCCGATCCCCGGCGCGCCGAAAAGGGACCTGCCGTGCCGTCACACCACAGGTCCCCCCACCGTTTCGCCCACCGGGCCGGCCCCTCGACTCCGCTACCGCCCACGGTGCAACGCTGTGCTCTCCCGGACCGGCTATTCGGCCGGACCGGTCCCGCCACTGCGTTTGCGCACCTCGGTGATGATGGCCGAGAAGTCCCGGTCGCCGGAACCCTCGTTGAATTCGCGGTAGATCTCCGCCGCGAGCTGCCCGATCCGGCCCTCGACACCGTTGGCGCGCAACGCCTCCACCGCCAGGCCCAGGTCCTTGTTCATCAGCGCCGTGGCGAACCCCGGCTTGTAGTCGTTGTTCGCCGGGCTGGTCGGCACCGGGCCCGGGACCGGGCAGTAGGTGGTGAGCGACCAGCTCTGCCCCGAGGCCGTGGAGACGACATCGAAGAACGCCTGATGACTCAGGCCCAGCTTCTCACCCAGCACCAGCGCTTCCGACAGGCCGATCATGGAGATGCCGAGGATCATGTTGTTGCAGATCTTGGCGGCCTGCCCGTTCCCGGCGGCACCGGTGTGCACCACCTTGGCGCCCATCACCTCGAGCACCGGCAGCGCCTCGGCGAAATCGGCATCCGCACCGCCCACCATGAAGGTCAGCGTTCCGGCGGCCGCACCGGAAACCCCACCGGAGACCGGCGCGTCCAGGGCCCGGTGCCCGGCCGCCGCCGCGGCTTCGGCCGCAGCGCGGGCGTCGGCCACATCAATGGTCGAACAATCGATGAACAGCGTGCCCGGGTTGGCGGCCGGCAGCAGTTCGTCGTACACGGTGCGCACCAGCTTGCCGTTGGTGAGCATGGTGATCACGATGTCACGACCGGTGGCCGCGGCGACGCCGGTGTCCACCAGCGCGACCCCGTCGGCGCGGGCCTGCTCCTGCGCCGCGGGCGAGGGGTCGAACGCGTGGACGTCGTACCCGGCCTTGACCAGGTTGGCCGCCATGGGGCCGCCCATATGGCCGAGGCCGAGGAAGCCGATCGTCTTGCTCATTGCTTATCCTCCGGAATCGTCAAACCCAGTTCCCGCGCACCGAGCTCGGCGAAATATTCGTCGACCTGCGCGGTGGTCACATCGGACAGAGTGGCGGGCGACCACTGCGGGTTGCGGTCCTTGTCGATCACCTGGGCGCGGATGCCCTCGACCAGGTCGTGCGAGGCCAGCGAGGCGATCGACACCCGGTACTCCTCGTTCAGCACCGCTTCCAGGCTGCCGGTGCCCTTCGCCGAACGCAGCGACCGCAGGGTCACCTGCAGCGCGACCGGCGATTTGCCCAGCACGTCGGCGGCGGCCTTGTTCGCCTCCGGAGAGTCGTGGGCCTGCAGGCGGGCCACGATCTCGGCGACGGTATCGGCGCTGTAGCACGCATCGATCCAGTCGCGTTGCGCGACCAGCGCCGACTCCGGGGCCGCGGCGGTGAATTTCGCGATGGCGATATCCGCGGCCTCGGACTCCAGGGTGGTCAGCAGCGCCGGGATCTGGTCGGCGGGTACGTAGTAGTCCGCGAAACCGGTGGCGACGGCATCGCCGGCCCCGAGCCGTGCGGTGGTGAGCGCGATATGCGTGCCCAGTTCACCCGGTGCCAGGGCCAGCAGGTAGGTGCCGCCGACATCGGGGATGAACCCGATACCGACCTCCGGCATGCCGACCTTGGACCGTTCGGTGACGATCCGGTGGCTGCCGTGGGCGGACAGGCCGACCCCGCCGCCCATCACGATCCCGTCCATCACCGCGACATACGGCTTTGGATAGCGGCCGATGAGCGCGTTGAGAATGTACTCGTCGCGCCAGAACTTCCCGGTCGCCGAATCCGCCGCCGCCCCCACATGCCCCGCCGCCTGCTGTTCCTTGGCGTCGTGGTGGATGGCGACGATATCGCCGCCCGCGCACAGGCCCCGCTCACCGGCGCCGGTGATGGCCACCGTGCGCACCGAATCGTCGGTGGCCCAGGCACGCAACCGCTCGGTGATGGTGAGCGTCATCGCGTGGTTGAGGGCATTGATGGCCCTGGGCCGGTTCAGGGTGATCAGGCCCAGGTCGCCGCGCTGTTCGACCAGAACTTCGGGTTCGTCGCTCATTCATTTCCTTTCGCGCTCGCCGCCGGGCGGCCGCCGATCACGACACACCCGCCGCGGACGCTGTCATCGACCGGGCGATGACCATCCGCATGATCTCGTTGGTGCCCTCCAGGATCTGGTGCACCCGCAGGTCGCGGACGATCTTCTCCAGGCCGTATTCGGCCAGGTAACCGTATCCGCCGTGCAGTTGCAGCGCGGCGTTGGCGACCTCGAAACCGGCGTCGGTGGCGAACCGTTTGGCCATGGCGCAGAGTTCGACCTTGTCCGGGGCATCCGCGTCCAGCGCCGCCGCGGCCCGCCACAGCAGGGTCCGGGCGGCTTCGAGTTCGGTCCGCATATCGGCCAGCTCGAATTGCAGTGCCTGATTGTCCAGCAGCGGAGCGCCGAACGCCGTGCGCTGGGCCAGGTAGGGAACGGTTTTCTCGAGCGCGGCCTGCGCCCCGCCCACCGAGCACGCGGCGATATTGAGCCGCCCGCCGTTGAGCCCGTTCATAGCGATCCGGAAGCCGTCGCCCTCGGCGCCGAGCCGGTTGGCCACCGGCACCCGCGCGTCGGTGAGGATCACCTGCCGGGTGGGCTGGGCGTTCCAGCCCATCTTCTTCTCGTTGGGCCCGACCTCGAGACCGGGAGTGCCGGCGGGAATGACCAGCGTCGAGATACCCTGTGCCCCGGTGTCCTGGGTGCGGACCATCATCACGTACAGATCGTTGCTACCCGCCCCCGAGATGAACTGCTTGGATCCGTTGACCACATAATCGTCACCGTCGCGTACCGCGCGGGTGGTGATGGCGGCGGCATCGGAACCCACACCGGGTTCGGTGAGCGCGTAACTGGCCAGCTGCTCCATCGCCGTCAACCCCGGCAGCCACCGCCGGCGCTGGTTGTCGTCGCCGTAGGCGTCGATCATCCAGGCCGCCATATTGTGGATCGAGATATAGGCCGCCACGGTGGGGCATCCGGTGGCGAGCTGTTCGAAGATCCGTACCGCGTCCAGCCGGCGCAGCCCGGATCCACCGAACTGCTCCCCCACGTAGATGCCGCCGAGCCCGACCGCACCCGATTTCCGCAGCACATCCACCGGGAAGTGTTTGTTCTGGTCCCATTCCACAGCGTGCGGCGCCAGGTATTCGTCGGCGAATTCCCGGGCGGTATCGCGGATGGCCCGCTCGTCTTCGTCGAGCGTGAACACGGCCGTCATTCCATCGTCGGGATGACGAAGCTGTTGCTCTCCTTCAATCCCGCCGGCCAGCGCTGGGTCACGGTCTTGGTCTTGGTGTAGAAGCGGATCGAATCCGGGCCGTGCTGGTTCAGGTCACCGAACCCGGACCGCTTCCAGCCGCCGAAGGTGTAGTACGCGATCGGCACCGGGATCGGGACATTGATACCGACCATGCCGACCTGTACGCGGGCCGCGAAATCACGGGCGGTGTCACCGTCGCGGGTGAAGATCGCCACGCCGTTGCCGTATTCGTGATCGTTGGCCAGCCGCAGGCCTTCCTCGTAGTCGGCGGCGCGCACGACGGTGAGCACCGGGCCGAAGATCTCCTCCTTGTAGATGGACATCTCTTTACCGACCCGGTCGAACAGGGTCGCGCCGACGAAGTACCCGTTCTCCGCGCCCTCGACGGTGAGCCCGCGGCCGTCGACCACCAGTTCGGCGCCCTCGTCGATGCCCTGCTGGATGTACTTCTTCACCCGGTCCACACCGTCGAGCCCGACCAGCGGCCCGTAGTCCGCGCCCGGATCATCGGATTTTCCGACATTGAGCTTGTGCACCCGCTCGGTGAGCTTCTCCACCAGCCGGTCCGCGGTCTCCTCGCCCACCGGTACGGCCACCGAGATCGCCATGCAGCGTTCCCCGGCCGAACCGTAGCCCGCGCCGATGAGCTGATCGGCGACATCGTCGAGATCGGCATCGGGCATGACGATGGCGTGGTTCTTGGCGCCGCCGAAGCACTGGGCGCGTTTACCGTTCGCGGTGGCGGTCTCGTAGATGTACTGGGCGATCGGGGTGGAGCCGACGAAGCCGACGGCCTTGATGCGGGGATCGTGCAGGATCGTGTCCACGGCCTCCTTGTCGCCGTTGACCACGTTGAATACGCCCGCGGGCAGACCGGCTTCGAGGAACAGTTCGGCCAGCCGCAGCGGCACCGACGGGTCGCGTTCGGAGGGCTTGAGCACGAACGCATTACCGGTGGCCAGTGCGGGGCCGGCCTTCCACAGCGGAATCATGGCCGGGAAGTTGAACGGGGTGATCCCGGCGACCACACCCAGCGGCTGGCGCATCGAGTAGACATCGATCCCGGTGCCCGCGCTCTCGGTGTATTCACCCTTGAGCAGGTGCGGGATACCGACCGCGAACTCGATGACCTCGAGGCCGCGCTGGATATCGCCTTTGGCATCGGGGATGGTCTTGCCGTGCTCACTGGACAGCAGTGCGGCCAGCGCGTCGATCTCGTCGTTGACCAGGGTCAAGAACTTCATCAGCACCCGGGCCCGGCGCTGCGGGTTGGTCGCGGCCCAGGCCGGCTGCGCGGCTTCGGCATTGGCGATAACGGCCTCGACCTCGGCCCGGCTCGCCAGCGGCACCCGGGCCTGCACCTCGCCGATATTCGGGTCGTAGACATCGCCGAACCGGCCAGAGGTGCCGGGAACGTGCTGCCCGCCGATGAAATGTGTGAGTTCTCGAACCATGCGATTCCCTGCCTCGTGTCGGGGGTGGCGGGCGCGGCGCTGCGGCCGTCCGTCACACGAAGATCGTTTTGCGGGCTTCCAATAGTTGGACGTCCAAGCAAAACGATACACCCGGCCCCCGGCCGAGACCAGAACCCGCCGCAAATGTGGCCCCCGGCCGAGACCGGAACCCGCCGCAAATGCCCCGCCCGGGCCCGCGAGTCCCCTCGTCCGCCCTGCTAACCGGCGGTTTTCGTGGACCTGGCCAGCAGATAACTGCCGATCCCCAGCACCACGGCGCCGATCACCAGGATCGCACCGGACGCACCGGCCGACTCACCGGTCCAGTCCGCGACCGCCTCCACCGCCGCCAGCGTCAGCGCGGCGGCGCCACCGAGAACCAGCACCCAGGACCGATCGGTGGCGTAGACCCCGAAGCACACCACTGCGACCACGGCGGTGAGCGCGTAGGCCGGCCACCTTCCGTCGAACGCGGCGACGGTCTGCGCCCCCGCCACCGCCAGGACCACGCCCGCCAGATACCCGGCCCACACCTCGAGCACCACCCGGGCGCGGGTGAGACCGAGCCAGCCGAAACCCAGCACCAGTACCCCGCCGCCGACCCAGCTGTCGTCGAGGTCGAAGACCTCGTCCAGTACGCCCACCACCAGCGCCACGCTGAATCCGGTGCACACCAGCAGACCGAGCAGCGACGGCAGCGCGGCATACCCGGCGGCCGCCGCCAGCAGACCCGCCCCGGCGGCATAAACCCAGGTGGTGTCGCTCCCGACCGCCCCGCTGTCGAAAGCCGACCCCGCGGCCGCGGCCACACTCGCCGCCGCGAGCACGAACAGGACCACCGCCAGCCGGGTCCGCGCGGTATGCCCGGTATCGGGTACCGACCGCCACGCCGCGCGCAACAACACCGAGCGACCGCCCGCCGTCGCCACACCGGCCACGATCAGACCGAGGGCGACCAGCGCGAACAGAACGAACCGGCCGAGTTTGGCCATATCGTCCCAGGACTCCACCAGGATCAGCACCAGTCCGCTCAGCAGCAGACCCGCCCCGGCGTAGGCCGCGATCTCGGCCAGCAGCCGGGCCGGCGTGGGCCGTGGCCGTTCGTGCCGCAGCGCGGTGACCACCGCGGTCAGCTGGGTTTCGTCGAGCACACCCTGCTCGACCAGATCGCGCAGCGCGGCGGGCGCACGACCCGGTTCCGGCGCCGCCGCACCGGCACTCTGCGGTTCCGCCAAGGGGCCGCCGGCCGGGCGAGGCGCGGCGGCCGGGGCGGTTTTCTCCGTCACGACGCGGTCGGGAACCGTATCGGTTCCCGACACCGGCGCCCGCGGCGCCGAATCCTGTTCGGCCACAGACCCAGTATGACGCCGGATCCGCCGACTCGTCCGACGCGAGCCGAACGGCTCCCCCGGGCGCCGGTCACGCGCTACCCTCGGCGACCAGACCCCAGACGATCGCAGGAGGTGCCGGAGCGCAATGGACATCGGCGAGATCCGGATCATCGACGCCCACATCCACCAGTGGGACCCGTTCACCACCGCGCGCGAGTTCAGCCGTACGGCGAAACTGTTGCGTGCCGTCCCGGTCCCGCTCCCGCTCGCGGTACGTCTCGCGCCGCGTAAGGACCGCGAGTTCATCGGTGAACCCTCGGCCTATCTGGCGCCGTACCTGCCCGCCGACTACCGGGCCGACGCCGGTGACCTGCCGGTCGAATCGGTGGTGCACATCGAGGTCGAGTGGACCGGACCCAAGGTCGAGGAGACCCGCTGGGTCACCGCCCTGCCGTTCGGGGTGGACACCCCCGCGCTCGCCGCCGTGAGCGCGAGCGGATTCCCCGGTGCCCCGGGATTCGCCGAACTGCTCGACGCACATCTATCCGCCTCACCCCTGGTACGCGGAGTGCGCAGTATGGTCGCCCACCATCCGGACACCGGCATCCGCAGTTTCACCACCGACCCGGGCGCCCTGCACAGCAACGCGTTCCTGGACGGCTTCGCCGCACTGGTCGACCGCGATCTGATCTTCGAGGCCTGGGTGTACTCGAACCAACTGCCGGAACTGATCGCGCTGGCCCGGCGCTACCCCGAGGCGAAGATCGTGCTGAACCACCTCGGTACGCCCGCGGGGATCTTCGGGCCGATCGGCAAGTACACCGGGAACGACGCCCGGCAACGCGCCGCGATATTCGAACGCTGGCGCGCCGATATCACCGCGCTGGCCGAATTCCCGAATGTGGTGGCCAAGGTCAGCGGGCTGATGATGCCGATCCTGGGCCACCCGGTGCCCAGGCCCGGCCATCCGACACCGGTGGCCCGCCTCACCGACCGGATCGGCCCGCTGCTGCGGCACGCGGCCGACGTCTTCGGCGCCGAACGACTCGTCTGGGGATCGAACTTCCCGGTCGACCGGCCGATCACCTCGATCACCGGCAGCGCCGAGGCGGTGGCGACGGTGCTGGCCGACCATCTCGGCGGCACGGAGTTCCTGGAGAAGGTGTTCCGCGCCAATGCCCAGCGGGTGTACCGGCTGGACTGACCGAAAAGCTATCGCAGCGGAGCGACACCGACCCGGCGGCGGGCCCGGGAACTTCCGGCTCAATAGGTTGTCCGGGAAGGGCGAACTCAGGAGTCCCGCCGCCTTCTTTCACGACACGCCGAATCCCCCAGCACAACCCGCTCGACTCACAGGCTGCGGCCCGAACGGCGCGGTATCGCCACCAGGAGGCACGACTCGATGGCCACCACCGAACCCGACGACGAGCTGCGCCGGCAACGCAGACCCGCTGCGACCGCATCCCGGTGGTGGCGAGTGTCGATCGCGGTGATCACATTGTCGGTGAGCGTGTGTTGCGTAACGACGCTGTGGTTGTTGATGTCGGATGCCGCGTTCCCGTTTCTCGCGCTCGCAGGCTGGGCGCTGGTGCTACTGGGCGCGCTGTGGCTGGTGATCGGGTTGTTCGGTGCGATCCGCTACCGCCGCTACCGGCGGCTGCTCCTCGCGCCCGGCGCGGTCGCACTGACCTGTGCCCTGGCGTGGACCGGCCTCCCTCAGGATCTCGGATGGCGGGTTTCCACCGGCAGTCTCGAACGCCTCACAGCCGGTTGCGAGGCCTCGGCCCACGGCCGGTACGGCGTCTACACCATCACCCGGGTGGTGAAACGCGACGACGGCTGCCTGCTCTACACCGACGGAGGCCTCATCGATTCCGTCGGTTTCGCCTATTTTCCCCACGGCGCACCCGGACAGGGCCCACCCCGCTCCGACGGCGACATCGGTTACACACCCCTCGAAGGCAGCTGGTACCGGTTCATCCAACGGTTCTGATCACACTGCCACCAGGGCGACAACAGTGCCCTGCACTGTGCCACCCGCACGCGGGACGAGAGGGCGAGCCCCGGGTGCGCTAGCGACCGGTCAGCGCCGAATACACGCCCACCAGGGCCCGCCCCGCCTCGGCCGCCGTCGACTCGTCCGCGGCCAGCATGCGCAGCGCCCGCCGCAGCAGCGCCGGATCCAGATCGTCGGGGGCCGGGCGTATCCCCGGCGCCGGCAGGGCGGGTAGCTCCGTACTCTCGCCGTAGGGATCGGCGAACTCTTCGCCCTCCGGCGCCGCGGCCTCGACGCCGCTGATCAGGGTGTCCAGGCTCAGCCCGCGCAGGGTCAGCAGATCCCGCGGATGGTCGTCGAGTCGTTCGGCGAGCAGGCAGGCGAGGGCGACCGCGTGTTTACACGGCCAGCCGGGATCCGGGCAAGTGCAGCCGAAATCGATATCTGCGGCGGTCTCCGGGAGCAGATGAGGTGCGAGTTCGCGGGGCAGATCGCCGGATACCACGCGGGCGAGCATGCCGGGCGAGCCGCGGATCAGCCCGACCAGCAACTCCACCTCCTCGTCGCGCAGGCGCCGGATATCGCAGGTCGTGGCGAACGGGCGCGGCTGACTACCCTGCACCTCCGCGGTCACCACGCCGGGCTCGATCCGGTAACTCACCACCTGCCCCGCCCGGGCATAGGTCCGGCCGCGGGACAGCCGGCCGGGTTCGGCGAGCCGCTCGACCACCTCCAGGAAGCTCTTGCCCCAGAAGGTGCGGGCGAAGGCACCGCGCCGGCTGCGCGCCCCGACCCCACCGGAAACGGGCCGACGCTTGCCGAACTCGCTGAAGTCGGTCATCACTCACCCACCGCCTCGGCGCCGAGGGTGAACAGCCGGGCCAGGTCGTCGTTGCCGAGTTCGGTGATCCAGTTCTCGCCGACCCCGACCGCCAGATCGGCGAGTTCGCTCTTACCCGTGATCATCTCGTCGATACGTTCCTCGATGGTGTCGACGCAGACCAGTTTGCGCACCTGCACCGCCCGGCGCTGCCCGATCCGGAACGCGCGGTCGGTCGCCTGGTTCTCCACGGCCGGATTCCACCAGCGATCCAGATGCACGACATGATTGGCGGCGGTCAGATTCAGTCCGGTACCCCCGGCCTTGAGTGAGAGCAGCATGATCGGCGGCCCCCCGGCACCCTGGAACGCCGCGACCATCCCGTCACGTCGTTTCTTGGCGACACCGCCGTGCAGGAACGGGATCTCGCCGCCGAACCGTTCGGCGAGGTACGGGACGATGAGCTCGCCGAACTCGCGGAACTGGGTGAACAGCAGCGCCTTCTCCCCCTCGGCCAGGACGGCGTCGAGCACATCCTCGACCAGCGCCAGCTTGCCGGATCGGTGGGCACCGCGCCGCAGCACCGCGGAGGAGTCACCGAGGAAATGCGCGGGGTGATTGCAGACCTGCTTCAACCGGGTGAGCGCGCCGAGCACCGCTCCCTTGCGGGCCATTCCCTTGGCATCGCGCAGTTTCTCGAGCATATCCTCGACCACCGCCTGATACAGGGCGGCCTGTTCGACGGTGAGATTGGCCCGGACCGTCATTTCGAGTTTGTCCGGCAGATCGCTGATGACGGCGGGATCGGTTTTCACCCGGCGCAACAGGAACGGGGAGGTCACGGTGCGCAGCCGGGCCACCGCGTTCTCGTCGTTCTCCCGCTCGATCGGTACGGCGAAGCGGGCCCGGAAGGTCTGCGGGCTACCCAGTAGTTTCGGTACCGCGAAGTCGAAGATCGAGCGGAGCTCTTCGAGCCGGTTCTCCACCGGCGTACCGGTGAGCGCCAGCCGGTGCCGGGCGGGCAGCGCCCGGGCGGCCCGGGCCTGCCGGGTCGCCGCGTTCTTGATGTGCTGGGCCTCGTCGAGCACCACCCGTTCCCACTGCTGCCGGGACAGCTCGGCGATATCGCGGGCGAGCAGCGCGTAGGTGGTGACCACCAGATCCGCTCCGGCCACCGCCGCGTCGAGGTCACGGCCCTGTGCGCGCCCGGGGCCGTGGTGCACCAGGACCCGCAGGTCGGGCGCGAACCTTTCGGCTTCGCGCTGCCAGTTGCCGACGACCGACATCGGGCACACCAGCACGGTCGGCCCGGGTGCGCGGTCACCCTCGCGTTCGTGCAGCAGCAGGGCCAGCACCTGGACCGTCTTACCCAGACCCATATCGTCGGCGAGGACCGCGCCGCACCCGAGCCGGTTCATGGTCGCCAGCCAGGCCAGGCCGCGTTCTTGATAGGGGCGCAACTGGGCCTTCAACCGTCCGGGCACGGGCACCGGATCCACCGGACGGTCGGGGTCGAAGAGCGCGGCGGGCCAGCCGCTCGCCGTGACCTCGGTCAGCGGCACGCCCCCGGCCCGGTTCTCGCTGATCTCACCGATCAGATCGGCGAGGGTGATCTCGTTGTCGCCGTGGTGCAGGGCCACGAACTTCGCGGCGGCCGCGAGCACGGTGTGATCGGCCTGCACCCATTCGCCGCGCAGGCGCACCAGATCGGACTGGGCAGTGATCAACCGCTGCATCTCGTCCTGGGAGAGCACGATGTCGCCGAGTGCCAGTTCCCACCGGTAGCCGACCAGCCCGTCCAACCCCACCGTGCTCTCGGCGGCGGGTACCGCGGCGCCCTCGACCCGCAGCCGCAGGCCCGGCTCGGTGATGTTCCAGGCCCGGGGCAGCAGCAGCGGAATACCCGCGGCCGACAGTGCCTGCGACCCGTGCGCGACCAGATCGGCCACCACCTCGGTCGGCAGCAGCAGATCGAGGCTGTGCGGGTCGCCCGGGACATCGCGCAGCCGGGGATAGGCACGCTGCGCCCGGCCCAGCCATTCCAGGCCCAGCCGCACCTCGTCCGCCGCACCGGGAACCGGGATGGGCCGCGGCGCCGTCCCGTCGGCCCGCAGGCAGACCTCGAGGCGCCACAGCGCGGACGCGTCCGCGGTATCGGCGAACTCTCCGTCGGGTTCGCGCAGGCGCAGCACCAGCCCGGTCTCGTCGGCGGCGCGGCTCTCCCGCCACTGCCGCAGCACCTCGGCCACCTGATGGCTGCCGGTGTCCACGGGAACATCCGTGCGCAGACCGTGCACCAGCGGGTGCGGGTGCGGGTCCGCCGCGATCAGTTCCCGCACCATCGGATCGGTGAGCTCGGTGACCATATCGTCGAGCACATCGCCGGGCGGCCCGGCGACCCGCAGCGCCGGCGGCAGCAGGGCGGCGAGTTCGGCGAGCCAGGCCCGCTGGCCCGATCCCCCGGACAACCGCCAGCGCGCCCACCATTCACCGTCGTCGCGCCGGAGTTCGGGAACCACCGCGCCGGCCCGCACCCAGCGTTCGATCCCCTGGGCGATATGGCCCAGGAAGCGCAGATCCCCGGCCACGGCGCCGGCCGGCAACCGCTGCCGCAGCGCGGCGGCGGCGGGCCCCGGGGCGAGCGCGTGCGCCCGCACCGTCTCCCGCCGGGTACCCGCGTCGTCCACCACGAGCACCTCGGCCCGGTGCCGGAAGCGCGATTCGGCCAGTACCGACCCGAGCAGCCCCGGCACGGGCGGTCCGTCCGCCCCGCCGGGGGCACGCCACAGCAGCAGCCCGGAACCGGGCGACCACAGTCCGTGCAACATGGCCCCCATCAAATCAGCCGGGTGCGACAGCCCGCGCACGGTCCCCCACCTCGGCATCCCGCGGCGCGGGCCGGTGGACGCGACACCGGTCCGGCGCACCCGGGCCGGTCCCTGGATTTATCTCCCGCGACGGCACATACTGGGAAATATCCGCTGGTCATCACTAATATCCATACCCGCCGAGCGCAGCCCCGCCGGGTGGCTCGGGCTGCCTCCGGCGGCCACGCGCGGCGCCCGGCGCAGCCCGGCCCGCGAACAGCGGTCTCATCACACAGCGGCATCCCGGCACCGCGGTGCCATCGAAAAGCGGAGGGCAGCAGTATGACGATTCTGCTCCAGGTTCTCGAGCAGAGCTACACGCCGACGACCCCGTGGGAACGGCGCAAGTTCACCTTCGTGAATGCCGACAAGATCGTCGGCATGCGGCTCGACGGGCAGTGCGGAGTATGGCTGGACCTGTCCCGGCCCGGCGAGTCGCAGCGTCTGGCCCACACCACCGTGCCCGAAGAGGCGGTCACCTTTCTCCTCACCGCCTTCGCCAAGATCGCCGAATGTACCGACAGCGGTGGGTCCTGGGTGATCGGTCACGACGGAGTACATATCGAATCCCTGGTCGCCACGCGCTTCCCGCCCCACAGCAGCCGGGTCGACAACGACGAACTGCTGGCCCGCGCCTGGCTCTGACTCCGGAATCGCGGTAGCTGTCGGAGGGGTCCGGTATACCGGTATCCGTGATGACACGGGGGACGATTCACGCGGTCACCGCTCTGTGTGCCGCCTTTCTGCTACTGACTTCGGGGGCCGGATGCGCGGCGGTCACCGGGCAGCGGCCCGCACCGGGTAGCCCGGGGCGGGCGCAGCTCGAACAGTTGCTCGGCGCCGTCCGGGTGGTGCCGCAACGCCCGCATCCGGGCGGATACGAACGCGGCTGCGGGTCCGGGCAGGGGTGCGTTTTCGGCCCTGCCTGGTCCGACGACCACGACGGCCCCGGCGGCCGGGACGGCTGCGATACCCGGAACAATGTGCTCGCGCGCCAGCTCACCGGAGTCGGCTACCGGCCCGGCAGCCACCGGTGCGTCGTGCAGTCCGGCACCTTGGCCGACCCCTACACCGGCGCCCTCATCGTGTTCAGCAGGGAGAACGCCCGGCGGATACCGATCGACCACATCTATCCGCTGGCCGCGGCCTGGGATCTCGGGGCGGCCCGGTGGCCGGCCGCGCAGCGGATCCGGTTCGCCAACGATATCGATTACAACCTGCAGGCCACCGATGACACGGCCAATACCGACAAGAGCGACGGCACACCCGCGGACTGGCTACCGCCGTCCCGGCCCGGGCACTGCTACTACGCGGGCCGCTACCTCACGGTCGCGGTGCGCTACGGGCTACCGGTCACCGCCGCCGATCACGCGGCGCTGCGCCGGGTCGCCGCGACCTGCGGATGATCACCCGGCCTACACGCCCGTGGCTACCGGCCGCTTCGGATCGTGAGCCCACTGCGACCAGGAGCCCGGATAGAGCGCGGCCTGAACCCCCACCACGGCGAGCGCCGCGATCGCGTGTGCGGCCGTGACACCCGAACCGCAGTACACCGCGACCGGGGCCTCGCCGATCTCACCGAACCGCTCGCGCAGCAGGTTTTCGGGCAGGAAGCAGCCGTCCTGATCGAGGTTCTCGCTGCTCGGCGCGCTGATCGCGCCGGGTATGTGCCCCGCGCGGGGATCGATGTGTTCCTGTTCGCCGCGGTAGCGTTCGGCCGCGCGGGCGTCCAGCAGGACCCCCTCCCAGCGGGCGGCCGCGTCGGCGTCGATCACCGGCAGCCGGCCCGGCCGGAATTCGATATCACCGGGCGCCGGATCGGGTTCCACCCCGGTGGCCAGTCGACCGCCGGACCGGGTCCACGCCGGGAGCCCGCCGTCCAGGATCCGGACATCGGCGATACCCGCCCAGCGCAGCAGCCACCACGCCCGCGCCGCCGACATTCCGCCGATCGCGTCGTAGACCACGACCGGGTCGCCCGTGCACAGACCCCAGCTGCGCGCGCATTTCTGCAGACGGCGCGGATCCGGGAGGGGATGCCGGCCGTGGGCGGGTGAGGGCAGGGCGGCGAGTTCGGTATCCAGGTCGACGAACACCGCTCCGGGTATATGACCGTTCTGGTAATGCTGGGGCCCGTCGGGATCGCCGAGTTGCCAGCGCACATCCAGCAGGCGCAGATCTTTCTCTGTTGATTCCCGGAGTTCTTCAGCCGAGATCAATACCGCGTTCAACGCAGCTCCTCGTCAAAGGGTCTGGAACAGATTTCGCCACCGTACGCGCGGGTGGTCCGCGAAGTCCATGCGTACACGGATATCCGCGGGTGAATTCTGGTATCAGATCCGGGCGAGCAGCGTCAGCGGGTCCTCCAGCAGGCCGGCGACGGTCGCCAGGAAGCGGGCCGCCGCCTCACCGTCGATCATCCGGTGGTCGAAACTCAGCGTCAGCGTCGCCACCGAGCGGATCGCCAATTCGTCCCGGAAGACCCACGGCCGTTTCACCACCGCGCCCAGGCACAGGATCGCGGCCTCACCCGGATTGACCAGCGGCGTACCGGATTCCACCCCGAAGACGCCGACATTGGAAATGGTGAACGTGCCCCCGCGCAGATCGGCCGGACCCGCCCGGCCGTCCCGCGCGGTCCGGGCCAGCCACCCGATCTCGCGGCACAGTTCCCGCAGGCTCAGGGTTTGGGCGTCTTTGATATTGGGCACCAGCAACCCGCGCGGGGCCGCCACCGCGATACCCAGGTTGACGTAGTGCCGGGTGACGATCTCCCCGTTGGCCTCGTCCCAGAAGGTGTTGATCATGGGGAATTCGGCCAGCGCGGCGAGTACTGATTTCGCCACCAGCGCGAGCAAGGTCGGGGTGATTCCTTCGAAGGATCGGGTGGCGCGCAGATGTTCCAGCAGTTCCAGCGAGGCCGTGACATCCACCGTGATCGAGGTATCGGCCTGCGGGATCGTACGCGCACTGGTCACCATGGCCGCCGCGGTCCGCTTACGGACCCCGGCGATCGGCGTGCGCTCCTCCCGGACCGACCCCGCGGCCCGCTCGCCGGTCGTCGCGGCCTCGTCACCGGGATCGCGATCGCGTGTATCCGGTTCCGAAACCGGCACGGCGCCACGGACATCCGCGACGGTAACCGCCCCGTCGGGTCCCGAACCGGCCACATACCAGAGGTCTATGCCCAGCTCCCGGGCCAGTTTGCGGGCTCCCGGCGTGGCGGCCACCCGTTGCGATTCGGCCGCGGCGGCGCGTGCGGAGTCACCACCGTCCGCCACCGTCCGGGCCGGCGCGCCGGGCGATGCGCCGATCACGCCGCTCTCGTACGACATCCCGTTGCCCGCGGACGCCTCCGACGGCGGTGTCGCCGTACCGCCGGGGCGTTGCCCACCGCGCCGCCGCCGCGAGGCACGCTCCTCCGACGGCCCGTAACCGACCAGCACCGAGGGCCGCCCCTCGGCTCCCGATTCCGTGGCGGCCGTGCGTATCCGGAGTAGCGGCGCACCGACGTCGATGGTCTCGCCGGGCTCGGCGAGCAGTTCCACGACGGTCCCCGCGAACGGGGACGGTAGCGCGACCACCGCTTTCGCGGTCTCGACCTCGGCAATGGTCTGGTTCAACGCGATCTCGTCGCCCACCGCCACCGTCCAGTTCTGGAATTCGGCATCGGTGAGTCCTTCGCCGAGATCAGGGAGACGGAACTCCAGGATCTCGCCGGTATCTGCGGCACGACCTTCGTCGGCGCGGGCGTCGTCGTCCACGGTTTCGGGCACCTCCGGCTGGCATCAGGGCGGGATCACACTTCAGGCGGCAAGCGTTCGATCGACCGCCTCCAGGATCCGATCCGGGTCGGGCAGATGATGCTTCTCGAGCTTAGCCGGAGGGTAGGGGATATCGAACCCGGCGACCCGCAGTACCGGCGCCTCGAGCCGGTAGAAACACCGCTCGGTGATGCGGGCGGCGATCTCGGCGCCGATACCGCCGGTGCGCGACGCCTCGTGCACCACGATGAGCCGGCCCGTCCGGTCCACCGATTCGGCGACGGTGTCCACGTCCAGCGGTGCCAGGCTCCGGAGATCCACGACCTCCAGCGAGATCCCTTCCTCGGCGCCCGTCTTCGCGGCGGCCAGCGCGGTGGCGACCGTGCCCCCGTAGGCGACCACGGTGGCGTCGGTCCCGCGCACGCACACCCGGGCCCGGTCCAACGGCAGGTCGGGCTCGGCTGCCGGGTCGAACTCGGCTTTGTCCCAGTACCGGCGCTTGGGTTCGAAGAAGATCACCGGGTCGTCCAGGGCGATGGCCTGCCGGATCATGGTGAAGGCGTCGGCCGGATTGCTCGGCGCCACCACCCGTAGCCCCGCGGTGTGCGCGAAATACGCCTCCGGTGATTCGGAATGATGCTCGACCGAGCCGATACCGCCCCCGAACGGGATGCGGATGGTCAGCGGCGCCCGTACCGCGCCCCGGGTCCGGTAGTGGATCTTGGCGACCTGGGAGACGATCTGGTCGAACGCCGGATACACGAACCCGTCGAACTGGATCTCGCACACCGGGCGGTAGCCACGCAGCGCCATCCCGAACGCGGTGCCGATGATCCCCGACTCCGCCAGTGGAGTGTCGATCACGCGGCGGTCACCGAAATCCTTCTGCAGCGCGTCGGTGACCCGGAAAACGCCGCCGAGCCGGCCGATGTCCTCACCCATCAGCACCACTTTCGGATCCTCCTCGAGCGCACTGCGCAGCCCGGCGTTGAGCGCCGCGGCGAAGGTGGTGATCATGAGCGGACTCCTTCCTCGCGCGGGGTGGGCGCGACGGTGGCGAGCGCCCCGGCCGGGTCGTCGGCCAGGTACGCCAGATAGTCCCGGCGCTGCTCGTCGAGGCCCCGGTGCGCGGTCGCGTAGACGTGCTCGAAGAGTTCCGGCGGTTCGGGGTCGGCCATGGTGAGGGTCTCGGTGCGCATCCGGTGGGCGACCTCGTCGGCGCGTTCCTCCACTCGCCGCCGGGTCTCGGCGTCGAGCAGGCCCTCGCGTTCCAGTAGCCGCCGCATCCGCAGGATCGGATCCCGCCGCGCCCATTCCTCGGTCTCGGCCGCGGCGCGGTAGCGGGTGGGATCGTCGGCGGTCGTATGCGGTCCCATGCGGTAGGTGATGGCCTCGATGAACGAGGGCCCACCCCCGTTGCGGGCGCGCGCGACCGCCTGCCTGGTGACAGCCAGTACGGCCAGCACATCGTTGCCGTCCACCCGGATCGCGGGGATCCCGTAACCGAGCGCTCGCCGGGCTATCGGCGTGGCGCTCTGCAACTGCACCGGCTCGCTGATCGCCCAGTGATTGTTCTGGCAGAAGAACACCACCGGCGCGCTCCAGCTCGCGGCGAAGGTCAGCGCTTCGGCGATATCTCCCTGGCTGGTGGCGCCGTCGCCGAAATACGCGACGGTCGCGATCTCGGCACCGTCGAGGTGGGCGGCATAGGCATAACCGGTGGCGTGCAACCCCTGCGCGCCGACCACGATCGCCGGGTTGGCCATATTGGCCGCCGCCGGATCCCCGGCGGAATGCGAGACGCCCCGCCACATCGCGGTCAGGGCACTCGGCCGGACGCCGCGGCAATAGGCGACCGCGCTCTCCCGGTAGCTGCCGAACACATAGTCGTCGGGGTGGAGCGCGTGTGCCGATCCCACCTGGGCCGCCTCCTGTCCCTGGCACGGCGCCCAAAGGCCGAGTTGCCCCTGCCGGGCCAGGGCGACGGCCTCGGTATCGATCCGCCGGGTGACCACCAGGTCTTCGTAGAGTCGACGCAGTTCACCGGGCCCGATATCGGCGACCAGGGCCTGATATTCGGGGTGGTGCACCCGAGCGCCGTCGGGCTGGATCAACTGCACCGGATACTCGGTTGTGCCGGGCATCGGCCTCGCCTCCTCACGCGGGTCACGCGATGTGGCCTATAACACATAGCATCCACGCTTAAGCGATCTGCGCAAGTCTTGATCCGACAACTGAGCAGAATGCACGGTTTCGCTGCCTATTGTCCTGTCATACTGCGTTACATGACCAGTCCGGAGACTTCCGATGCGGTAGTGGATGCCACCGACGCGCGCCTGCTGCTGGAACTGATCGCCAACCCCCGGGCCACCGGCGTGGAACTGGCCGCCCGGCTCGGGCTGTCCCGCAATACCGTGCAGGCGCGGCTCACCCGCTGGGAAGCCACCGGCGTACTGGGCAGTTTCGAACGCCGGGTCGAGTTGCGGGCGCTGGGCTACCGGCTGTCGGCCTTCGTCGCGGTGGTCGTGGACCAGCACAGACTGGAGGCGGTGGTCGGCGAATTGGCCGAGATCGCGGAGGTGACCGAGGTGTGCGGGATGACCGGCCCCACCGATCTCACGGTCCGGGTGGTGGCCCGCGACGCCGACGACCTCTACCGCATCACCGGGCAGATCCTGAAGATCCCCGGGGTGGTCCGCACGAATATGGCCCTGGTGATGCAGGAATCGGTGGGACCGCGCACCGCCCCGCTGCTACGCCGGCTCGCCGAGCAGGCACGCCCCGCCGACGGGCGCCGATCCGATTAAGCGACACATGAGGGCATATGTCGCATGTAAGCGTTAGAGTTCCGGCATGGAGCTCTCAGGCACAGTAGCGGACACTTTCTCGGGCCGGACCGCCGTCGTCACCGGGGGCGGATCCGGTATCGGCGCGGCGCTGGCACGACGGCTGACCGGCCACGGGGCACGGGTCGTCGTGGCGGACCTCGATCCGGCCACCGCGCAGCGGGTGGCCGGCGAGATCGGCGAAAGCGCCGTCGCCGCCGGCGGGGACGCCGCCGATCCCGCGGTGATCCAGCGGCTGATCGATACCGCGGAATCCGCCTTCGGCCCGGTGGACCTGTACTTCGCCAATGCCGGGATCGGCGGCGGCGCCGGGCTGGACAGCACCGACGCGCAGTGGGCCGCCGCCCTGGAGATCAACACCATGGCCCATATCCGCGCCGCCCGCCTGCTCGTTCCCGGCTGGCTGGCGCGCGGTACGGGCTACTTCGTGAGCACCGCGTCGGCGGCCGGACTGCTCACCCAGCTGGGTTCCGCGCCGTACTCGGTGTCCAAGCACGCCGCGGTGGGTTTCGCGGAATGGCTGTCGATCACCTATGGCGACAAAGGCATCCGGGTCAGCTGCGTATGCCCGATGGGCGTGGATACGGCGCTACTGCGCGAGGGAATGATCCCGCCGGACAACGAGGCCGCCGGGCGGCTGGCCATCAACGCCGTGAAATCCGCGGGCGCGGTGCTCACCCCGGAAGAAGTCGCCGATACGGTGCTGGCCGGAGTGGCGGCCGGACAGTTCTTGATCCTGCCGCACCCGGAAGTGCTGACGATGTACCAGCACAAGGGGTCGGACTACGACCGGTGGATTCGCGGTATGCGCCGATTCCAGCACGCGCTGGAGAACCCCGCCTCCCCGCAGTGACGCCCGCCGCCCGCCGCCCGCCGGGCTCCGCGGTGACGCTTCCGCTGCCGTCGCACTCCACCGCGCCCGGCCGGCGGAGTCGCGGCGGCCTCGGCCGATACGGCCACCGGAGGCGGTGGTCACGCGCGGGACGCACCGAAATGCCGGGTTACCATAACTCGGTGAATGGGCCCGGTGAGGTGGATACTGCGGCGCGAATCCTCGATTCCGTGGTCGAGATCATCGAAGCCGACGGTTATGACGCGGTGCAGTTGCGCACGGTCGCCAAACGGGCCCGGGTATCACTCACCACGATCTACGGCCTCTACAGCAGTCGCGACGAGCTCATCGTGACCGCCGTGGCGGCATGGATGGCCGCCCATTCCTACGATGAACTGGCTCTGCATCCGCGCGAGGAGCCGCTGGCCGACGGGTTGATGCGCCTGATTCGGCAGGTGTTCCAGCCGTGGGAGCAGAGTCCGCGCATGGCACTGGCCTTCTTTCGCGCCCGCGCCACCGCAGGCGGGCACCGGCTGGACCGCCAGGGGTTCGAGGCCGTCCTGCCCGCCGCCGCGCATCTACTGGCCGGGCTGGACCGCGATTACGTCACCGATATCGCACTGGTCATGGTCAATCTCTGCTACGCGATGGTCGGCCGACTGGTCGACGGGACTGCCGACGTGCCCACGATCCTGTCCTCGCTGGACCGGGTGATGCACCGGTTGACCAGCGACAACACCCAACTGGCGACACAGCGACCGGCGTCGGGCGCGCACTCGGGCGCACCGGCACTGGACTTCTCGCTGTTCTCGTTGTTCGGCCCCGGTATCGGCGAGCCGAACGGTCCCGCAAACGGCGGCGGACCGGCCGGGGCGGACACCGAGCGGTCCACCCGGTAGTCGCCGCGAGATCGACGCCGGCCTCGGCGCGCGCCGGATGGCGCGCGCCCGGAGGTGGCGTTCGCGGTGACCGTGCCGCGCAGCACCGAAGACCGGCCGGGCGGTGCGCCCCCGCTATCGCCGGCCGGGGTCCGCCCAGAGGGTCTCCGCGGCCGACGACGATACGGCCGGGACACCGGCCGCGTCCAGTGCCGCTCGCTTGAAAGCCTGTGCCGCCAGGCTGACCCGATGCGTGTTCACCAGCGCGAACCCGTCACCGAATTCGACAACGGGCCCCCGGCCCCAGAGGTAGGTCTGCCGGGTCGTGTGATCACGCCGCGCCAGGAACTCGTCGCGGACCCGGGCATCGGCCAGGTAGATATCCGCGGCGGCGGCGAGTATGTCGAGGTCGGCGGTCCACCCGGCGCGGACCGGCACATCGGCGAGTGCGATCGCCTTCGCGCCCAGAATGTCCAGAGCTCGGGTATCACCGGGATCCGGCAGGAGTACGACGGTCTCGCAACCCGCCGCGGTTCGATCGAAGATCCAACCGCCCAGGCAGTCCACCGCGGCGGCAACGGTGGGCGCCACGACCGCGGCACGGTTCCGGATCGACCGGCGCCCGGGGCTGTCCGCCCAGCGGGCGGCCGAGCTGATGGAATCGGCTCCGAAGTCGGGGGAAACAGCGAATTGCACTGCCATATCTGCCATTCCGTTCTATCGAACTACACCGTCGGCTGCCGCGTCCGCGCGCAGGCGGAGACTATGGGCATACCGAAAGAGATTCCGTTCGCGCGCCGGAGAAGACCGGCCGCGGTCCGGGGAAGCGCGGGCGGCCGGGTCCGCCGACCGTCGCCGGGCACCGTCCGGATCCGCTGCGGCGACCCGCCGCCACCGGATTTCCCGACGCCCGCTCGACCACCGACGACTACCTGCACAGGCCTGCCCTTCCGTGCGATCGAGAAGACACCTCGACCACCCTGCCGCACTGCTCTCGCACCTACTCCGCAGCGCGGCGCGGCACGACAGTAACACGGTTATTGCCTGTTCATGGCCGGATTCGGCAGTCCTGCCGAAGAACTGTCCGCGGCCGTGCGCCGGTCCCCGCGCGAGCTCGCGGAACATCGGAGAACGCGCTGCGCAGATCACCGAAGGCGACTGGAAGTGCCCGCGGGTGATTCGCGGGCGTGGTGCCCACCGGGAAGCTTCCGGAGAGCCGGTTTCCGCTTACTGCTCGGTGGCGCCGGTGACCAGAATCGCGGCGGCCTTGCGGATCACCTCGGGGATCTCGACCGGTTTGCGCGTTTCCTCATCCACGTAGACGTGGACGAAGGTTCCGGTGGCGGCAAGCTCGAGCTCGTCGCCCGCCTCCCGGAAGATCGCGAGGTCGTAGGTGATGCTGGACCGGCCCAGGCGGGCGATCCGCAGACCCACGCGCAACAGGTCGGGGAAACTCAACGAGGCATGGAAGCGGCATGACGTCTCCGCCACGATCCCGATGGCGGGCAGTTCCCGGATATCGGTACCCGTCGCGTCGATCAGCCAGGCATTGACCGCGGTATCGAAGTAGGCGTAGTACGTCACATTGTTCACGTGCCCGTAGTGGTCGTTGTCGGCCCAGCGGGTGGGCACCGGCCAGAGCACCGGATACTGCTGCGTCACCCGGCCGACGATACCGGGGTCAGCCGGCCGTGGGCACCGCGGCGGCCCCGAGCCGGTGATCGCGCGGGCTCACCCCGAACTGTCGTTTGAACGCGGTACTCAACGCGAAGGCACTGCCGTACCCGACCCGGCGGGCGACGGCCTCCACCGTCTCGTCGGTGCCCTGCAACAGATCGGCGGCCAGATCCAGCCGCCACCCGGTGAGGAAGGCCATCGGCGGTTCGCCGACCAGTTCGGTGAACCGCCTGGCCAGAGCCGCCCGCGAGGACCCCGCTTCCCGGGCCAGGGCGGCCACCGTCCAGCCGTGGGCGGGATTGTGCTGCAGTAGCCGCAACGCCCTGCCGACCAGTGGATCGCTGTAGGCGTGATACCAGGGCGGTGCCTCGTTCCCGGCGAACCAGGTGCGCAGGGTCGCGATGAGCAGCAGGTCCAGCAACCGGTCCAGTACCGCGCTCTGCGCGGGCCGATCCTTCACGGTCTCCTCCACCAGCAGGCTCAGCACCCGCTCGTCGGAACGTCCACGCGGCACCACCAGGGTCTGCGGCAGAGCGCGCAGCAGGCGCCGGCTCACCGCACCCGCCTGCTCGTAGGACCCCGTGACCAGCACGGTTTCCCCGGCGGGGTCGTTACCCCACTGCCGCACACCCAGGCTCATCGTCTCGCAGAGCACCTCGCCGTCCACCGTGGTGGTGAGCTGACCCGGGTTGATCAGGATCTGCGGCTCGGTGGCGGGGTCGTCGGCGACGGTATAGGGCTGCGGCCCCCGGAACACCGCCACATCCCCGGCGCCCATCCGGTACCGGTCGCCGGCCTCGGTGAGAACCCACGCATGCCCCTGGATCACCGCGGCGAGCGTCAACGGCGATTCATCCTGGATGCGTAGCGACCACGGCGGGCTCAGCAGTGAACGCAACAGGAACGCGCCCCGCGCCCGCGGACCCTCCAGCAGCCCGGCCAACGCATCCATTCGCCCAACGATAGCCGCGGTGCCGGGCCCACGACGGCTCCGGGCCGCCCGGTGGCGGGAAGGGTGGATACGGCCCGGCTCGTCCCTGCTCTCGACTCCGCAGTTCGCGAAACTACAGGTACATGCCGGAATCGGGAGCAGCCGCGGTGACCGCGATATCCCCCCGGCCGTCGCGGAGCGCGACCAGCTCCGCGAGCGTCGACTCCGTGGCGGACCCGGCGGCGGGGTGATCACCCAACCAGGTCCGGGCTTCGGCGGCCGACAGCCTCCCGATCTCCAACTGGGCCAGACAGCGCCCGGGCCGGGTGACCGCGGGGTGCAATCGCGACAAGTCTTCGTTGGTGCTGATCGCCACCAGCACATCGCGACTCTGGCCCAGCATCCCGTCGGTGAGGTTGAGTAACCGGGAAAGACCCTGTCCCGAACTGCTTTTCGCCTCCGCGTGAATGAGTTCGTCGCAATCCTCCAGGATCAGCAGCCGCCAGCGGTCGGCTTGCTCGTCCTCGCCTTCGGCTCCCATCGCCGCACGCATCAGATACCCGGGCTTGGCGAACAGCATCTCGGGATCGAGTACACAATCGGCCTGGCACCAGTCGGACCATGATCTGGCCAGCGCCCGCAGCACGGTGGTCTTGCCGGTTCCGGGCGGACCGTGCAGCAGGAGCAGCCGACCGCGAATACTGTGCGGACGCAATGCCATCAGGCGGTCCAGGGCGTCGGCCACGCTGCCGCTGTAGTTCCCGCGGATCTCCGGCCACTCCGGCGTGGTGACCGTGAGGACCCGCCGGGTGGCCCCGCGGTCGCTCTGGTGCCAGAACCCCATCTTCACCGAGGCCAGGTCGGCGGGGGCCGCCTCCTCGGCACCGCGAGTCGCCTCCGCGACTATGCGTTCGGCCAGTTCGTCGCTGATCGCGGTCACTTCCACGGTGGCCGATTTATCCGCCCACCGATCGGCGCGCAATGCCCAGCCGTCCCCGAGCACGAGGATGGACAGCGCGTCGGCTTCGACCACCTGTCGCGCGATCACCGAACCCGGCGGGCGCAACGGCGCGTCGGCCCGCACCCGCTCCAGCTGACTCTTCCGATAGAAGGGCTGCACACCCCGGCCGAAGAGGCTGAGCGCCAACATGTCCAGCAGGTCACGCGGGGTGGAATAGGAATCGAGGACGGCCGACCACGGGAGGGCGTCGGCGGGTTCGGCGGCGGTGCTGTCGAACTCGATCAAGCGCAGGGGTTCGTTGCGTTCTGGCATCGCCGACCATGATCTGCCCACCGTCACGCCGGCGTCCACCCGTTTTTCGCGAAATCGCCGGTGCACCCGTGCGCCGCGCCCGCGCCGGGCGGCTCAGGAGCGCAGCGACAACTCGACCAGCGGCACGGTATCGATATCGCGGCCGGTGGCTCCTTCGATGATTTCGCTCAGCTTCCGGTAGGCCTTCGGATGCCTGATCCGATAACCGTCCAGTACCGCGGCCGCCGCTTCCCGGTCCACGGCGCGCGCCACCGCGAGCGCGCGGTAACGACCCCCGATACTGACCCGGCACCGTGGTTCGGCCAGCAGATTCCGGTACCACTGCGCGGTCTCGCCGAATCCCGAAGCGATCACCACGGTATCGGCGTCCGGGCGGTCCACCGTCTCCAGCGCCACGTAGCGCGCGGCGCCGGACTTACGGCCGATATGTTCCAGCAGCAGGAGCCGGCCACCGAACAGGAAACCCAGCCGGGCCCGGAACAACCAGATCGGCGATCGGACGAACCAACGGGACTGCAGCAGTTTCGCTCCGACACTCGCCATCGGCCGACCGTACAACAGCACCACGGCCCCGGGCGCGGTGGTGAACCCACCCACCCGGGGCCGTGGCGCGACTACCGTGTGATTACAGGGCCTTCAGTTCCTCGGTGACCGCGCCGACCGACTTCTTCGCGTCGCCGAAGAGCATCGAGGTGTGGTCGGCGTAGAACAACGGATTGTCGATACCGGCGAAACCGCTGTTCATCGAACGCTTCAGCACGATCACCGATTTCGCCTGGTCGACATTGAGGACCGGCATACCGTAGATCGGGCTGGCCGAATCCTCGCGGGCGGCCGGGTTGGTGACATCGTTGGCGCCGATGACCAGGGCGACATCGGTGCGACCGAACTCGCCGTTGATATCGTCCATCTCCTTCATGGCGTCGTAGGACACCTCGGCCTCGGCCAGCAGCACGTTCATATGGCCGGGCATACGACCGGCGACCGGATGGATGGCGTATTTGACCTCGACGCCCTTGGCTTCGAGCAGTCCCGCCATCTCCTTGACCGCATGCTGGGCCTGGGCGACGGCCATACCGTAGCCGGGTACCACGATCACCTGATTGGCGTAGGCCATCTGGATCGCCGCGTCGGCCGCCGAGGTGGCCTTGGCCTGCTTCTGTTCGCCGTCACCGGAACTCGCGACCGCACCGCCGCCACCACCGAAACCACCCGCGACGATCGCCGGAATGGACCGGTTCATCGCCTTGGCCATCAGATTGGTCAGGATGGTGCCGGACGCGCCGACGATCATGCCGGCCACGATCATGGCGGTGTTGTTCAGCGCCAGACCGGCCGCCGCCGCGGACAGACCGGTGAGCGCGTTCAGCAACGAGATCACCACGGGCATATCGGCGCCACCGATCGGCAGCACCACCATCAGGCCCAGCACACCGGCGGCCACCAGCAGCCCGATCATCCACAATTGGGATACGCCGCCGTCGGAGGCGCCGAGGCCGATGACCACCGCGGCCCCCACCGCCGCCACCAGCAGCACCAGGTTCACCAGCTGCTGCAACTTCCCGAGCCCGATCGGGCGGCCGGGCAGGATCTCCTGCAGCTTGCCGAACGCGATCACCGAACCCCAGAACGAGATCGAGCCGATGATCGCGGCGAACAGCGAGCCGACGATGATGTGCACCGTGGGTTCCTCGCCGTGCTGGAACGCCGAGAATCCGGTGGTATCGATGAATTCGGCCCAGGCGATGAGGGCGACCGTACCGCCGCCGACACCGTTGAACGCCGCCACCAGCTGGGGCATCGCGGTCATCTTGGTATAGCGCGCAGGCGGTACACCCAGCACCACACCGACTATCAGGCCGGCGACGATCAAAATCCAGTTGGTGCTGTCACGCACCGCGATCAGCGTGGCGATCACCGCGATCGCCATACCTGCCGCCGCGATCCAGTTGCCTCGGACGGCGGTCTTGGGGCCGGTCAGCCCCATCAGGCCGTAGATGAAGAGGGCGAAGGACAGGATGTAGAGGATGTCGACCAAGTTGTCCATGGGTCACTTACCTGCCTTCTCGGCACCCGCGGCGGGCTTCTTACCTTTGAACATGCCCAGCATCCGGTCGGTGACCACGAAACCACCGATCACGTTCAGCGTTCCGAACACCACGGCCACGAACAGGATGGCCTGCACCCCGATCGAGGGATCCTCCACCCGCCCGAGGGTGACCAGCGCGCCCAGCACCACGATGCCGTGGATGGCGTTGGTACCCGACATGAGCGGGGTGTGCAGGGTGTTGGGGACCTTGGAGATCACCGCGAAACCCACGAATCCGGACAGCACCAGAATCGCGATATTCGCCAGCAGCTCGGTGTACATCATTGCGCCTTCGTTGTCGGTTCGGCGTCACGGGTGACGCAGGAATCGGCCAGCACCTGATCGGAGAAATCCGGTTTCAGTTCGCCCTCGGCGAGCATCAGTTCCAGCAGCGCGGCGACGTTCTTCGAGTACAGCTCGCTGGCGTGCTCGGGCATCGTGGCAGGCAGGTTCAGCGGCGAGCAGATCGTCACATCGTGTTTGACCACGGTCTCGCCGGGCTCGGTGAGTTCACAGTTGCCGCCGGTCTCCCCGGCGAGGTCGACGATGACGCTGCCGGGTTTCATACCGGCCACCGCACCGGCGGTCACCAGGCGCGGCGCCGGCCGGCCGGGTACCAGGGCGGTCGTGATCACCACGTCGAAACCCTTGATAGCGTCCTCGAGGGCCTGCTGCTGCTTGTCCTTCTCCTCGTCGGTGAGTTCGCGGGCATAGCCGCCCTCACCGGCGGCGTCGATACCGAGATCGAGCCACTGGGCGCCCACCGAACGCACCTGGTCGGCGACCTCGGGGCGCACGTCGTAGCCGGTG
Organism: Nocardia sp. NPDC050799; assembly: GCF_040654015.1. Lineage (NCBI taxonomy): Bacteria > Bacillati > Actinomycetota > Actinomycetes > Mycobacteriales > Nocardiaceae > Nocardia > Nocardia sp. NPDC050799. The sequence continues at coordinate 68,925 of NZ_JBFAHF010000020.1, forward strand.
GTGCGGCCGCCCAGGCGTTTCGCGGTGGCCAGCGCCTGCAGACCGGCCACGCCGACGCCGAGTACCAGCACGGTCGCCGGTTTCACGGTGCCGGCGGCGGTGGTGAGCATCGGGAAGAAGCGGGTCGATTCCGACGCCGCCAGCAGTACCGCCTTGTACCCGGCGACATTGGCCTGCGAGGAGAGCGCGTCCATCACCTGGGCGCGCGAGATCCGCGGGATGGCCTCCACCGCGAATGCCTGCACCCCGGCCTGCTTCAGCGCATCGATCTGATTGTCGGCGTTGCGCGGGGCGAGAAATCCGATGAGCGTCTGCCCCGAGGACAGTTTGTCCACCTCGGCATCGCTGGGCGGGGCCACCTTGACGACCACATCGGCCGACCAGGGGTCACCGATCTTCGCACCGGCTTCCTCGTAGGCGGTATCGGGAATGAGCGCGCCCGCTCCGGCTCCGGCCTCGACCACGACCTCCACGCCCTGCTTCACCAGCGTGGGGATGATCTTCGGAACCAAGGCGACCCGCCGCTCGCCCGCGGCGGATTCGCGAACGACACCGACACGCGCCCCGCGCGGCGACGAATCGCTCACGGCCTGCGTTGTCTCCACTTGTCTGCTTCCCTCTCCTGGTGTTTCGGCCGCCGATCAACGGCGCCGGGCGGAGGTGTCCTGCGACACCACCGCCCGAAATCCTGGCAACCGTACATCGGCCGCAGTGAGATTAGCTGAGATGCCCGTCACATTCCGAGTCGACAGAAGGATGTCTTCGCATCGGTAAAGCCTGATAGTGGGATATATCCGCCGAAGCATGCCCAGGAGTTTGAAAAGTTTGCCAAGTCCGTGCCCAGTCCGGGACCCGCCGCAGCCTTACGCCGTAGAGTGCGCCGTGTGAGCGACTGCGTTTTCTGCGGGATCGTGGCCGGTACCGCACCGGCCCATCGGGTGTACGAGGACGATACGGTGACCGCGTTCCTGGATATCCGGCCGATCACCCGCGGGCACACCCTGGTGATCCCGAAGCGTCATGCCACCGACCTGTCCGAACTGGATGCCGAGGCCGGGATGGACCTGTTCCGGGTCGGCCATCGCATCGCCCGGGCGGTACAGGGGCCCGGGTTCGCCGCCGACGGCGCGAATCTGCTGATCAACGATGGCAAGGCCGCGTTCCAAACGGTCGCGCACGTCCATTTGCATGTGATCCCCCGCAGCCACGGCGACAAGTTCCGGTTCGCGACCGGACTCGTGCTGCGCCGCTCGCACGAGCCGGACCGCGTCGCCGCCACGCTCCGCGCGGACCTGGCCGCCCTGCGGCCCGGACCCGACGGCGACGCCGCCTGATTGCCGCGTCCGCACGAATTCCGATCAGTCACGGAAGACACTGCCGATCATGCGATATTTCCGCCGCCGCCTCGGCTCCGCGCATCGCAGGTACCGGCTTCGAAGGAGGACCGAATGACCGACACCCTCGACCATCCCGAACTCACCGCGCGGTTGGCCGACCAGTTCGACGCCCTCGCCGAACTGGTCGCCGGCCTCGGCGAGGAGCAGTGGCGGACACCCTCACCGCTACCGGGGTGGACCGTGTTCGATGTGCTGAGTCATGTGATCGGCACCGAATCGCTGCTGCTCGGCGACAGGCCCCCGGCGCGTGATCCACAGGCGCCGGATGTCGATGTGAAGACTCTGCCGCATGTGCGCAACGAGGTCGGCGCTGTCAACGAGATCTGGGTGCAGCGGCTGCGACCACGCAAGGGCGCCGAACTGCTCGGCCTGTACCGCGAAGTGATCGACCGCCGCCGGGCCGCGCTCGCCGCCATGGACGACGCGGCGTGGTCGGCACCGTCACCGTCCCCCATCGGCGAGGTGCCCTACGCGCGGTTCATGCGGGTGCGGTTGTTCGACTGCTGGATGCACGAACTCGATATCGCCGACGCGCTCGGGAAGCGGGTCGACGAGGGCGGCCCACGGGGCGAACTCGCCTTCGCCGAGTTCGCGCAGTCGCTGCCCCGGGTGGTCGCGAAACGCGGTAGGGCACCGGCCGGTTCACTGATCACGCTGGCACTCACGGGTCCGCTCGCGCGGACCCTGCACATCGAGGTCGGTGACCGGGCCCGCTATGTGGACGCGCCCGCCACCGAACCCACCGTCACACTGGAACTGGACTCCGGTCTGCTGGTGCGGCTCGGCGGCGGCCGGGTGGACGCCGACTCGGCACTGGCCCGGATCACCTTCCACGGGGACGCGGATCTGGGCCGGCAGGTGGTCCGGAATCTGGCGTTCACCCTCTGAGATGCGACTGTTCCTGGCGAGCTATCGATTCGGCGCTCACTACGACGTCTTCGCTTCGCTGATCGGCGAACCGGGCCCGATCGCGGTGATCGCCAATGCCTTCGACTCCTGGCCGCGGGGCCGTGCCGCCGCGCTGACCAGCGAACTGACCCCGTTGCGCGCACTCGGGTTCCGGCCCGAGGAGGTTGATCTCCGCGAATATGCCGGACGCCCGGAAGAATTGGGCCGCCGACTGGCCCGGTTCCCCGTCCTCTGGGTCCGCGGGGGCAACACCTTCGTCCTGCGCGCCCAGTTCGCACGGAGCGGCGCGGACCGGGTGATCCCGGACTTGCTGGCGTCGGATTCGGTCGTCTACGCGGGTTACAGCGCGGGCGCCTGTGTACTGAGCCCGGACCTGCACGGTCTGGAGACCGCCGACGACCCCGCCGAGGTACGGCCGGCCTGCGGTATCGATCCCATCTGGACGGGTCTGGGGGTGGTCGATCGTCCGATCGTGCCGCATCTGGACTCGCCCACCGACCCCGAGCGGACGGGTAACGCCCTCGCCGACCGCCTCCGGATGGCGGGCACCCCGCACTGGGCGCTCACCGATGCCGATGTCGTGGTCCGCGACGGAGACGAAACCCGGGTGTACACGGGTTGATCGGCGGTCAGCGGCGCCGGAAAACCACCCAGCGCATGGCCGAGTACATGTACACCGCCTCGCCTGCCCCGGCCAGCATCCGCGACAGGTGGTACTGCGCACCGAGCGCGGCCAGTCCGGCGCCGACGCCCAGGATGAAGGCGAGGTAGTTGATCAGCACGACGACCGTGTAGACCACTGCCTGCCGTCCCGCCGGCGCGTGGGAGCGAAAGTTCAACCGGCGGTTGAGATAGAACGCCAGTGCGAAAGCGCAGCCGTAGCCGACCGATACCGACAACCATCCCGGTAACCCGAGTCCGCTGCGCAGCCCGGTGAGGATCAGCAGATCGACCCCGAAGGTGAAGCTGTTGATCAGCGCGAAACCGAGGAATGTGGGAGCGACGACGCGGTCCAGACCCCACGGCAGGCGCGCGACCACCGCGGCGCACCAGCGGGCGAATCGGATCTCCCATATATCAGCGTTCGTCGCCAGGTCCTGCACACCGCCAGCCTCGCAGGGCCAGGTGTCCGGCAGGTGAGCGCGCGGAAAACCCACAGTTCGGGCGCTATTTTCCGCAGGGATGCCGTAATCCGGCCGCCTCGCCGAATTGTCATTACAGCAAAATTATTTGCCAATCGGTTCGAAGGTGCGGATAGTCGGCGCCGAGGAGGTGGTCACGGTGACCGATGAACTGGACAACGACTACGACGTGGTGGTGGCCGGCGGCGGGGCGGCCGGTCTGAACGGGGCGCTCATGCTGGCCCGGTCGCGGCGCAGCGTGGTGGTGATCGATGCGGGACAACCGCGCAACGCCCCCGCCGACGGCGTGCACGGGCTGCTGGCGCGCGACGGTATGCCGCCGGCGGAACTACTCGAGACCGGCCGTGCCGAGGTCCGTCGCTACGGCGGCCGGGTGGTATCCGGGGAGATCAACGGCGCGGTCCGCGACGGTGACCGTTTCACGATCACGCTCGCCGACGGCCGGGCGGTCCGGGCACGGCGGCTGCTGGTCACCACCGGGCTGACCGACGAACTGCCCGATATCCCCGGCCTGCGGGAACGCTGGGGCCGCGATGTGCTGCACTGCCCGTACTGCCACGGCTGGGAGGTGCGCGACCGGGCGATCGCCGTGCTGAGCCGCGGGCCGATCTCCGTGCACCAGGTGCAGCTGTTCCGCCAGCTCAGCGATGACGTCGTCTACTTCACCCACGATCAACCCGACCCCACACCGGAAGTCGCGGAACGGCTCGCCGCGCGCGGCGTCCGCGTGGTGCCGGGTGAGGTGGCCGGAATCGAGATCGCCGACGACCGGATCACCGGCGTCCGGCTCGCCGACGGCACTGTCGTCGCCCGGGAGGTCGTCGCCGTGGGCTCGCGAATGGTCGCCCGCGTCGGCTTCCTGACCGAGCTGGGCTTGACGACCACCGAGCATCCGACAGGGTTCGGCCAGTACATCCCGTGCGACGCCACCGGCCGCACCGAGGTGCCGGGGGTCTGGGCCGCCGGCAATGTCACCGATCTGTCCGCACAGGTCGGGGCAGCCGCCGCGGCCGGCGCAATGGCCGGTGCGCAGATCAACGCCGATCTCGTGGAGGAGGAATTCGATACCGCGGTCGCCGCCGCGCGCCGCGGGTTCGCAGCGGCCGCCGAGGCCGAGCTCGCGCAGTCGGTGCACGGCGCCCGCGGCCACGGACTGTGATCACCGGGGTCCCGTCTGGCGCGGATGGGACCCCGTCCGGGCCGCGAGCGGTTAGCGTTGGGGCGTGGACCTGCATGAACTGATCGATCTCCTACCCGTCGGCACGGTGCTCACCGATCCCGATGTCCTCGCCGGATACCGGCAGGACTGGGCGAAGGACCCGGCGGCGGGGACGCCGCTCGCCGTGGTCCGCGCCACCGGAACCGCCGATGTGTGCGCGACGCTGCGCTGGGCCGACGAGCATCGGGTCCCGGTGGTCCCGCGGGGCGCCGGTTCCGGCCTCTCCGGCGGCGCGACCGCGGTGGACGGCGGCATCGTGCTGAGCACCGAGCGGATGCGCGGTATCACCATCGACCCGGTCACCCGGACCGCGGTCGTCGGCCCCGGGTTGCTCAACGCCGAGGTCAAACGGGCGGTCGCCGAACACGGCCTCTGGTATCCCCCCGACCCCTCGTCGTTCGAGATGTGCTCGATCGGCGGTAACGCCGCCACCAACGCGGGCGGCCTGTGCTGTGTCAAATACGGCGTGACCACCGACTACGTCCTGGGTATGGAGGTCGTGCTCGCCGACGGCACCGCGGTCCGGCTGGGCGGCCCGCGGCTGAAGGATTCGGCGGGGCTGTCGCTGACCAAGATGTTTGTCGGCAGCGAGGGCACCCTCGGGGTCATCACCGAACTCACCCTGCGGCTGCTGCCCGCGCAGCCGGCGCAGAGCACCGTGGTCGCCTCCTTCGCCACCCTCACCGCGGCCACCGAGGCGATTCTCGCCGTCACCGGCGCGCTGCGCCCGGCCATGCTGGAGTTCATGGACTCCGTCGCCATCAACGCGGTGGAGGACGAACTGCGGATGGGCCTGGACCGCGACGCCGCCGCCCTGTTGGTGGCCCGCTCAGACGCGCCGGGCGACCACGCCGCGCAGGAGGCCCGGATCATGCTCGAGGCCTGCCGGGCCGCCGGGGCCACCGAAGCGTTCCACACCGCGGACCCGGAAGAGGGCGAAGCGTTCACCGCCGCCCGCCGCTACGCGATCCCCGCGGTCGAACGGCTCGGCCCGCTGCTGCTCGAGGATGTCGGGGTGCCGCTGCCCCGGCTCGGCGATCTGGTGACCGGTATCGCCGAGATCGCCGGGCGCAACGACGTCACGGTGTCGGTGATCGCGCACGCCGGCGACGGGAACACCCATCCGCTGATCGTGCACGACCCGTCCGATCCGGACGAGACCGCACGCGCGCACCGTGCCTTCGGCGAGATCATGGCCCTGGCCATCACCCTCGGCGGGACCATCACCGGCGAACACGGTGTGGGCCGCCTCAAGAAGGCCTGGCTCCCGGATCAGCTGGGTCCCGAGGTGATGGACCTGACCAGGCGGATCAAGACGGCCCTCGACCCCCACGGCATCCTCAACCCCGGCGCTGTCCTCTGAAACCGGAACAAACCGCACCGGGCCCGCCGTTTCACCGAAGGTGAGTACCGAATTGCGACACAACGCCGGCGACACCCGCTTCGAGATCTACCTGGACGGAACCCTCGCGGGCTATGCCGACTACGCGGAGACGGAGTCGCCGAAGGTCCGCAACTTCCACCACACCATCACCTTCCCGGAATTCCGGGGACGGGGCGTGGCCGCGCAGGTGGTGAAGTATGCGCTGGACGAGACCCGTGACGCCGGTTTCGCGGTCGCGGCCACCTGCTGGTACGTCGACGATTACCTCGGCGCCCATCCCGAGTACGCCGATCTGGTACATCGCTGAGCCCGGATACCGCGCCGGACGGACCGGGCGCGGTATACGCCGTTGATCAGCTCGCGGTCTCGTCCAGGATCCACTGACCGTAGGCGGGGTTCACCCCCGCCACCGGTACCGCGACGACCTGTGGAACCTCGTCGGGGTGTTCGGAGTTGGCGCGTTCGACGATCGCGGGCACCAGCGACGCCCGCGTGTGCAGTACGACCACGGCCTCGGAGGCGTCCTCCACCGCACCCTCCCACCGGTAGATCGAGCGCACGTCCGGGATGATGTTCCCGCACGCCGCCAACCGATCCGTGACGAGCCGGTGGGTGAACTCCGCCAGCCATTCTTCGTCGGGTCCACTGATGGTCACGTCCACAAGATCGGTATCGCTCACGGCGTACATGATCCTTGACTTCCTCCCCACGCCTGAAGGCGGGGGATTCCAACCTCGCGGTTGGGTTTTCCTGTTTCACTGACGGTTGCCTCCTCGCATCAGCTGCGAGGCGGTCTCACACGGCGGCCAGCGCCGCCGTATCCTGCTCGCCCGGGCCCTGGTGTCGCCCGCTCGCGCGCTCCTGTTGGACGAACCCACCGAACACCTCGATGCCGTGGCCGGCGCACAGCTGTTGCGGGATCTGCTCGATATCGACAGCGGCTGGTCGCGGCCGACCGCGACGCCACCGGAGTCCCGCTGATCTACACCTATATCCTCGATCCGGCGACCGGGTCCTACCGGACCGGCGAGATGTTCACCGGGCCGTCGCAGCCTCCGCCCCGTTTCCCGTGAAGCTCGATCTCGGCCGGATCTGAACCGCCGCAGCGGATCACAGGCCGAAGGCACGTCCTACATGGTTCGCGGCTTCGTGCTCGGTCATCGACCCGTCGACCTCGAGCACGGGCAGCCCGAGCCGAGCCGCTTCCACGCGCAGGTGGTCGGTGAACATTTCATCGCGGCGCAGCAGGTTGCGCCGGGCGCGGGCGGGGTCGCTCGTCCGGCGCGGGATCTCCCAGCCGCGGCCGGCGAAGACGTTGCGGCGGAACCGTGGTGACGGCAGCAGCCAGATCGCCCGGGCGGGCTCGGCCAGCAGCGGCGCGACCAGGTGCGGCAGCAGGCGGAATCCTTCGGCGACGGTAGGTTCGGAGATTCCCAGCAGGTCGTCGACGATCGCGCCGAAACCCTCGCCCCGGAACCAGTGGAACGTTTCGAACATCGTCTCCGGAGTCCGGTGCACCCAGCGCTCGTCCATGCTCATCACCAGGAACGCCGACAGATACGGCGCGTCGCCGGGCGTGCCGCGCTCCGCGTGCTCGGCCATGGCGTCATCTGTCGAGTACACCCGCAGACCGTGCCGGGTGGCGACAGCGGTCGCGACGGCCGACTTCCCGGCGCCGCTCCCCCCACCGATCCAGTAGACGTGCCGCAGTCGCGACCGGAGTTCGGCCGGGTCGTCGAACTGCGTACACGCACCGGATGTCATCCGATCCATTGTGCGCCCATCCGGCAACACCGGCGGGCCGAACCACACCGCATGCCACAGTCAGCCGGTTCTGCCTGCGATTGCCGGATCGAGCACTGGATCCATCTCGGGATGCTTATCACCAAGACCACTTCCGGTCTGTATCGCTGCCCGGAAACCCTGCACTGCCTACACGGGACGACCGTGCTGGACGGCAGAGTGGCCGAACACTGGCGCAATGTCCCCGGTGAATATCCCTGGGTGGGGATGAAGGTTCGGAGGACCGGATCCGCCGACCCGCACCCGGGCGGCGACAGGGACCGAGCGTCATACCGCCGTGGATCCGCCGGCGAACTGCCCGGCGTATTCGGCGGTGGGCGGTATCTCGGTGATGACATCGATCAGCACGCCGCTCGGATCCGCGAGGAGGAAATGCCGCTGCCCGAAATCCTCCGAGCGGATATCGAGTTCGGCCCGCAATCCGCCCCGCACGACCAGTCGTTCCCATTCCGCGTCGACATCGTCGACCTCGAAGTTCAGCAGCAGGCCCTGGACCGGTTTGCGGTAGCCCGCGGGGACGGTCTGGTGCGTGGAGTCGAGCAGTGCCAGCTCGTAGTACCGCTCGCCTTCGGTGCGCCGCAAACTGACGTACCAGTCCGCCTCGAAAGTGATCTCGAATCCGAACCAGCGGGTGTAGAAATCGCGCGACTGCGCGATCCGAGTGGTGCCGATGACCGGGTAGAAGCTACCGAGTGCCATACCTGCCTCTTTCGCGCCGAATTTCACATACCAACGGTATGCTAACTAGGCTAGGCCGCATACCGTCGGTATGTCAACGGAAGGTTCGTGATGGCCGGATCGCTGCGCGCCCAGCAGCGGGAACAGACCCGCGCAACTCTGCTACACCAGAGCAGGAAGCTGTTTGCCGCCAAAGGTTATGCCGCCGTGGGTCTTTCGGAGATCGTCACCGCATCGGGCGTCACCAAGGGCGCGCTGTACCACAATTTCGACAGCAAACTCACGCTGTTCCGCGCGGTCCTGGCGGACGTGCAATCCGAGGTCGGCGACCGCGTCGCTGCCGCCGCGGACATCGAATCGGACCCGTGGACCCAGCTCGTCACCGGCTGCGAAACCTTCCTGACCCTCTGCACCACCCCCGATATCCAGCGCATCATGCTGATCGACGGCCCCGCGGTCCTCGGCTGGCAGGAATGGCGCGCCATGGACGAATCCGCCTCCGCCCGCCACCTCGAAGACGCCCTCGCCACACTGGTCACCGCCGGAGTCATCCCGCCCCAGCCCATACCGCCGCTCACCCACCTGCTGTCCGGCGCCATGAACGAAGCCGCCCTCTGGCTCGCCACCTCCCCCGGCCCCGGCGCCTTGTCCGACACCCTGGCCTCCCTGCGCCGGATCCTCGAAGCCCTCCGCACCACACCGGTTCCCTGAACCTCCCGGCCGTCACCGGGTCGGTGAACCGTCCGGGTCGCGGACCGCCTCGATCTCGCGCACCGCGCGAGCGATGGCGCGGAAGTCCTTGCGCAGGATCGCACCGTGATTGCTGTCCACCTTCGCGCTGATCCGGATGTTCGGGTTGCGGGTGAGCACCGCGTCGAGGCCGGCGCGGATCCGTTCCTGCTCGTCACCGCGACTGCCGAACGACGTACCCGAAGCGATTACGTACCGCGCCGGGACGGTGATGCTGTCCAATACCGGGCCCAGCTCGCGCTCACGGGAGATCCGGCCGACCTCGATATTGCTCTCGGCCTGCTGTCCGGCACTCATCCGCGGCGCCAAACCGGTCGGGCGCAGGAGCGGCAGGAACCAGCCCAACCGGGTGAACAGCGTGCGGATCCGCTGTTCCATCGCCTCGTCGAGCCAGTCGTAGGGAAACGCCCCATCGACCATGACCGCACCCCGGGCCCGGTCCGGATTCCGGCTCGTCCAGTACGCCCCGACCAATGCCCCGTAGGACCAGCCGACCAGCAGCGGCCGGTCCACGCCCCGGGCCGCCAGGACGGCGTCGACGTCCCGGACGGCCGCCTCGAAGGAGTAGTCCGCCGAACGCTGCGACTTACCGCGAGCCCGCTCGTCATAGGTGATGTGCCGGTAGCCGGGGCCGAGGTCGGCGATGACCTTCTTCCAGTACCCCTGGGTGGCGAACTGGCCGTTGAGGTAGACCACGGGGATACCGGGCCCGCCGGTATCGGTGACGGCCAGGGCCGTGTCCTCGACCGGCACCATGCCGGTCCAATCCGAACCGGTCGCGGAGCTGCTGTTTCTCGTCATGACAACGACTATCGACAGGCGGCCTGATATCGACCTGACGCCGGACTGACATCACCCCTGACACGGCGCCCACCCCGGACGCGCCGCGCTTCCCGCCCGGCTCCTTTCAGGTCACCGGACGTCGCACCTGCGAGGTGTCCGCACCGATCTCGTGCCCGGCTCGGGTGCGCGGGCCGAGTTCGGCGAGTTCGTTCCCGGCGAGGTCGGTCAGTGTCGACCGGGCCTCACCGGCGGTGAACGCGTAGCGCTCACCCCACTGCCGCAACGCCACGAGGGTCGTGAACAGATCCTTGCCCGCGGCGGTCAGCTCGTAGACGTGCCGCTTCCCGCCAGGGGCTGCGCTGGTGGCCAGGATCCCGTTGTCGACGAGCCGGCGGAGCCGGTCGGCGAGGATATTGCGGGCGATTCCGAGCCGCTGCCGGAACTCGGTGAACGACGCCGCGCCGTCCATGGCGTCCCGCACGATGAGCAGGCTCCACCGATCGCCGACGAGGTCGACCGTCCGGGCCACCGGGCAGGTGGGGTCGGTCCATTCGCGGCCGGCGCCGAGTTCCATCGATCCACCTCACCCCATCGGTTGCAATTCGAAACCATTTTGCCATACCGTCAGATGGTTGCATATTGCTACCAATTGGAGGTGGTTATGGATATCGCGAAGTCACCGCGGCTCGTCCTGGCCATGGTGTGCGCCGTAGCGGTGTCCACGATCTACGCGATCCAGCCGGTTCTCGAAAAAGCCGGTGCCGAACTGGGACTGACGCCGGAGTCGCTGGGCCGGCTGGTCGCGGCCGGGCAGATCGGGTACTTCGCAGGCCTGGTCCTGCTGGTACCGCTCGGCGACATACTGGATCGCCGGCGGCTCATCACCGGCCACCTGCTGCTCACCGGCGCCGGGGCCGCGACCGCGGCGGTCGCGCCGAACGGGATCATCGCTGTGGCAGGCCTGGCGATGGCGGGCCTGTTCGCGGTCGTCGTCCAGATCACCGTCGCCTACATCGCGGCGATCTCCGCACCACACGAGCGGGGACGCAACATCGGCGCGGTCACGTCGGGCGTGGTGACCGGCATCCTCGGAGTCCGCGTCCTGGCCGGGCTCCTGAGCGATACCATCGGCTGGCGCGCCGTCTATGTTCTGCTCGCCGCGGCCTGCGCCGTACTCGCGGTCACGGTCCGGACGAGACTCCGGCCCGACCCCAGACCATCCGGCGGCCGATATCCGCAGGTACTGAGATCCCTGGGGCGGTCGGCCGCGAAAGACCCGCTACTCCTCGGCCGAGGCGTCATCACCTTCTTCGTCTTCGCCTCGTTCGGAACGCTGTGGAGCGGCCTGGCCCTACCGCTCGGGGCGCAACCCTGGACGTTCGGCACCACCGAGATCGGGCTCTTCGGCCTGGCCGGGCTCGCCGGAGCCGCCGGAGCCGCCCGGGCCGGCCGCTGGGCCGACGCCGGTCGCGCCCAATCGGTCACCGGCGGGGCACTCGTACTACTGGCCGCGTCCTGGCTCCTGATCGCCCGGACCGAACCGACATTGTGGCTGCTCGTCCTCGGTATCGTCGCGCTCGACTTCGCCGTTCAGGCCGTACATGTCAGCAGTCAGCATCTGCTGACCACCGCGCATCCGGACCGCACCGGCAGCGTCATCGGCGCCTATATGGCGTTCTACTCCCTCGGCTCGGCCCTGGGCGCGATCACGACGACCTGGGCCTACACGACCTGGGGATGGCAGGCTTCCTGCCTGACCGGTGCGCTCTACGCACTCGGCGGGTTCGTCACGTGGGGAGTCACCCGGTCGGTGGCGGCCGCTCCCCCGGCCGGGGACGATCCGGCTACGCCCCCTGCAGACTCGCGCGGTATTCCCTGTTCACGGCCATGAGCCGGTCGAGTGCGTCGCGGGTCCGGATCAGTTCGTCGATATGCGCGGACAACCGGTCGCGTTCCTGTTCCATCCGTGCCATCGCGGCGTCGGAGGTCTCCGCGCTCGGCGATTCGACGCAGGGCAGTACTTCGGCGACAGTCCGGCTGGACAGTCCCGCGGCGTACATCCGCTGGATGAATTCGACCCGCTCGACCTGGTCGGCCGTGTAGTGCCGCTGCCCGCTGACGCTGCGGGTGCTGATGAGCAGTCCCTGCTCTTCGTAGTAGCGCAGGGATCGGATGCTGACCCCGGTGCGTGCCGCCAGTTCGCCGATGCGCATCGCGTCCTCTCGCATGACTCACGCCACAGGCCTTGCCTCTGACATCGATGTGAGGTTTTACGGTAGCCGATATGCCCGAACCGGGCACACCGGATACGAAGGAGACCAGAGTTGATCAGCCTTTTCGACAACTACCGACTCGGTGATCTGGCGCTGCCCAACCGCATGGTGATGGCTCCCATGACCCGGGTCCGGGCCGCGACCGGTGGTCTGGCCACAGCCGCGATGGCGACCTACTACGCGCAGCGAGCGACCGCCGGTCTGATCGTGAGCGAAGGGGTGCAGCCGAACGCGGTCGGCCAATCCAATCCGGGGACACCCGGGCTGTACACCGACGAACACGTCGACTCCTGGCGTCCGGTGACCGCCGCTGTGCACGCCAACGGCGGGCGGATCTTCGCGCAGATCATGCACGGCGGACGGGTCTCCCATCCCGACACCACCGGCCTGCGACCGATCGGTCCTTCGGCCGTACCCGCCGTCGGTGACGTCTTCGCGCCTACCGGCCGTATCCCCGCTCCGGTGCCCCGCGCCCTGGATACCGCCGAGATCCCCGCGCACGCCGAATCCTATGCCGACGCGGCCCGCCGCGCCGTCGACGCCGGTTTCGACGGTGTGGAACTGCACGGCGCCAACGGCTACCTGATCTCCCAGTTCCTCTCCTCGAACGCCAATCTGCGTACCGACCGCTACGGCGGCTCCCTCCGCAACCGGATCCGGTTCGCCGTCGAAGCGGTCTCCGCGACCGTCGCGGCGGTGGGCGGCTCCCGGACCGGTATCCGCCTCTCCCCCGGCGGCGGCTTCTGGGGTGTCGAGGAAACCGACACCCCCGCGCTCTACGCCGCGCTGCTGAACGAGCTGGCCGGCCTCGACCTCGCCTACATCCACCTGGAGGCCACCACCGACGACGAGACACTCCTCGATCTCCGCCGCGCCTGGCCGGGCACCCTCGTCATGAACCCGGTGCATCCCTCGGGCCCGAAACCCGCCGGCCCGGCCGACGCCGAACGCTGGCTCGGCCTGGGTGCCGACCTCATCAGCTTCGGCCGCGCCTTCCTCGCCAACCCCGACCTCGTCGAGCGACTGCGCAACGCACTCCCCATCACCCCCGCCGACGAGGACACCTACTTCCAGGGTGGTGACCGGGGCTATCTGACCTACCCGGCGTACCGGTACACAGCCTGATCCCAGGTGCGGCCGAGCGGGCCGGGCCGCGAACCGGCCTGTTCAGTGCGCGCCGCGCTGCGCGCCATACTCCGCGGCGACCGGTCGGCCCGGTGAGCCGTCGGTATCGGCGTCGACGGCCGACGAGCCGGGAATCCACGCCGTGATCGCGATCCGGACGTCCGGCGGCCGGGCGTCCGCGAGTCGGACCGGGCCGGTCGCCGATCACCCTTTACCGGACGTTCCGGCGGTCCGGTCCGAGCGTGCGGCGGTGATATCGACGGCATGGTCCACCGCCCAATCGGCCAGCGCCGACAGCGGGACCAGCAGTGTGTCCCCCAGCGGGGTGAGTCCGTATTCCACGGCCGGCGGAACCGTCGGGTACACCACACGACCGATGAGCCCGTCGTCCTCGAGCGCGCGCAGGGTCCGGGTCAGCATGCGCTGACTGATGCCCTCGATCGAGCGGTGCAGTTCGTTGTAGCGGTAGCGACGTTCGGCCAGCAGCGCGATCACCAGCAGAACCCATTTGTCGCCGATCCGACTCATCAGCCCCGACACCGGGCATGCCTCGTACTCCGCCACCGGCACCGGTGTGGGAAGTGCGGCGGCGGCGATGGAGGGCACATCCGTGTGCGTACTGAACATAAAAGTGCCTTCTTTCGCTTCCGGTGGCCGCTGCCGAGGATGAGTACAGCAGTCGAGTCCGCGGAGGTGTGATGTCCAGAACCATTCTTATCAGCGGCGGCACGGACGGTATGGGTCGTGCGATCGCCCTGGAACGCCTCACCCGGGGCGACCGGGTCGTGGCGATCGGCAGCAACCCGGCCAAAGGCGAACAACTCACGGCCGCGGCCGGCGCGGACGCGGATCGCCTCCACTTCGTCCGCGCCGACCTGCGTTCCGTCACGGAGGTGGAACGGGTGGTCGGCGAGATCGGCGCGGCCTACGACACCCTGGACGCACTTCTGCTCTTCGCGAACCGCACCTCGCGGAATCGCGTCCAGACCGCCGAGGGTTTCGAGCAGACCTTCGCGCTGTACTACCTCAGCCGGTATCTGCTATCGCACCAGCTGGTTCCGCTGCTGGCACGCGCCCCGCGACCGGTGATCGTCAGTATCGCCGGGGTCGGCGTGCAGAAGGGCGCGGTCCACTGGGACGATCCCCACCTCACCCGCGGCTACAGCGTGGTCGGCGCCCAGTTACAGGCCGGGCGGGCCAACGACCTGCTCGGTGTGTCGTTTGCCGAAGAGCACGGCGACAAGATCAAAGTTGTCCTCTACCACCCTGGCTTCACCAAGAGCGGCGACCTCTCCCCGCTCGGTTTCCTCACCCGGACCGTGATCCGTTCCCTCGCCACGGTCGCCGCACGCCCGGTGCGCACATCGATTCGCCCGCTACACGATTTCATCGACAACCCGCCCGCGGAACCACTCACCGCCGTGGACCGCGGCCGCACCCTGGACCTCTCACTGCCCTCACTCGATCCCGGCAACGCCCGCCGCCTGGCCCGGCTCACCGCCGATCTCCTGGCCGTGCGAGCCTGACACAGCCACACCACCGGATCGACCGCTCCCCGCGAGCTCACCCGCACCACCGGCTCGAATGCCCGTCGCGCGAGATCACCGGCGGCGGCGTTCGCGCATCGCGGTAGCCCACCGGGATGTCGTGCCCGGCGCTACCGTCCGGCATCACCGGATCCCGGCGCGGACCGGGACCGGAGCACCGGCCGGCCGATATTTCCCGGCACCGCCTCGGCCGCCGGGGCTGCACCCGGGTCGATGACCGCATCCGCAGCTTTCCTCACCCGGCGGCCGGGACATGCTCGCAGGTCTGATCCTTCCCGGGCATGGTGCCGTCGACCAGGTAATCCGTCGCGATATCGAACGCGCAGGAGTTCTTGCCGAGGACGTACACCCCGTGCCCACTCCCGTCGACATCCACCAGCCGGGACCGCTCGCCGAACTTCTCGTCGAGCAGCTCGCCGCCGCGCAGCGGGGTCACCGGGTCGCGCTGGTTCTGCAGGATCAGCACATCGGCCGGTCCCGTGTTGTCGATCCGCACCGCCGGCTCGACCGGACCCCACTTCCAGTAAGCGCACGGCAGGATATTCGCCGTGGCCGCACCGAAGAGCGGGTACTGTTCGCGGTCCTCGGCCACAGCCCGCTCATAGGCCCCGATATCCTCGGGCCATTCGACATCGTTGCAGGTCGTCGCGAGGAAGACCGTCAGAGAGTTGTCGTGCGGCACGAGCGCCGTGGGGTCGGCGGGCGGCGCGGTGGCGGCCGGGTCGCCCGCCGACCCGGCCCGCACGGCGGCGAGCTGCGACTGCCAGGTCTGCGCCATCTTCTCGTAGGACTTCGTGTTGAAGAGCGCGGCGAACACACCGAATCGGAAGAATCCGCCGTCGATCCCGTCGACCGGTTTCTTATCGAGCCCTTCCGCGATGGTGAAGTAGGTCGCGCGCACTTCCTCCGGTGTCCGGCCCAGCCCGTAGCTGTCGTGCCGCGCGGCGGCCCACTGCGCGAAATCCGGGAACGTCTCCTCTACACCCCGGCCGTACCTGCGCATTCCGTCCTGATCGAGGAAGGTATCGCCGATATTGCTGTCGAGCACCACCCGGTCGGCGCGCTCCGGGAACATCGAGGCGTACGCGGCCCCCACCGCGGACCCGTAGGAGTAGCCGAGGAAGCTGGCTGTCTCCTCGCCGAGCGCGGCCCGGATCCGGTCCAGGTCGCGGGCATTGTTCGCCGTCGTCAGATGCGGCAGCCGGCCCTCAGGGTCGTTCGCCGCGCACAGTTCGGCGACATCCCGGGCAACCGCCGCCTGCGCGGCGACCGCCGCCTCGTCGACCGCGTACGGCGGGATATTGGTGTAATACGGCCGGTCGATCGTGAAACCACAGCTGACCGGCGACGAGTGCCCGACGCCGCGAGTGTCCATACCGATCAGGTCGTAGCTGTCCAGGACACTGTCCGGCGCACCTTGGTCGACCAGCAGCTTGGACAGCCCCAATCCGGACCCACCCGGGCCGCCCGGGTTCAGCAACAACACACCCCGCCGCTTGTCCGGATTCGTACTGGCCAGCCGGGAGATCATGAGTTCGATCTGCACGCCCCCGGGATCGCTGTAGTTCAGCGGCACCGGCAGGGTC
The DNA here is from genome assembly GCF_040654015.1 of Nocardia sp. NPDC050799. Classification (NCBI taxonomy): domain Bacteria; kingdom Bacillati; phylum Actinomycetota; class Actinomycetes; order Mycobacteriales; family Nocardiaceae; genus Nocardia; species Nocardia sp. NPDC050799. The sequence goes on from NZ_JBFAHF010000020.1 coordinate 85,521, forward strand.
GCGCACTGCAGCTGCGGCGGGTCGGCCGGAACATCCTCCGGGCACGGGCCCCACTGGAGTTGCGTGCCGGGCTCGCCCCCTTCCTCGGCGGCTACCGGGGGCGCCCCGGCCAACGCTCCGGTGAGACAGAACACCGCCAGCAGGGGTAGCCCTCGACGAAGACGCCATTTCCGGTTCATATGCCCACTCTCCGACGTGGTCTCGCAGGTCGACTGTGCCGACTACCACCCCACACCGTGCCGTCGCGGCACAGTCAAGGTTGTCTTTCCGCCTCCTCGGCAAGCCGTGGAGACCAGCAGGTGACCGAGGAGGGTCGACATGAGTCCGGGCCGAGTCGGACACCAGCATCAATCCCCGATGCATCTCGAGGTGGGTGGCAAACCTGGGAAGGGTCGGAGGCAGCAACCGACGCGCCTCGTCCTGAGCTGCCACCGCGTCCGATTCATCGCCGAGCCGAGCTCGCAGCAACGAGCGAAACACTCCGAGCTGCATCAATATTCGAGGTCGGCCCAGTCGATAGTGATCGGGAACGGGAAATCAATCCTTACCCCGTGCTCGTCGGCAGGCGTCCATTCGCCTGCCATGAGGTAGTTGGCGGGGTGAAGCGGGCGCACTCCGGCAGGTAGCTGAGCGTGGCCTGTTTCCAGCGCGTATGCCCGCACCACCGCGATCGCGCTGGTGTTGCGCGCCAGGCCGACCTCCCAATACCAGGGAATTCCGGCGCCCGCGTAGCGGCTCTTCTTGGCTTCCATGTCCGACTGCGTATTCGAGGGGGAGAGCACCTCGCCGACGAGCAGTGTGTCGATTGCCCTGACGTCCTCGTATGGGGAGTCCAGGCAGCGGTGAACCAGGAAATCCGGAGTGAGGAAATCGGACTTACCGTTGGCGCCGAGAAAGACATTGGTTTCCACATTGACCCGCCAGCAGGTCTCCGGGTTCTCCGAGATGGATTTACGCGCGCAGTTTTCGATTGCGTTGCGCATCCGGACAGTGAACATCTGGTGTTCGGCGGGGCCGCGACGCACCCACACCACGCGGCCGCTCCAGAGCTCGATCTGCTGGGCGATATCCTCCGGCAGTTGCTCGAGCTCCTCCCAGGTCATGAACTCGGGAAGGTCGGGCTTCTCGATCCGTGGGGTGGGCATGCGGCCATGATATGCGGTGTCGGCGCGTCCCATGGATGGTCCGCGGGCGTCCGTCCGCACCAGGAACGGCCCTCCCGGGTCGCGCGCAAAGCCGACACCGCACGCACGACCCGGGAGGCTCGAACCACCTCGACGGCGATCGCCGCGGGATGCCTCAGCCCTTGAGCAGGGCGCGGGACATGACCACCCGCTGGATCTGGTTGGTGCCCTCGTAGATCTGGGTGATCTTGGCGTCGCGCATCATCCGCTCCACCGGGAAATCGGTGGTGTAGCCGGCCCCACCGAACAGCTGTACCGCGTTCGTGGTCACCTCCATGGCGACATCCGAGGCGAAGCATTTCGCGGCGGCCGAGATGAAGCCGAGGTTCGGCTCGCCGCGCTCGGCGCGGGCGGCGGAGGTGTAGACCATCAGCCGAGCGGCTTCGATCTTCATCGCCATATCGGCCAGCATGAACTGGGTGTTCTGGAAGTCGGCGATGGACTTGCCGAACTGTTTGCGGTCCTTGGTGTAGGCCAGTGCGGCGTCCAGGGCGCCCTGGGCCAGGCCGACCGCCTGCGCGCCGATGGTGGGGCGGGTGTGGTCGAGGGTCTGCAGGGCGGTTTTGAAGCCGGTGCCGGGTTCGCCGACGATGCGGTCGCCGGGGACCCTGCAGTTCTCGAAGTACAGTTCGGCGGTCGGGGAGCCCTTGATGCCGAGCTTGTGCTCGAGCGGGCCCACGACGAAGCCTTCGTCGTCCTTGTGCACCAGGAACGCGGAGATACCGTTGGCGCCCTTGTCGGGGTCGGTGACGGCCATGACGGTGTACCAGGAGGATTTGCCGCCGTTGGTGATCCAGCACTTGGACCCGTTGATGATCCAGTCGTCGCCCTCCTGGCGGGCGCGGGTGCGCATACTGCCCGCGTCCGAGCCGGCTTCTCGCTCGGACAGCGCGTAGGAGGCCATTTCGCCGTTGACGATATCGGCGAGCACCTTCTGCTTGAGTTCCTCGGAACCGTTGAGGATCATGCCCATGGTGCCGAGCTTGTTCACGGCCGGGATGAGCGAGGAGGAACCGCAGACGCGGGCGACCTCTTCGATGACGATGCAGGTGGCCACGGAATCGGCGCCCTGACCGCCGTAGACCTCGGGGACATGCACGGCGTTGAAGCCGGCGGCGTTGAGCGCGGAGAGGGCTTCCTCGGGGAACCGGGCGTGCTCGTCGACGTCCTTGGCGTACGGGGCGATTTCCTTCTCGCACAGGGCGCGGATGGCCGAACGCAGCTCATCGTGGAAGTCCGCCAGCTTGAACAGATCGAAATCCGGGTTTCCCGCCATTGGGTTCACTCCTGTTACTTACGGGGCGGTGCCGACAATCGGCACTCAGTGTCAAGACCTCTGCCCAGTCTACCGCGCGCTCGCCCGGGTTCGTGCGCCGCATTCTGGCACTCAGTGTCAGTCGGCGGGTGCTTCGGCCAAACTGCCCAGCCGCTGCCGCAGCAGTTCGGCGACATGCCGTACGGGCAGGTCCCGGCGGAACACGGCGAGCACGAGATCGTCCTCACCGCCCGGGTGTCGGCCACCCCGGGGGATCTCGCCGAGCGCGGTCCGCAGGTCACCCGGGCCCGCCGCCGATTCGCCGCGGATCATCCGGCGTAGCAGATAGTTGTGGGTGGCGGTCACCGCGGCCGCGAACTGTACGCGCGCCAGGTCGGGGGAATCGGGCAGCCGCTCCCGCAGGTAATCGGTGAACAGGCGCTCGTAGCGGAAGACGGTCACGATCTCCCGGTCCCGCAGTGCCGGGACCCGGCGCACCACCCGGTACCGCCGCTCGGCGATATCGCGCCAGCGGGTGAACCGCTCGAACACCCCGACCGCCGCCTCGCAGACCGCGTCCCACGGGTCGAGCTGCGCCTGCTGCAGGTACTCCTGCGCAGCGGCCAGCTGGGCCTCGTGGTCGGCGAAGATCACATCTTCCTTGGACCGGAACTGCCGGAAGAACGTACGCCGCGATATCCCGGCGGCCTCGGCGATCTCGTCCACCGAGGTCGCCTCGTAACCCTGATCCGCGAACAAACGCAATGCCTCGTCCACGACACCGAGCCGGAAACGGACGAGCTCGGCGCCGCCGACTCGGCGGGCGGTTTCCTCGTTGTCCATGGCGACACCGTAGCGAGCGGGGCCGCGCTGCCCTCAGCGTCGTCCGTCGAGCGCGATATGGAGGTCGGCTCCGCTGAACAGTAGATCCGCACCGCGCTGTGGCGGCGGGCCGCTCTCGACGGACCGCGCCCGCGGGGCGAGCAGGTACAGCTGGTGCAAGAACACCTCCACCGCGAGCGTCGCGAGTTGCTTACCCGGGCAGATGTGCGCACCGAACCCGAAGGTCAGCGGTAGTTTCCCACCCCGCCGCAAGTTCCCGCAGTCCGGGAAAGCCGCAGGATCGCGGTTCGCGGCCGCGAACATGACCAGCACCGGTCCCGCGGGCAACTCGGTCCCACTGGTCAACACGACCGGCCGCCGGATACGCCGCTTCCAGGCCACCAGCCCCGGGTCCAGCCGAAGCACTTCGACCGCCACCTCGGCCGCGGTCCGGGGTTCGGCCAGCAGCCGCCACCATTCCCGATCCGGGTCGTGCAGTAGTCGCTGAACACCCTGCTGGATACTGCCGCTCACCGTATGCACTCCGGCCGCCAGCGAATTCGCCACCGCCGAAACCGCCACCCGGCGCGGGATCCCCGCATCGCGCAGGCGGGTCGCGAAACCGACCGTGTCGCTGCGCAGACCGTGGTCGACAGCACGCCCGCCGACCGTGAACAACTGTCCGAGCGCCGCCACCGCGCCGGCCAGTTCCCGGCCGCGCATCGATCGGCCCAGCAATCCCGACTGGGCGCCACTCCACACCGCGACCCGCGGCCACATTTCGGGCGGCAGCCCCACCGCGGAACCGGTCACCCTGGTGGCGTACGCGATGGACAGCGCGGTCACGTCCAGCGTCGTCCCGAACGGCGCCGTCGCGGCGAGGGCGGCGTGGAAATGCTCGGTCAACGCCGCGAGGTGCTGCGGCCTGTCCGCGGCCCGGATCGTGAAATGCCCGGCCGGACCGGCCATGGTGTTCCACACCCGGTCGTGCAGGGGTTCGTCGGCCAGATCGGCGGTCGCCTTCGCGGGCAACGGGATCAGATGCCGGAACAGATGCGGTAGCGCTCGCGGAGTCGCGGCGATGCGCGGATACCCGACCAACGGCTCCAACGAGTTGTCCCGGGATATCTCCGCTTTCCCGGCGGCAAGAACCTCGCGGACATCGTCGTACTTCCAGATCATCCGTAGTCCGGACCGGTGCGCGTAGGAGCGCTGCGGCCATTCGTGCAACCGGCGGTAGCGCTCGTCGCGCTCGGCGAAGAACATCTCGTTCGCCGTCACCTCAGCAAATGGGAACTCCGCCACGGGAACCGCCTGACTGTCGACCCTGTACACCGTCAGGGATCGTAGGCCGGGCAAATGTACGGCGCATCCCGGGAACGGTGAGACCACAGCCGTCCCCGGGAAGCGCGATCAGCCCAGCAGGCGCGCGCGCAGCGCCTCGTCCTTCTCCAGCACCATCGTCTCGAGACCGGCCTGGAACTGTTCCATCCGCTCGCGCAACGCCGTCTCGTGCGCCCCGAGAATCCGGGCGGCCAGCAGGCCCGCGTTCCGGGCGCCACCGATCGACACGGTGGCCACCGGAACTCCGGCGGGCATCTGGACGATCGAGAGCAGCGAATCCATACCGTCGAGGTACTTCAGCGGGACCGGGACACCGATCACCGGCAGCGGGGTCGCCGAGGCGACCATGCCCGGTAGATGCGCGGCGCCGCCGGCGCCCGCGATGAGCACCCGCAGACCCCGGCCGGCGGCGTCGCGGGCGTAGTCGAGCATGCGCTGCGGGGTCCGGTGCGCGGACACCACACCCACCTCGAACCGGATCCCGAACTCGGCCAGCGCCTCGGCGGCGGCCTCCATCGTGGGCCAGTCGGAATCGCTGCCCATGATCAATCCGACCGCCGGGGAGCCCGGAACACTGCCTTCCACCACGTCACTCATGCGGGTCCCATCCATCGGTCCATACCGCGTGCGACATCCAGTGCGCCGCGCGCTCGGCTCGTTCCCGTACCACCGCGACATCGTCGCCGAGCACGTTCACATGCCCGATCTTGCGGTCCGGGCGTTCGCCCTTTCCGTACAGGTGCACCTTGGCGTCCGGCATCCGGGCGAACAGATGGTGCAGGCGTTCGTCCATCGACATGACCGGCGCCTCGGGCGCCCCGAGGATATTCGCCATCACCGTCACCGGCGCGAGCGGGCGGGTATCGCCGAGCGGGTAGTCGAGCACCGCGCGCAGATGCTGTTCGAACTGGCCGGTGCGGGCGCCGTCCATCCCCCAGTGCCCGGAGTTGTGCGGGCGCATGGCCAGCTCGTTGATCAGCAGGGTGCCGTCGGTGGTCTCGAACAATTCGACCGCCATCGCGCCGACCACCCCGAGATCCGCGGCCAGCCGCAGTGCGAGCTCCTCGGCCTCGGCGGCCAGCTCCTCGTCGAGATCGGGCGCCGGGGCGATCACCACGGCGCACTGACCGTGGCGCTGCACGGTCTCCACCACCGGCCAGGTCGCGGCCTGACCGTACGGCGAGCGGGCCACCATGGCCGACAGCTCACGCTTCAGCGGAACCCGCACCTCGGCCAGCAGTTGCACGCCCGCGCCGAGCTGCTCGGCGGTGATCTTCGCCGCGGCGTCGGCGTCCTCGGGCATCCACACGCCGCGCCCGTCGTAACCGCCGCGGATCGCCTTGAGCACGATCGGCCAGCCGTGCTCTTCGCCGAAGCCCACCGCCGCGCCCTCGGATTCGACCACGGTGAACGCGGGGACGGGCAACCCGCGCGCGGACAGTTCCGTGCGCATGGCCAGTTTGTCCTGGGCGAAGCGCAGCGCGTGCGGCGGCGGGAGCACATTCACCCCCTCGGCGACCAGCGCCTCGAGGTGTTCGGTGGGCACATGCTCGTGATCGAAGGTGAGCGCGTGCGCGCCGGTCGCGGCCCGGCGCAACGCGCCGAGGTCGGAATGGCTGCCGAGCACCACATCGGGGCTCACCTGGGCCGCCGGGTCGTCCGGCCGTTCGGCGAGCACCCGGAGCCGCTGCCCCAGCTCGATGGCCGCCTGATGCGTCATCCGCGCCAGCTGCCCGCCACCGATCATGGCGACGGTCGGCATCGCGGCAGGGTCGAAACTACGTGCGTTCACGTCGGTCAATACTGTCACGTCCTGCGCGAACGGCAGCTGGCGGTATGCTCCGGACTTGTGTCATTCGTCGACGACGTGGTCAGCGTCCTGCCGCGATCTCTCCAGGAGATCGCCTACCGCCAGCGCGAGCTCATCAAGTTCGCCATTGTCGGAGCGACCACGTTCGTTATCGACAGCGGCATCTTCTACGTCCTGAAATGGACGGTTCTGGAGGAGAAGCCGATCACCGCGAAGATCATCGCGGGTGTCGTCGCGGTCATCGCCTCCTACATCCTGAACCGCGAATGGTCGTTCAAGAACCGCGGCGGCCGGGAACGCCATCACGAGGCACTGCTGTTCTTCGCGGTCAGCGGAGTCGGCGTGGTGCTGAGCATGGCGCCGCTGTACCTCTCCCGCTATGTCTTCCAGCTGCACCAGCCCACGGTCAGCTTCATGGTGGAGAACATCGCCGACTTCATCAGCGCCTACATCATCGGCAACCTGTTGCAGATGGCGTTCCGGTACTGGGCGATGCGGCGCTGGGTCTTCCCCGACGAGGTCGACCAGATGCTCGAACAGCTCGAAGAGTATGTGGAAGAGGAGCACGACCGGCGCACTCTCGGCCGCTGAGTCCACCGCCGCGACCGATCAGCGCGGCTCCCCCGCCACCCGGGTCTCCACTCGCGCGGCCAGTGGTTTGCCGAGGAACACCGCGAACAGCGCGGGCCGCCGCCGCTGCAACTCCAACCGGCCGCCGTCGGCCTCGATCAGCGCACGCGCCAGCGCGAGGCCCACACCCGTGGATCCCGCTCCGGAGAAACCACGATCGAAGATATGCGGCGCCAGTTCGTCGCTGACCCCCTCGCCTTCGTCGGCGACCTGCACACACACCAGCGGTTCGCGATCCTGCCCGGGACGCACGGTGCGCACCGAGACCGTGCAGGTACCGCCGCCGTGCATCAGCGCGTTGTCGACCAGCACCGTCACCGCTTCCCGTAGCCGGGACCCGGACATGGGTGCCCGCAGCGATTCGTCACCGGTCAGGTACAGGGTGCGGCCGGCCTCCCGGAACGGATGCGTCCACTCGGTGACGATTCCGCGCAGTTCGTCCATCACCGGTACCGGATCGCGGTCGGTGGCGTCCTCGTCGCGCGAGGCCCGGACGAGATCGTCGATGGCCTCGGTCAGCCGGTCGACCTGGGCCATGGCCTCCTCGGCCTCGTGCACCACCGCCGGATCGGTGTGCGCGGACAGTTCGTCCAACCGCAGGCGAACCGCGGTCAACCGGCTGCGCAGCTGATGGGATACATCGGCGACCAGCGCGTGCTCGCGTTGCAGTCGGCCCGCGATCTCGACCGTGGCCGAATCGAGCACATCGGAGACACGGTCCAGTTCGGCGATGCCGTGGCGGCGCGGATCCGGGCGGAAATCGCCCATGGCGAGCCGGGCGGCCCGGGCGGCCACATCACGGATGGGGTCGGCGACCCGGCGCGCGGTGACGATGGCGACCGTGATCGCCGCGCCCAGCGAGATCGCCACGGCCAGCGCCACCCCGGCCACCGCCTGCCGCTGCCGGGCCTGCATCGGGGTCGCGGGCACCTCGAGTCGCAGTGATACATCGGTACCCATCGACAGCGACTCCACCAGCGGGTCGGTCACCGTCCCGGCGCCGACCTCGACCTTCACCGCCGTATCCTCCGGCGCCGGATACACGACGGTGAGCCGCCCGCCTTCGGGCACCAGCGGCTGCACAGTGTGCAGATCCAGGCCGCCGCTGATCACCCCGCTGCCGTGTTCCTGACCGATGACCTCCGCGGAGATCAGTTCCAGCCGGCTGCGCAATTCGTTGCGGGTGATGTCCTCCACCCACAACCACGCCGTGTACGTGAGCGGCACCCCGAGCACGACCGTGGTGAGCATCAGCACGGTCAGCATCGACCGCAGAATCCGCCGCCGCACGTCAGTCGGTGTTCAACCGGAAACCGACACCGCGCACGGTGACGATCCGCCGTTCGGCCATCGGGCCCTCGTCGCCGATCTTGCGTCGTAACCAGGACATATGCATATCCAGAGTCTTGGATCCGCGCAGTTCGGCGTCGCCCCAGACCTCGCGCAGGATCGTCTCCCGGGGCACCACCTGGCCGGCCCGATCGATCAGCACCTTGAGCAGCTCGTACTCCTTGTTCGCCAACCCGACTTCCACTCCGTTGACCAGAACCCGCCGGGCCGCCGGCTCCAGGCGGATCCCGCCGACCTCCACGGTGTCGTCACCGATCCCGCTGCGCCGCAGCAGGGCGCGGACCCGGGCCAGCAGTTCGGCCAACCGGAAGGGTTTCCCGACGTAGTCGTCGGCACCGGCGTCCAGCCCGACCACGAAATCGACTTCGTCGGTACGGGCGGTGAGCATCAGCACCGCCATCTCGGCACCGCGGGCCCGCACCTGCCGGCACACCTCCAGCCCGTCCATTCCGGGCAACCCGAGATCGAGGATCAGCAGATCATGGTGTCCTTCCAGTGCGCGGTCCAACACCGCGGGACCGAAGCTCTCCACGGTCACCGAATATCCCTCGCGGCCCAGCGCCCGCGAGAGCGGCGCCGCGATGGCCTCGTCGTCTTCGCCCAGCAATACGGCGGTCATGCGACAAGATTACGGTCCACCAGCCCGGTACCGGCCTCCTCACGCCCGGGCAGCGGCCCGCGGCGCCGGGATCAGAAGCCGCCGTACCGGGGCGCCGCCTCGAAGACCTGGTGATAGAGCAGCGCGTGCACCTGTTCCACATTCGGGATATCGCTGTATTCCAGGGGTTCTTCGGACGAGGACCCGATGATCAGCTCCCCGGTCCCGAACACCCGGTCGACCAGCCCGTGCCGGAACTGGACACTCGAGATCCGGCTCATCGGGATATCGATACCGGTGTGGGTCATCACACCCTCACGGACCAGCACCCGGCGATCGGTGACGATGAAATGAGTGGATTTCCAGGTCACAATCGGCGCGATACTGCGCCACGCCAGCAGCAACAGCCACACGACCAGCACCACGAGCAGCAGGACCGTCCGCCACGATTCGTCGGCGGTACGCCACACCAGACCGCCCAGGAAGCCGGCCACCGCGGTCACCACGATCAACGTGACGATGGGCCAGAACAGCATCTTCCAATGCGGATGGGTGTGCAGGATCAGCTCTTCGTCGGGCGCCAGCGCATCCTCCGGATAACCCATGTGCGCACGATACCCCCAAAAACACCCGAAACCCCCGACCCGGGCCGGGTACGGAAAGCACTAGCCCTGCTCAGCCATGCGAAGAAGCCCACCTCCCGACCAGGACCTCGAATGCCAACGCAACCGCATGTGTCGAGTCTTACGAGACACCTCCAAGGGTTGAGGCCCGTCTCGCCGTTTCGGCCTCGAAAGCGCATGAGCCGAAGGCTCGAGTCTCGAGGCCGAAACGGCGAGACCAAGGGGGCCTCAACCCCGCGCCGCCGGAGGCGGCGCCAAAAACACAGCACCTTCACGAGCAAGCCCACTTCTACCTTCCCGAGCAGGTCTGCATCTCTCACCTACACGAGCAGATCACCCGGCAAACAGTTGCAGCAGCCTGCCGACAGGTACCGCCCGGAAATTTCCCTACTCCGGGGGAGAAAAATTACTGGTCCGCCGCATCCCCGCGGCCCGGCCCTTTTCCGCGATGACCATCGCCATTTTCGCGCTGGCCTCGTCGATCATCTCGTCGCCGAGCATCACCGCGCCGCGGGCGCCGCCGGCGGTGGAGGTGTGGTAGGCGTAGGCCTCCAGGATGAGTTCGGCGTGGTCGTAGTCCGACTGCCGGGGGCTGAAGATTTCGTTGGCGGCGTCGACCTGGCTCGGGTGCAGTACCCATTTTCCGTCGAAGCCCAGGGCGGCGGTGCGGCCGGCGGCGCGCCGGAAGCCGTCGATATCGCGGATCTGCAGGTAGGGGCCGTCGATGGCCTGCAGGCCGTGGGCGCGGGCGGTGAGCAGGATGGTCATCAGGATGTGGTGGTAGGCGTCACCGGTGTCGTAGCCCTCGGGCTGTTCACCGACCACGAGGGTGCGCATATTGATGCTGGCCATGAAGTCGGCCGGGCCGAAGACCAAGGTCTGCACCCGGGGGGCGGCCGTGGCGATGTCGTCGATATTGCGCAGGCCCAGTGCGTTCTCGATCTGCGGTTCGATACCGATGCGGCCGGGTTCGAGTCCGTTGGCCCGTTCCAGCTGACTCAGCAGCAGATCCAGCGCGCGCACCTGACCGCCGTCGGTGACCTTGGGCAGCAGGATGGCGTCGAGTGCGGTACCGGCGCCGTCGACCACCGAGATCACATCCGCGTAGGTCCACTGCGTGGTCCAGTCGTTCACCCGCACCACCCGCAGCTGCCCACCCCAACCGGAGTCGTTGAGGGCGGCCACGATATTCGCGCGGGCCGCGGCCTTGGCCTCGGGTGCGACGGCGTCTTCGAGGTCGAGAAAGACCTCGTCGACCGGTAGGCCCTTGGCTTTGGCGATCATCTTGGGGTTGCTGCCCGGCACGGCGAGCACGGAACGGCGCGGCTTCATCAACTCTCCTGGGGGTCGGCCCGGTCCGGCCCCGGAACATCTAGCCTGGCACCCATGGCAGCTACCAGGGTGTATATCGCCAGGCTGACCGGCCTGGCGGTGCTGGGGCCGGACGGCGAGTCTATCGGCCGTGTTCGCGACGTGGTGGTCGCCGTCCGGTACGACCGGCAAGAACCGCGTGTCCACGGCTTGGTGGTGGAGTTGCCGACCCGTCGCCGGATCTTCGTCCCGATGCTGCGTGTCACTGCCGTCGAGCCCGGTTCGGTGAACTTGAACACCGGCAATGTGAGCCTGCGGCGTTTCGCGCAGCGTCCCGGTGAGGTGCTGGCCATGGCGCAGATCGTCGACTCGGCAGTACGCGTGGACGATCCCGATCTGCCCGATCTGGCGGGGGTGGATGTGTATGTGGTGGATCTGGGGATGACGCTCACCCGCACCCGGGACTGGCGGGTGTCGCGGGTGGCGGTGCGCGGGCACCGCAGGCTCGGGCGGCGACGTACCGTGCACGTGGTCGACTGGGCTCGGGTGCAGGGACTCACACCGTACGAGCTGGGGCGGCCGGGTCAGGATGTGAGCACGCTGCTCGAGCAGTTCGAGGGGCAGCGCGCCGCGGATGTCGCGCATCTGTTGCGCGAACTGCCGGAGAAGCGGCGGCTGGAGGTCGCCGTGGCGCTCGACGACGAACGGCTCGCCGATGTGGTCCAGGAGTTGTCCGGCGACGATCAGCTGGAGCTGCTGGGCAAGCTCGATATCGGGCGCGCGGCCGATGTCCTCGAGGCCATGGATCCCGACGACGCCGCCGATCTGCTGGGCGGGCTGCCGGAGAACGAGGCCGAATCGCTGCTGGCGCTGATGGATCCGGAGGAATCGGAACCGGTGCGCCGGCTGCTCGAGCACTCCCCGGATACCGCGGGCGGGCTCATGACCCCGGAACCGGTGGTCCTGACACCTTCGACGACCGTCGCGGAGGCGCTGGCCCGGGTCCGGGACCCCGACCTGACGCCCGCGCTGGCCTCGATGGTTTTCGTGGTGCGGCCGCCGACCGCGACGCCGACCGGGCGCTATCTGGGCTGCGTGCACCTGCAACAGCTGCTGCGGGAACCGCCCGCCCATCTGGTGGGCGGGCTCCTGGACACCGATCTGACCACCCTCCGCCCGGAGGCCCCGCTCACCGCGGTGGCCCGCTATTTCGCCAGCTACAACCTGGTGTGCGCGCCGGTGCTGGACGAGCAGAATCATCTGCTGGGCGCGGTCAGTGTGGACGACGTACTGGATCATCTGCTGCCGCGGGATTGGCGTGAGGACGAGCAACTGTTCGAGGGTGTACGGCAGTGACGGACAAGAGCACCGCGAGCCGGGCGGCGGCATCCGCCCGGCAGCGGCTGGAGACACCGGTGGAATCCCGGTTCCGATTCGATTGGGACGCCGAGGCGTTGGCGCGCGGCAGCGAACGCATCGCCCGGTTCCTGGGCACCGGACGCTATCTCGCGTTGCAGACGGTGCTGGTGATCGTCTGGATCGTGTTGAACGTCTTTTTCCTCGCGCTGCGCTGGGACCCCTATCCCTTCATCCTGCTGAACCTGGCCTTCTCCACCCAGGCCGCCTACGCCGCGCCGCTGATCCTGCTGGCGCAGAACCGGCAGGACAACCGCGACCGGGTATCGCTGGAGGAGGACCGGTTACGGGCGGCGCAGACCAAGGCCGACACGGAATTCCTGGCGCGCGAACTGGCCGCCCTGCGGCTGGCGGTGGGCGAGGTGGCCACCCGCGACTATCTGAGGCGGGAACTGGACGAGATCCGCGACGCACTCGATCGCCTCGAGTCGGCGGCGGGCGTGGGTCCGACGCGCCCGGAGAAGTCCGCCAAGCCGAAGCGCAAGAAAACCTCCGGTCACAAGCCGGTTACGGGCTCTGTTTCATCGCCCGTCGCGGACGAATGACCGGAAATCCGCAATATGCTCCTGACCGGTAGGTAACCTGGATCACGTTGTCCCGAGCACGCCGTCCGGGAATGTCCGGGACGGTTGCTCACCTGTGACATAGAGGAACGGTGGAGCCGAATGCGGATACCTACCCCTGTGGCAATGTCGGCCCTGGTCATGGCGGGCCTGGTAGCGAGCGGTTCGGCCGCCCACACCACCTTCTCGTCGACTCCCCCGGAGGCTCCCGGGTCCCAGCTCGCCGCCGATACCGATCGGCTCGAAGACCCGGACGTGACCACCGACGCGCCACTGCCCCAGACACTCGGAATGTTGCCGGTCGAGCGCTCGACACCCCGGAAACTTCGCGCACTCAGCCCCTCCCCCGCAGACGGTGTCCCGCCTTTCGGCGGCATCGTCCCGCTGCAGACCATCAACCTGCCCCGGGGGGGCGGCGCGCTCGGTATACCGGAGATCGTGCTCGCGGCCTATCGCAATGCCGAACTGGCCCTGCAGTCCTCGACACCGGGCTGCGGTGTCACCTGGAATCTGCTGGCCGGGATCGGCCGGATCGAATCCGGCCACGCGAGCAACGGCCGCACGGACGCCACCGGTACCACCAACCCGCCCATTTTCGGTCCGGCACTGGACGGCTCGCTACCCGGCAACGAAGTCATCCGCGCGGCCGACGGCGGGTACGTCCGGGCGCTGGGACCCATGCAGTTCCTGCCGAGTACTTGGTCGCGCTACGCCGCGGACGGCAACGCCGACGGGCGTGCCGATCCGCACAATGTCTTCGACGCCGCCCTCGGCGCCGGGAAGTACCTGTGCTCGGGGGGCCTGAATCTGCGTGATCCACAGCAGGAATTGCGGGCGGTGCTGCGCTACAACAACTCCATGTCGTATGCGGCCAATGTGCTGAGCTGGTCGGCGGCCTACCGGACCGGTGGCCGGCCGGCCCCGGACACCGTCTCGCCCGATCTGCTCCCGCCGGGCAGTACCACGACCGGATTCCCGGCCGGTCCAACGGATCTGCTCGCCGCAGAGACCGAGAACCAGGTTCCGCCGCCCCCGCCCCCGCCCTCGCTGCCGGTGCAGACGCCGCGACCCGCACCCATGATCCGGATCCCGGGCCTGCCACCGATTCCCTGTGGGTTGCTGTGCCCACCCGCTCCGGGCGCCCCGAAGGTCGGCGAGGCGCTGCCCGATCCGGCTCCGGTCGTCCCGGACGGGCCCGCGGGCCGTACCGGGCCGGCAGCTCCGGCCCCCGCGCCCGGGGACCCGGCGGCACCCGGGTCCGGTGGCCCGTCCGCACCGGGCCCGGCCGAATCCGCACCGGCGCCCGCCGAGAACCAGAACCCACCCGCTCCCGCACCTGCACCTGCACCGCCGGCGCCGCCGTCGATCACGCTCCCCGGCGGGATCGTCATCCCGCTGCCGGTCGGGCTCGCCCCGGCTCCCGTGGTGGCTCCGCCCGCGCCGGCGGACACCACCCCGGCAGCCCCCGAAGCCGCGGCTCCGGCGGCACCGCCGGCGTCTGCTCCACCCGCCTGAGCAGTCGTTTCCATCGGACGCGCGATAGCCGCGCCCACGCCGGAGAGGCGGACCCGGACACCGGCCGGGCCCGCCCGGCGGTGTGTCCGGCCGGGCGGGGGCGAACCGGGTTCCGTAGCGGCGCCGCCGCTTCCCCTTCCCATCCGCGCGGAAATAATGGTCACGGAGGAGTAACAAACAGATCTCGGATGCGGTATTGTCGACACAACAGGTCACGGACCGGCAACGAACCACTCGTGACCGCAGGCTGTGCGTTGAGATGAAGGGCTTGAGTACGTGGGGCGTCACCGTAAACAGCAACCTGCCACCGTTTCCCGCACCTCGGTGATCGCACTCACCGGGCTGGTTCCGGCCGGAGTCGTGGCCACCAATGCCGCCGCGGCAGTGGTCACCGATCCGACTGCGGCCTCGGTGGCCATGCAGGTCTCGGCACTCGGCGCCGCCCCCGCGCAGGCCGCGGCCCCCGCCGCCGTCGACCCCACCGCGATGCACGCCATGGCCAAGCAGTCACCCGAGGCGCGCGTCGAGGTGAAATCGGTCGCGCTGGATCCGAACCGCCCTCGCAACGATCTCCCCGTGGCCGCCTCGGGCATCCCCGGGATCGCCGAGGCCGCCTATATCGGCGCCGCGCAGATCCTGGCCGACGAGAATCCCGACTGCAATATGCCGTGGACCATGCTGGCCGGGATCGGCCGGGTCGAGTCCACCCACATGAACAACGGCCGGGCCGATGCCGACGGTAATGCCCTGGCCCCGGTGTTCGGTCCCGTGCTGGACGGCAGTCTGTCGGGCAACAATGTCATCCACGATTCCGACGGCGGCGCACTGGACGGCTTCGGCGGCTACGACCGCGCCGTGGGCCCCATGCAGTTCCTGCCGGAGACCTGGACCGGTTTCGCCGCCGACGGCAACCGCGACGGCATCTCCGATCCGCAGAACTACTACGACGCCACCCTGACCGCCGGCAAGTACCTGTGCTCCGGTGGCCTGGACATGAGCGATCCCGCCCAGCAGACCAGGGCGATCCTGCGCTACAACAACTCGATGGCCTACGTCGCGAACGTGATGGCCTGGGAGCAGTCGTACCAGACGGGTATCGCACCACGGCCCGCGGAACTCCCCAAAATCTGACCGCACTACCATCGGCAGCATGCCAGTGGTAACGGAAGCGGACGTGCGGGGCGCCCTCGCGAAGGTCGACGACCCGGAGATCCGCAAACCGATCACCGAACTGGGCATGGTGAAGAGCATCCGGATCGAACCGGACGGCAATGTGCATGTCGAGGTCTACTTGACCACCGCCGGCTGCCCGTTGCGCACCGAGATCACCCAGCGGGTCAGTACCGCGATCGCCGACGTCCCGGGCGTGGGCGCGGTCTCGGTCGATCTCGATGTGATGAGCGACGAGCAGCGCACCGAACTGCGCAAACAATTGCGCGGTGACTCCGCCGAGCCGATCATCCCCTTCGCCCAGCCCGGTTCGCTGACCCGCGTGTACGCGGTGGCCTCCGGAAAGGGCGGCGTCGGTAAATCCAGTGTGACGGTCAACCTGGCGGCGGCGCTCGCCGACCGCGGCCTGTCCGTCGGGGTCCTCGACGCCGATATCTACGGCCACTCCATCCCGCGCATGCTCGGTACCGACGCCCGGCCGACCCAGGTCGAGCGGATGATCATGCCGCCGGTCGCGCACGACGTGAAGATGATCTCGATCGCGCAGTTCACCAAGGGCAACACCCCGGTGGTGTGGCGCGGGCCCATGCTGCACCGGGCCCTGCAGCAGTTCCTCGCGGATGTGTTCTGGGGCGATCTGGACGTCCTGCTGCTGGATCTGCCGCCCGGCACCGGTGATGTGGCCATCTCCATCGCCCAGCTGATCCCGAACGCCGAGATCCTGGTCGTGACCACCCCGCAGATCGCGGCCGCCGAAGTCGCCGAGCGCGCCGGCGCCATCGCACTGCAGACCCGGCAGCGGATCGCCGGCGTGGTGGAGAACATGTCCTGGCTGGATCTGCCCGACGGCACCCGGATGGATTTGTACGGGTCCGGCGGCGGTCAGGCGGTGGCCGACCGTCTCACCCGGGCGGTGGGCGCGGAGGTACCGCTGCTGGGTCAGATCCCGATCGAGCAGGCGCTGCGGGAAGCCGGTGACGCGGGCACGCCCATCGTGCTGAAGGATCCGGAGAGCCCGTCGGCCGTGGCCCTGCGCGGGGTGGCGGATAAGCTCGCGATCCGCCGGCGCGGCCTGGCCGGTATGTCGCTGGGTATCGACACCACCCGTCATCTCTGAGCGCACATAGACTCGGTCCATGCTCACCCTGCTGCTGTACGTCGTGATCGTCGGTTTGGTGGCCGCAGTTTTGTTCCTCCTGGCCAGCGCCCTTTTCGGGCGGTCGGAGGAGCTGGGCCCGCTCCCCGAGGGCACTACGGCGACGGTGCTACCGGTGGAGGGCATCGACGGCGCGGATGTCCGGGCGCTGCGCTTCCAGCAGGTCGTCCGCGGGTACAAGGCCGGCGAGGTCGACTGGGCGCTGGCCCGGCTGGCCGCCCGGATCGACGAGTTGCAGGGTCAACTCGCCGAGGCCCGCGCGGCCGGTGCCGCCTCGCCACACGGTCCGGAGCAGCCGTGACCGCGTCCGTGGCGACCGACACGCTGATCCGTTGCCCATGGTCGGTGGAATCACAGCTCTACCGGGACTACCACGACCAGGAATGGGGCCGGCCGCTACACGGGGACGATGCCCTGTTCGAGCGGCTGTGCCTGGAGGCTTTCCAGTCCGGCCTGGCGTGGATCACGATTCTGCGCAAACGGCCTGCGTTCCGGGAGGCGTTCGCCGGATTCGCCATCGACCGGGTCGCGGAGTTCGGCGACGCGGATCGCGAACGGCTGCTCGCCGACGCCGGCATTGTGCGCAATCGCGCGAAAATAGACGCGTGTATCGCCAACGCGAAAGTCGCGCGCGAACTCGATATCGGCCTCGACGAATTGCTGTGGTCCTTCGCCCCGCCGTCGCGACCGCGTCCGCGCGCATTGCCCGATATTCCGGCGACGACGCCCGAATCCATCGCACTGGCAAAAGAATTGAAGCGGCGCGGTTTCCGTTTCGTCGGGCCAACCACCGCGTACGCGCTCATGCAGGCCACCGGTATGGTCGACGATCACTTGGCCGAATGCTGGGTCGATACCCGGCACACCGCGGTCGGCTGACCGATCACATTTGGACGTCGAGTGTCCGTCATCTCATGCGATAGGGAAGAATGGACCGAGTGCGGTCCGTCGTCTCAGCCGACGGACCGCCTGGTTGGCGACAACCGGAGTTCCGAGCAAGTGCGCAGCATACAGCGCAGATCTGGAGGGAGCAGAGGATGGCGGCCATGAAGCCCCGTACCGGGGACGGTCCCCTCGAGGCAACCAAGGAAGGCCGTGGGATCGTCATGCGGGTCCCACTCGAGGGTGGCGGGCGTCTGGTCGTAGAACTCACGCCGGACGAAGCCGCGGCACTCGGTGACGAATTGAAGAGTGTCACCGGCTAGACAGGTAGCCGAAGAATCGGCGCTCGCCGCGGTCGCCGAGGTACTGAGCTGCCCCGAATGCGACCGCGGCCTGTCGTCCGCGCCGGGCACACTACGCTGCTCTCGCGGGCACAGTTTCGATATCGCCCGGCAGGGCTATATCAGCCTGCTCACCGGCGCCGCCACCAAACTGACCGGTGACACCGCCGCCATGCTCGACGCGCGGGCGGCTTTTCAGGGCACCGGAAATTTCGCTCCGATCGCCGACGCCGTCGCCGCGGCCACGGTGACCACGCGCGATTCCGGCACCGGCGGGTTCATCGCGGATATCGGGGCGGGTACCGGTTACTACCTGGCGCGAGTTCTCGACGCGGTGCCGGCGGCCCGGGGGATCGCCTTGGATATCGCCAAACCGGCCGGTCGGCGGTGCGCCCGCGCCCATCCCCGCGCGGCCGCGGTGGTTGCCGACGCCTGGCGGGGCCTGCCGCTGCGCGAACACACGCTCACCACCGCGCTCTCGGTGTTCGCTCCACGCAATCCGGACGCCGTAGCCCGAGCCCTCGGTCCGGGCGGCCGCTATCTCGTCGTCACACCCACAGACCGGCATCTGGCCGAGCTCATCGATCCGGTCGGCATGGTCACGGTCGACCCCGCGAAGGACCGTCGTCTCGCCGAGGCCATGACCGGCCGTTTCACCCGGACCGATCGCCGCACGGTCGAGTATGCGATGACCCTCTCCCGCGCCGATATCGCGAACCTGGTGGCGATGGGGCCGTCCGCGCACCACGCCGACGACGCGACGGCCCGGATCGCCCGCCTGCCCGATCCCTTCGAGGTCACCGCGTCGGTCACCGTGGGCACCTACACCCCGGCCTGACCTCACCGGCCACTCGCCGCCGCGGTGAGAAGAGGGCAATCACCCTGGCACAGCATGCAATCCACTCGCGACATCGGGCTGATCGCCGAGTAACACCGTCCTGATGTCCTTGTCCTATGCGGATACCGACATTCGGGAAACGAAAAGACACCGGCACCACCACCATCTACGAGCAGATCGGCGGCCACGAGGCACTCGAAGCGGTCGTCGCGGATTTCTACACCAGGGTCCTCGCCGACGCGGAACTGGCCGGTTTCTTCAGCGGGACGAACATGTCCCGGCTCCGGGGCAAACAGGTCGAATTCTTCGCCGCGGCACTGGGCGGCCCCGAACCCTATTCGGGCGCGCCGATGAAACAGGTGCACCAGGGACGCGGGATCACCATGCACCATTTCACCCTGGTGGCCGGACACCTGACCGAATCACTGACGGCGGCCGGCGTCGGCGAGGAGACCGTCGCGCAAATCATCGCGGCTGTCGCCCCACTGGCCGACGACATCACCTCGGGGTCCTCCTCGGCCTGACGGCCGGCGAGAGGCTCAGCGTTTACAGACGGCGTGGTATACGGCGAGGGTCTGCTCGGCGATCCGGTACCAGTCGAAATCGGCCCGGGCGCGGCGACGGCCGGCCGCGCCCAGTTCGGCCGCACGCGCCCGGTCCAGCGCCAGCTCGTTGATCGCGGCCGCCAGCGCGCGCTCGTAGGCGTCGGTCGCCCCCGCTTCGAAATGCACCAGCCGGCCGGTCCGCCCGTCCGTGACCACCTCGGGAATCCCGCCCACATCCGAGGCGATCACGGCGGTCGAACAGGCCATGGCCTCCAGGTTCACGATGCCCAGTGGTTCATAGACCGATGGGCAGACGAAAACTTCGGCCGCCGCCAGCAGCTGCCGGATCTGTTCGGTGGGCAGCATCTCCCGGACCCAGAACACATTGCCCCGGCGGCGGTGCAACCCGGACACGGCATTCGCGACCTCGGTCTCCAGTTCCGACGTGTCCGGCGCACCCGCACACAGAACGAGCTGGATCTCCGGATCGATCTCGCGCGCCGCGCCCAGCAGATGACCGACACCCTTCTGCCTGGTTATCCGTCCGACGAACACCGCCAGCGGCCGGTCCGCCCGTACACCGAGTTCGTCGAGGATTCGGCGGCTACCGGGCTCCGGCGGGCCGGGATGCCAGACGTCGGCGTCGATCCCGTTGCGCACGACGTGCACCCGGGTGGGATCCAGCGCGGGATAGGCGTCGAGTACGTCGCGGCGCATCCAGTCGCTCACCGCGATCACCGCGTCGGCGTGTTCGAGCGCATTGCGTTCCGACCAGGACGAGAGCCGGTATCCACCGCCCAGCTGTTCGGCTTTCCACGGTCGCCGCGGTTCCAGCGAATGGGTGGTGACCACGTGCGGGATCCCGTAGAGGGTGGCGGCCAGATGCCCCGCCAGGCCCGAATACCAGGTGTGCGAATGGACCACGTCGGCCGCGCCGACCGCGTCGGCCATCCGTAACTGTGCCGACATCATCCGGAGGGCGGGATTGGCGCCGTCGAGGGCCGGATCGGGTCCGTGCACCCGTGCGGTGTCGCGCGGTACTCCCATGCAGTGCACGGTCACCGCGCTCATCCGCCGTAACCGGGCCGCCAGTTCGGTCACGTGGACGCCCGCGCCCCCGTAGACCTCGGGTGGAAACTCTCGGGTCAGCATGGCCACCCGTAGCTCGTCGGCCGCGGACAACTCGGCCGCGCCGCTGGAACCGGAACTCACGAATTCACGGTAGCCGCCGAGCGGTCGACGCCCGCCGACCACCTCGTTCGGTAGTTTGGCACTGTGAGGAGCCAGCCGCACGTACTAGGAATCGTGCTCGCCGGTGGCGAGGGCAAGCGACTCTTTCCGTTGACCGCCGACCGGGCCAAGCCGGCCGTCCCCTTCGGCGGCGCCTACCGCCTCATCGACTTCGTGCTCAGCAATCTCGTCAATGCCGGTTTCCTCCGGATCTGTGTGCTCACCCAGTACAAATCGCATTCACTGGACCGGCATATCTCACAGACCTGGCGGCTGTCCGGTTTCGCCGGTGAATACATCACTCCGGTTCCCGCCCAGCAGCGACTCGGGCCGCGCTGGTATACCGGCAGTGCCGACGCCATCATGCAATCGCTGAATCTCATCTACGACGAGGATCCCGATTACATCGTGGTCTTCGGCGCCGATCACGTCTACCGGATGGACCCCGAACAGATGGTGGCCCACCATATCGACTCCGGGGCCGGGGTCACGGTGGCCGGTATCCGGGTGCCGCGCAGCGAGGCGGGCGCTTTCGGCTGTATCGATTCGGACGAATCCGGCCGCATAATCGGTTTCCTGGAGAAACCGGCGCATCCCCCCGGTATCCCCGACGACCCGAATTCGACCTTCGCCTCGATGGGCAACTATGTCTTCACCACCAAGGTGCTGGTGGATTCCATCAAGGCCGATGCCGAGGATTCCGATTCCGACCACGATATGGGTGGTGACATCATTCCCAGCCTGGTCTCGGCGAGTCAGGCGGCGGTCTACGATTTCGCCGACAACGAGGTGCCCGGCGCCACCGACCGCGACCGCGGTTACTGGCGCGATGTCGGCACCATCGACGCTTTCTACGAGGCCCATATGGACTTGGTGTCGGTGAACCCGGTGTTCAACCTCTACAACCGGCACTGGCCCATCCGGGGCGCCGCGGAAAATCTCCCGCCGGCGAAATTCGCGCGGGGCGGCCTGGCCCAGGAATCGATTGTCGGGGCGGGCAGCATCCTGTCCGCGGCGACCGTCCGCAGTTCGGTGCTCAGCGCCAATGTGATGATCGACGACGGGGCCACCGTCGAGGGCAGTGTGCTGATGCCCGGGGTACGGATCGGGCGGGGCGCGGTGGTCCGGCGGGCGATCCTGGACAAGAACGTCATGGTGTCCGAGGGCGAGATCATCGGCGTGGATTCCGAGCGCGACCGCTCCCGGTTCGCGATCAGCAACGGCGGTGTGGTGACCGTCGGCAAGGGCATCTGGGTCTGACCGATACGGCGGTGCCCCCTCCCGGCGGAAGGGGGCACCTCACGGACGGCGACAGTTCAGCGGACGTCGCGGCCCCGCACCCCGGCGAGTCCGGCCGCGAGCAGCACCGCGGCGATCACCGTGACCGCGACGACCGGAGTCGCGGTGAACTCCGATCCCGGCACCTTGGGTGCGTGACTGAACGGTTCCAGATCGCGGAACCACTGCGGCGCGCCGGAGAACGAACCGAGCAGGAACACCGCGATCGCGGCGGTGAGCAGTCCCCAGGCCACCGGAGTCCAGCGCGGCACCAGCCCGAACAGTGCCAGGGTCAGCCCGGCGAAGAACCAGATCGCCGGAAGCTGGATCAGCGCCGCGGCCACCACGCCGGGCAGTTCCCCGCCGATATCGTCCTTGGCGAGACCGTAGGCCACGCCACCGAGCAACCCGGCGGTCAGCATGATCACCACGGGACCGCCGAGCGCGAACGCCAGATGGCTACCGGCCCAGCGCAGCCGGCCGACGGCACCGCTGAGCACCGATTCGGCCTGGTGGCCGTTCTCTTCGCTGAACAACCGCAGTGTCGCCGAGACGGCGTATGCCGCGCCCGCGACCCCGAGCATGGTGAATGCGTAGGAGATGAATGAATCCTCGATCGATTCGGAGCCGCCCATCCGGGTGATCAGATCGCGCAGTGTCTCGTTCTCGGCGAAGCTGTCCCCGATACCCGCCACCACACTGCCGATCACCAGGCCGTAGAGACCGACCCCGATCGTCCAGGCCAGCAGTGTGCCGCGTTGCAGCCGCACCGCCAGGCCGAAGGGTCCGGCCAGGTCCGCACCCGCTGCCGGTGCCCCCAATCGTTCCGCGATGAGACCCGCACCGACATCGCGGCGGCGCAGTAGCGCGTAGGCGACGATCATCAGCACCACCAGCAGAGTCAGGTGCAGCGCGAGCACCCACCAGCGATCACCGGCGTACGGCCGCACCTGCAACGACCAGCCCTGCGGGGACAACCAGGTCAGCGGACTCACCGCGCCCGCCCCCGCCCGGGCGTCACCGATCGCCCGCAGGGTGAAGGTGACCGCGAGCACCGCGAACGCCAGCCCGCGGGCCAGCCGCGCGCCGGTGCAGACCTGCGCCGTCACCGCGGCCACGGCCGCGAACACCATGCCGGATCCGGCCAGCGCGAGCCCGAAGGCCAGCGATCCGCTCGCCGGGACCTCGGCCGCGGTCAGGCTCACCGCGCCGAGCAGTCCGGTGAGCAGTGAGCCGCCCAGCGCCAGGACGAGCGCGGCCGTCAGGTTCGCGTAGCGACCGACCGAGGTGGAGGCCAGGATCTCGCTGCGTCCCGTCTCTTCCTCGGCCCTGGTGTGCCGGATGACGGTGAGGATGGTGGCCACCGCGATCAAGGTGTGGAACATCCCGGCCTTCCAGATGCCCACCGCGCCGATCGAGGTGTTGTAGATCGGGCCGTACATCGCCACTTGCGCCGGGCTGGCCAGGATGGTGGCCGCGAAGGAGGCGCGATCGGCCGCGGTGGGATACACCGATTCGATACTGGCCACGTAGACCCCGCCCAGCGGCAGGGACAGCAGCAGAATCCACAGTGGCGCCACGATCCGGTCGCGGCGCAGGTACAGCCGCAGCAGCCGGGCGGTCCCGGTGAATGCGGTGCGGCCGGGACTCGTATGGAGCACGCTGTGCCGTGCCCCGGCGACGGCGGTCGTCATTTCCGCGCCTCTTCCAGCTCGCCGGCCTCCTGGCCGTTGATCGAGTAGTGCCGCATGAACAGCTCTTCGAGCGTCGGCGGACGGCTGGTCAGGCTGCTGACACCGGTATCGCCGAGGACGCGGATGAGTTCGGCCAGATGTTCGCCGTCGACCTGGCAGCGCAGTGTGTGGTCGTTCATGCTCACATCGGCCACCCCGGGCATGGCCGCGATATCACCGGGATCGCCGGTGAGTTCGGCGGTGATGGAGGTACGGCTCAGATGCCGCATGGACGACAGCGTGCCGCTCTCCACCGTGCGCCCGGACCGGATGATGGTGACCCGCTCGCACAGTGCCTCCACCTCCGAGAGGATATGACTGGACAGCAGCACCGTCGCCCCCCGCTCGGCCGCCTCGGCGACACATTCCCGGAACACCTGTTCCATCAGCGGGTCCAGGCCGGAGGTGGGCTCGTCCAGCAGCAGCAGCCGGGCGTGCGAGGAGAAAGCCGAGACCAGCGCGACCTTCTGGCGGTTGCCCTTGGAGTAGGTGCGCGCCTTCTTCCGGGGATCGAGTTCGTAGCGTTCGATCAGTTCGGCCCGGCGCGCGCTGTCGAGCCCACCGCGCATCGAGGCCAGCAGGTCGATGGTCTCGCCCCCGCTCAGCGACGGCCACAGGGTCACATCACCGGGCACGTACGCGATCTCGCGGTGCAGTGCCACCGCGTCCGCCCAGGGGTCACGCCCCAGCATCCGCACCTCACCGGAGGTGCGCGCCAGTAGGCCGAGCAGCACCCGGATGGTGGTGGACTTACCGGCTCCGTTGGGGCCCAGGAATCCGTGGACCTCGCCCTCGGACACTTCCAGGTCCAGTCCGTTCAGTGCCCGGACCTGACCGAAGTGTTTGTGCAGATCCCGGATCCGAATTGCCGAAATCATCGTGTCTCCTCGTGGGACAGAGATAGAGCGTTGATGGAAAGGTTTCGCCGGCGCGGCGGATCGGACGCCGCGCCGGCTCAGTGCGCATCGCCGGCGGTTCGTGCCGGCGACGGCGTTTCTGGTGGGTGTGCGGAGCCCGCCTCCGCTCCGGCGGCCGGCGCGGCCGCGCGGCCGGCGGTCGGTGCGTCCGGCGTCGGCGGTGTACCGTGCCCGGACCGGGCCGCGGTGTCGGCCAGGAGGGCGTCGAGCATGGTCGAGTCGGGCAGCAACCCTTCGGTGAAGATCTCCAGGGCGGGCAGCAGCATCTGGTCGCTGTACTCCCGCAGCGCCTGCCGGTAGTCGACCGCGCCCGCGGCTCCGGCACGCAGCTGGATGAACAGCAGCATGCCGCCGCCGTTGACGCTCGCCAGATAGCGTGACATCGCTTTGAGGTCCCGCGGCCGCCGGACGGCGCCGGAGGCGATACCGGCTTCCAGGTACTGCTCGACGTCCTCGACCATGTGCTCGAACATCGCTACCGCGAGGTCGCCACCGGCCTGGAAGCTGCGCATCACGTAGGCGATGATCGGGGCGAACTCCTCGATCTCGGCCAGCTGCTGCAGCAGATTCCCCGAGGACGGCCGGTTCATATAGCTCATCTTCGATTCGCGGATCACCGCGCGCACATGGTCGTCGCATTCACGCCGCAATCCATCCTTGGACCCGAAATGATGGTTGACCAGGCCGGGCGACACCCCTGCGGCCGCCGCGATGGCGCGTACACCGACCCCGAAGCCCGCCTCGCCGAACAGCACGAGGGCGGCATCCCGGATCCGGGCCCGCGTGTTCAGATCATCGCTTGAACGCATGTTCAATACGTTAAACACTTGTTTAATCATCGCGCAAGAGGCGGCACCGTAGAGATTCCGTAAAGACAACCCGCTCGGGCCCTGCACCTCGCACGGGAGACAAACGCAGCCGGACGTGGCCTTCGGCGCGTCGTGAATACAGGCGGAACAGACCGCCGGACGAGTACGGCCGGCGCGACCCGGCACCCTCATCAGCCGTCACCGTGGCGAGGCCTGCCCCGACGGCCTTGATGGAGTCGCCCCCAGGAACCCGTCGAGCACAACGACGGCATCGACCACTGCGACCCGGTTCAGGCCCGGCCCGCCTGCTGCGCCTTATCCTCGGCCGGGTACGGCCGGGAGCCCGATGGCGCGGAGGTCAGGGTGCGGCGGCCGGTACCGGCCGCGAGGCTAGCCCTTGGACGCGCAGAGCAACCCGTCGCCGAGCGGGATGAGCACGCTGGTCAGACCTGGATCCTCGGCCACGCACCGGGTGGCCGAACGCACCGCCTGGGTCGCCGCGTCACGATTCGCCGGATCCGGTACTCGGCCCCCGAGTAGCGCATTGTGCAGCAGGACCGCCCCGCCGGCCCGCAGCAACCGCACCGCCTCGGCGATGTACTGCGGGTGCTCGATCGGCGAGGCATCCAGGAACACCAGGTCGTAGGCACCGTCGGCCAGCCGCGGCAGCACGTCCAGCGCACGCCCGTTGATCAGCCGGGTCCGGGCGAGCGGGATATCGGCGGCCCGGAACGACTCCTTGGCCGCCCGCTGATGTTCGGGTTCGGAATCGATGGTGGTCAGCGTGCCGTCCTCGCGCATACCGTCGAGCAGCCACAATCCGCTGACCCCGGCACCGGTACCCACCTCGACCACCGCCCGCGCGTCCAGCAGTTGCGCGTACATGCTCAGTAGCGCGCCGACCGACGGCGGTACCGGAGCCACGCCCAGCTCGGTGGCCCGTTCGCGGGCGCTGACGAGTACCTCGTCCTCGACGACGGATTCCTCCACGTAGGCGAGATTGAGCTCCAGGTTCGATGCCACGCCCAAGAGGCTATGCCAAACGCGGCGATGCTGGTCGCAACATTCTCAGGTGTCCTTCAGGATCCCCATAAGCGCCCCACACCGGGAGGCGGAAGAGTGTGGGCTACGCAAGACCAGCCGACCGAGCGCATCGGACGGGAACAACGGAGTACCGACCCACCGTTGTACCCGATGAACCACGGCCCGAAGAACGGGCCGCGTATTCGAGCCTACGCCTCGGTCCCGATCAGGAGGTTGTCACCATCCACATGGTCGATGCGGCACGCGAGTCCGCCACCTTGCCCGAACTGCCCCGGGCCGACCGCTCGGCGACCCCCGCCGGGCACGGCCTGCCGGGGCCGGAGGAATTCGGCCCGCGGCCGTTTACCGGGCCGGATTCGGAGGTAGCCGCGCACCACGACCCGGTGACCGAAGACCCCGCTCCACCGGACGCCCTGATGGAGGTGCCCGATATGTCCATAACCGACGAGCGAGCCGAGGAATACGACGCCGCCCAGGCCGTGCTGGCCGATGCGCCGTCCGAGCTCGACAGCATGCTGCCGCTCACCGGCACCGCCGCCTTCGACGCCACCGGCGACCGCACCGTGATGCCGACCTGGGACGAACTGGTGCGCGAACACGCCGACCGGGTCTACCGGCTGGCCTACCGCCTCTCCGGTGACGCGCAGGACGCCGAGGATCTCACCCAGGAGACCTTCATCCGGGTATTCCGGTCCCTGTCGAACTACCAGCCCGGCACCTTCGAGGGCTGGCTACACCGCATCACCACCAACCTCTTCCTGGACATGGTCCGGCGGCGCAGCCGTATCCGGATGGAGGCGCTACCGGAGGACTACGACCGGGTACCCGCCGACGGCCCGGGGCCCGAGCAGGTCTTCCACGACGCCCGGCTCGATCCGGATCTGCAATCCGCGCTGGACTCGCTGGCTCCGGAGTTCCGCGCCGCGGTCGTGCTCTGCGATATCGAGGGACTGTCCTACGAGGAGATCGGCGCGACGCTCGGCGTGAAACTCGGCACAGTGCGCAGTCGAATCCATCGCGGCCGGCAGGCACTGCGCGAGTATCTTGCGCATAATGGAGTACAGGAGCGTTTCGCCGCCGAGGCGAGCTTCCGGTGATCCTGCGATCATGACGCCGGGATCACAGCAGTTTGTGATACCGGTCGGGAAGGATGGGCAGCGAATGAGTGGCGACTCCGAAACGCCCGGTCGTCGTTCCCCGCAGTTCCACTCCACCGAGCATCTGGCGAGCGAGGCAGTCGCCGCCTACGTCGATGGCGAACTGCGGATGAATCCCTACCTGCGTGCGGCCCAGCACCTTTCGGTGTGCCCGGAATGCGCGGCCGAGGTCGAGGCCCAGCAGCAGGCGCGGATCGCCCTGCGCCGCGCCTCCCAGGTCTCGATTCCCACCGGCCTGCACGACACACTGTCCCGCATTCCGCTCGCCGAACCACCCAGCGGCGCCCAATCACGGAATTCGGCCGGCAATCAGCGTAACGAGGCGGTATTCGGCTTCACGAGCCAATCTTTCTCGGCAACCTTCGACAGCTTCCGGTGGTCGGTGTGGTGGCGCAAGTAGAGTTTGCCGCGTGAGTTCCGAACCGACGCAGAATTCCCCTGCCGATAACGCTGATTCGGCGGATGAAAACGGCACAACGACCGACAACGGCACTCTGCGCCCGCCCGATGCGCCCGTGTTGGCTCCGCGGCCGGTCTATCGACCCCATGTGGACTCACATACCGCCAACGCCTTCCGCCGGCCCTCGGGTCATTCCGGATCCTTCGCCGCGCGCCCGCCCCGCCAGGACGCCGATCCCGCTACCCAGGTGGCCCCGAAGGGGCCGCCCCGCGCCGTGCTGGAGGAGGCTTTCGGCCGGCCACCCGGTTCCACCGAACCGCTCCAGCGTGATCCCGACGGCGGCAACGAGCGCGAACCGGTGGCCGGCCCGGCCGATCCCTGGCGCGATCCGGACTCGGCGGCCCGCCTGGGCGCTCCGGCAATCGCCACACCGGCCGCGCGCGATCTCCCGCGCGCCGAACAGCTCTCCGCCCGGCAGGTGCTCTTCGGGTCCCGGGTCGCCCCCAAGGCGCTGCTGGTGCTCGGTGCGATAGCGCTGGCGATAGGCCTGGTCGGCGGCCTGGTCGGCCGGCTGACCGCGGAAACCGCCTCGACCCTGACCTCCCGCAAGGTCAGTCTCGAACAGACCGACGGCGAGCAGCCGCACGGCCCGATCGCGCAGGTCGCCGACGCGGTACTGCCTTCGGTGGTGTCCATCCGCACCACGGTCGGCGACAACGGTGCCACCGGGTCCGGCGTGGTCATCGACGGCAACGGCTACATCGTCACCAACAACCACGTCATCTCCATGGCGGCGCAGGACCAGTCCGGGCGGGCCCGGATCCAGATCACCTTCTCCGACGGGACCCGGACACCGGCCGATATCGTGGGTCGCGACCCCAAGACCGATCTCGCGGTACTCAAGGTAGATGTGAAAAATCTCACTGTTGCACAGCTGGGCAAATCGGGTGACGTGCAAGTGGGAGACGCGGTGCTGGCCATCGGGTCCCCGCTGGGCCTGAGCAAAACCGTCACCTCCGGCATCGTGAGCGCGCTGCACCGCCCGGTGAAACTCGAGGGTGAGGGCAGCGACACCAAAGCGGTGATCGACGCGGTGCAGACCGACGCGTCGATCAACCCGGGCAATTCCGGTGGCGCGCTGGTGGACGCGGACGGCCGGGTCATCGGAATCAACACCGCCATCCGCAGCGAGAGCGGCGGTTCGGTGGGCCTCGGCTTCGCCATCCCGGTGGATCAGATGACCCAGGTCGCGCAGACCCTCATCCGCGACGGGTCGATCCATCACCCGATGATCGGGGTGAGCGCCCGGCAGAAAACCGTCGCCAACGAAGTCATGAGCGGTGCCGAGGTCGCCGATGTGCAGCCGGGCAGCCCGGCCGCGAACGCCGGCATCGTCGAAGGCGATGTGATCGTCCGGATCGGCGACCGTGAAGTCACCAATCCCGACGAACTGGTGGTGGCGGTTCAGATGAACAAGATCGGCCAGTCGGTGAACGTCCAGCTCATCCGGGAAGGCCGGCAGGTGGATATCCCGGTGACGCTGGCCTCCGACTGACCCGCTGGTCGCGGCGCCGGGTAGCCTGTAGGAGTGTTCAGCAGTATCGGGTGGGGCGAGATGCTCGTGCTACTCGTCGCCGCCCTCGTAATCCTCGGTCCGGAGCGCCTGCCCGGCGCCGCACGGTGGACTGCGCGCAGCCTGGGCCAACTTCGCGATTACGCCACCGGCGCGACATCGCAATTGCGGTCCGAACTCGGGCCCGAATTCGAGGAGCTGCGTAAGCCGCTCGCCGACCTCCAGGAATTGCGGGGTATGTCACCGCGTTCGGTGGTGACGAAACATCTTCTGAACGGCGATGATTCCCTTTTCAAGGATCTCGACGGCGCCCTGCCGGACAGCAAGAATGTGCTGGGGACACACAGCGGGATGCCAGACTACCCGATGCCCAAGCTGGATAAACCCTTGGAGCACAACGAACGTCCCCCGATCGATACCGACGCCACCTGAGCGTCAACCAGGCTAGACGCAGTTTACCGTCTCCCTGTCTAGACTTCGCACATGTCGGCCGATGACGTGGCGCGAATATTCGCGATCGAAGACAAAGTCGAGCGACTCAAGGCCGCCACCGAAGGTGTCGCAGCGGCTCAGCAGACCATCAACGAACTCACCCGGATTCGGCGCGCGGTGATCCGCGAGTTACACGCCGAGGGGTGGACTTTCGCGAGAATCGGTGCCGCAGCGGGCCTTTCCCGCGCCCGAATCCATCAGGTGAGCACTCAGGGCCCGGCGCCCGAAGGGTTGTTCTTCGGCCACGGGCCGCTGACCCTGCTGGTCCCGGATACCCGCGCGGGCAGGCTGATCGGCGCCCCGGACCCGGCAGCGGCGCCCCGGCTGGCCGAACAGCTACGGGAACTCGGCTTCACGGTCACCATCGAACCCTTCCCCCCGGGACGCCCGATCGACCTGCTCCGGGACGGCCTCATCGTGATCGGCGGCCCGGAACTGTCGCCGAGCCTGCGGCATCTCATCGCCGCCGACCCCCGCCTGCGCCGCGCCGTGGCGCGCCCCGGGGACGGCCGCCGCGGGATCGAGGATCGCGCCGCCCGGCGTATCTACCGGCCGGCCAGCCCGGAACCGCACGATATCGCGTATCTCGCACGGCTACCGCGCCCGGACGGCCGCGGTTCGATCCTGGTTCTCGACGGCCTGCACCCACCGGGTTCGCTCGGCGCGGTACGGCTGCTGGCCACCCGGCTGGCGACCCTGCACGAACGAGCCGCCAACCGCCGCTTCTCCGTACTGGTCGGCGTTCGTTACGAGCGCACCACCGGCGAACCCGTGGACGCCGATCTGCTCACCCCCGTCTATCTCCACGAACCGGTGGATTCCCGCCCCCAGGCGGTACGCCAGCGGCGCTGACCGCAACACCGCGCCGACCGCGAATGGCCGGCGGCCGATACCGCCGACACGCCGAAACACCGATAGCGACAGCGAATATTAGCTGGTCGAAGAATTGCTACTGTGGTGCGCAGTAGGCCGATTTCTATTACCGCGACCGGTTACCCGGGCCCGACGATTCGATAGCCATAGCATTACTCGGTACCCATGCGGTGCACCGTGGCGATTGTCGGCTCCGAAAAGATAATCCGTGGAGGCGCAGGTGAACGCGTTGATCATCCTGGCGGTGGCCCTGGTCGCGGTGGGCTTGCTGATCACTCTCGTCCTGTGGCTGCGCGCCCCACATTCCGCCGAAAGCGACTACGTGACAGTCGCCGAACTCCGCGCACGGCTCGAAAACGAACAGGAACCCGCCGAACAGGAAGCGGCCGAAGAGGAACCCACCGAAGAGGAGACGGCCGAAGAGCCCGGCGAAGACCGACCGGAAACCGGCGGAACAGGGGTCACACCGGAACCGGCGGACGACGCCGGCCGTCCCGCGGCAGCCGTCGTCACACCGCCCACGTCGACCGGCACCGGACCCGAAATTCCGGCCACCGCGGAATCCGCGCCCGGCACCGGCGGCGCCGAACCCGGAGCTTCCGGCCGGACAGCGAAGGAGGCCGGAGCCGAACCGCTCCCGGAAACCGAAGAACTCGGCAGCACGGCGAAGAAGCCCGGAGCCGAGCCGCCCCCGGAAGCCGGAGACCAACCACCGGCGGAAAAGCCGGGCCCGAAACTCTGACGCCGGCGGGCGCCGCGGGGCGGGCCCGTTCGCTCACGCGGCCGCGACGTCCGGCCGGATGGTGTTCATCGGCGGCCGATCGACCAGACCCACCGCGGTGCTGTGCGGGGTGAACTCATCTCCGATCAACGGGAACTGAGTCAGCGCGGCCCCCGAATCCGGGACCCCGCTGCGACCCAGCACCGTACCGAGGATCTGCCGGCTCATCACACCCAGATCGGCCAGCGGACGGTTGCGATGAGTACGAACGCCCAGGTTGACCTGCCCGATGGCGCCCAGGCCCAGCCGATCGTAGGTATCGAGCAGCAACCCGATCTCCACGCCGTACCCCGGGGCGAACGGAACCGCTGTCAGCAACTCCCGGGTCCCGGCGTACTCACCGCCCAGCGGCTGCAACACCTGGGTCAGTCCCGGCCGCAGCGCGGCCAGCAGGGGCCGGGCCACGAGCTCGGTCAC
Organism: Nocardia sp. NPDC050799; assembly: GCF_040654015.1. Classification (NCBI taxonomy): domain Bacteria; kingdom Bacillati; phylum Actinomycetota; class Actinomycetes; order Mycobacteriales; family Nocardiaceae; genus Nocardia; species Nocardia sp. NPDC050799. Next base: position 117,578 of record NZ_JBFAHF010000020.1, read on the forward strand.
CCGGCCGCCACCGTGTGCGTCGACCCCGCCGCCGTGCCGTAGCGGCCGCCGGTAGTAGGCCTTCACCAGATGCAGGTCGGGAGTCGTGAGCAGCGGGCCGAGCAGCTTCGGCACAAAAGCCGGGTCCGGGTCGATCAGATCGGAATCGACGAACGCCACCAGATCACCGGTGGTCACCGCCAGTGAACGCCACAGCACCTCACCCTTACCAGGGAAAGGCTCCAGCTCGGGTACGGCCTGCTCCCGGGTGATCACTTCCGCGCCGGCCGCGCGAGCGCGGTCGGCGGTGGCGTCGGTCGACCCCGAATCCAGCACCACCAGCTCGTCCACCAGGGAACCCAGCAGCGGACGGATACTGGCCACCACCTCGGCGACGGTTCTCTCCTCGTTCAGCGCGGGCAGCACCACCGAGACGGTCCGGCCGGCTTTGGCGGCGGCCAGATCGGTCACCGACCAGGCGGGGGCATCCCAGGTGTGGGTCGATGCCCAGTCGGGCTCGTGATGGGGGAATTTCATACGAGACCTCGCAGAGTTCGCACGGGGGGCCGGATGCCCTGGATCGCGGCGATCATGTCCACGACGCGACGGGTCGCGGCGACCTCGTGCACACGGAAAACGCGAGCACCGGCCGCGGCCGACCATGCTGTTGCCGCCAATGTGCCCTCCAGCCGTTCGGAAAGTCCGACACCTAATGTCTCTCCGATGAAATCCTTGTTGCTCAGTGCCATCAAGACCGGCCACCCGCTTTTAACAAGAACGTCCGCTGCCCGCAACAGTGCGAGCCCGTGATAGGTGTTCTTCCCGAAATCATGGGTGGGGTCGATGAGAATCGAATCCCGGCGCACCCCCGCCGCCGCGGCCTGCTCCGCCGCCCGCACTACGGTATCGGTCACCTCCGCCACCACATCGGCGTACCGGACCCGATGCGGCCGGGTGCGCGGCACCGCCCCGCCGGTGTGACTGCATACGATCCCGGCCCCGGTTTCGGCCGCCACCGGCACCAACTCCGGATCCGCACCCGCCCAGGTGTCATTGATCAGGTCCGCCCCCTCCGCCACCGCGGCCCGCGCCACCTCCGACCGCCAAGTGTCCACACTGATCAACAGGCCGGGATAGGCCTGCCGGATCGCCGCCACGAACGGCACCACCCGCCGCGACTCCTCGGCCGCGTCCACATGCTCCCCCGGCCCCGCCTTCACCCCACCGATATCGACCAGATCGGCGCCCTCGTCCACAGCCCGGGCCACTGCGGCCAGCGCGGCGGAATCGCTGAAGGTCGCGCCACGGTCGTAGAAGGAATCAGGGGTGCGGTTCACAATGGCCATCACCAGCGCGCGATCCGTCGCGACGGTCCGGCCGCAGAGTGTCGGCAACGGCCGGACGGGCTCGAACATGAACTCAGTTTATTGCGCGCCTTCGGCGCGCTGGGTTGAGACCCCCTTGGTCTCGCCGTTTCGGCCGCGAGACTCGAGCCTTCGGCTCATGCGATGTGCGGTGGGCCTTCCATAGAGTGCGGCCGTTGAGCACCTTCGGCCGAGGGGCGAGACGGGCCTCAACCCTTTGAGGTGTCTCGTAAAACTCGACGCATATGGGTTGCGTCGGCACTCAACGTCCGGGTCGAATGCCGCTCGACCATTCGGGGGACCTCGCATCCGGTGCGCCTGGGCAGGGCCACCGCTCGCTCAGGGCCAGTTCGCCAACAGCCGGCCCGGCCACCCTGCCCCGAATCAACTCACTGATCCGAATCCTTGCTCAGGGCCGCGAAGGCTTCGGTGAGCTCGGGGGTGACCGTGACACGGTCGAGGGCCGCCTGCGGGACGAAGCCTCGGTCGTGGAGTTCGGAGAGCCAGGTGAACAGGCCGCTGTAGTGCCCGAAGGGGTCCAGGATGGCCATCGGCTTGTTGTGCTGGCCCAGGTGGCCGCCGGTCCAGGTCTCGAAGAACTCCTCGAGGGTGCCGATTCCGCCGGGGAGGGTGAGGAAGGCGTCGGAGCGATCCTCCATCACCTGTTTGCGCTGGCGCATCGTATCGGTGACGACCAGTTCGTCGGCGTCCACATCGGCCACCTCCCGGTGGACCAGGTGTTTCGGTATGACGCCGACCGTATTGGCGCCGCCGGCGCGGGCGGCGGCGGCCACCGCACCCATCATGGAGACGTGCCCGCCGCCGGATACCAGTTGCCATCCGCGCCGGGCTATTTCGGTGCCGACCCGGGCCGCCAATACGAGCTGATCGGGGTCGGTGGTACCGGCCGAGCAGTACACGCATACCGCGAAGGGCCGCGGAGTCACCATTCGTCCTCCGTACCGACCTTCTCGATGGTGGCGGCGCCCGGTTCGGACTCCTGGATGATGCGCACCACGTCCTCGATCGAGTCGGTGACGTGCAGCAGATCGATATCGCCCGGGGAGATACGACCGTCGGCGGCCAGAGACTCGCGTATCCAGTCCACCAGCGGCGCCCAGTACCGGCTGCCGAACAGGATGATCGGGAACCGGGTGATCTTGCGGGTCTGCACGAGGGTGAGCGCCTCGAACAGTTCGTCCAGGGTGCCGTATCCACCGGGCATACAGACGAAGGCCTGGGAGTACTTCACGAACATCGTCTTGCGCACGAAGAAGTAGCGGAAGTTGATCCCTAGATCGACCCAGTCGTTGAGGCTCTGTTCGAACGGCAGCTCGATACCCAATCCGATGGAGTAGCCGCCGGCCTCGGAGGCCCCGCGGTTGGCCGCTTCCATCACCCCGGGACCGCCGCCGGTGATGACCGCGAAACCGGCGGTGGCCAGGGCCCCGCCCAGTTCCCGCGCGGCCTGGTACTCCGGGTTGCCGGGTTCCGTGCGTGCCGAACCGAAGACGCTCACCGCGCGCGGGACCTCCGCGAGGGCGCCGAAACCCTCGACGAATTCGGCCTGTATCCGCAGCACCCGCCACGGGTCGGTATGTACCCAGTCGCTGTCGCTGCGCTGATCGAGCAGATGCTGGTCGGCGGTGGTGCCCCGCGGGGTCCGTTCCCGGCGGAACATGATGGGCCCGCGGTAGCGGGTCTTCGGTTTGCCGGCCATCCCGGATTCGGCGGCGTCGGTTGACATGGCCGCAGTGTATTTGGCGCGCGGTCGGTCGCGAGGTCGAGGCCCCCTCGGCCCCGCGGATCCGTCGTGGACGGCCGGCCGGGTTCGATCCGTGCCGGCTCCGCAAGCGGCCGGCGATTCACCGGAGCTTGCTAGGACGAAGCTGTGAGGTAGCGGCGCAACATCTCGGTGACCGCGGTGATCTGGGCCAACGGGACGTGCTCGTCACGTTTGTGCGCGAGGTTGGGGTCGCCGGGGCCGAAGTTCACGGCGGGGATACCGCGGGCGGCGAACCGGGAGACATCGGTCCACCCGTATTTGGCCCGCACGCCCGCCGACCCGTGCGCCCGCACCGTGTCGACCAGCCCGCACGCCGCGGGGGCGGTGAGGCCGGGCAGCGCGCCGGCGGCCGAGTCGGTGACCTCCAGGTCGAGTTCGAGATCCGCGAACACCTCGCGCACGTGGTCGATCGCCTGCTCCACCGAACGGTCCGGGGCGAACCGGAAATTCACCTCGACCTCGGCCTCGTCCGGCACCACGTTCCCCGCGACCCCGCCGCCGACGCGGACCGCGGACAGCCCCTCTCGGTAGCGGCAACCGTCGATCTCGACCTCCCGGGCCCGGTACTCCGCGAGCCGCGCCAGGACCGGCGCCAACCGGTGGATCGCATTGTCGCCGAGCCAGGAGCGGGCCGAATGCGCACGCACCCCGGCGGTCCGCACGCGGACCCGCAGCGTGCCCTGGCAACCGGCCTCGATCCAGCCGCCGGAGGGTTCACCCAGGATCGCGAGATCACCGTCCAGCCATTCCGGCACTTCCCGCTCGATGGCGGTGAGTCCGTTGAATTCGGCGGAGATCTCCTCGCAGTCGTAGAAGATCAGGGTCAGGTCGTGGGCCGGTTCGGCGACGGTGGCAGCCAGATGCAGGAACACCGCGTCGCCCGATTTCATATCCACCGAACCGCAACCGTAGAAGACCTCGGCGCCGTTCTCGGTGGTGAACCGGCCCGGCACATTGTCCGCGATCGGCACGGTGTCCAGATGCCCCGCCAGCACGACCCGGGTCGGCAGTCCCCGGTTCGTCCGGGCGAGCACCACATTGCCGCGGCGCAGCACCTCGAAACCGCTGGTCTGGGTGCGCAGCGCCGTTTCCACGGCGGCCGTGATCGCGGCCTCGTCCCGGGAAACGCTCGGGATGTCGACGAGGGCCGCGGTGAGGGCGATGGGGTCGGCGTGCAGGTCGAGTGTCACAGCGTACGAGCGTAGAGGGGCCCCACCGGTACACACCGCCGGTGGGTAGGCTTCCGTGTCGTGAGCATTCAGGGAGCATCCGCCATCGGTATCGCCAACGTCACCTCGGACGGGACCGTGCTGGACACCTGGTTCCCCGGCCCGGAGCTGGGTGAGTTCGGTGACACCGGCACCGAACGCCTCGCCACGGCGCCCGCCGAATTCGCCGGACTGGTGGGCCCGGACCCGGCGCGCGGCGTCGATGTCGTCGCGGTGCGCACCACCATCGCCGACCTCTCCGCCGCCCCCGTGGACGCTCACGATGTCTATCTGCGGCTGCACCTGCTCTCACATCGCCTGGTCCGGCCGCACGGCGTGAGCCTGGCGGGCCAGTTCGCCCTGCTCAGCAATGTGGTGTGGACCAACCACGGCCCGGCGGCGGTGGAGGGATTCGAGATCACCCGCGCCAAATTGCGCGCGCGCGGCCCGGTCACGGTGTACAGCATCGACAAATTCCCGCGCATGGTCGACTACGTGGTTCCGTCCGGCGTCCGCATCGGCGACGCCGACCGGGTCCGGCTGGGCGCGCACCTCGCCGCCGGCACCACCGTGATGCATGAGGGCTTCGTGAACTTCAACGCCGGTACTCTCGGCACCTCCATGGTCGAGGGCCGGATCTCCGCCGGGGTGGTCGTCGGCGACGGCTCCGATATCGGCGGCGGCGCCTCCACCATGGGCACCCTGTCCGGCGGCGGCACCACCGTCATCTCGATCGGTGAGCGCTCACTGCTGGGTGCCAACTCCGGCCTGGGCATTCCGCTCGGCGACGACTGCGTGGTCGAGGCCGGGCTCTACCTCACCGCCGGCACCAAGGTCACCGCCCCGGACGGCACCGTGGTGAAGGCGGCCGAACTGAGCGGGAAGGCCAACCTGCTGTTCCGCCGCAACTCGCGCACCGGAACCGTCGAGGTGGTGCCGCGCGCCGGGACCGGTATCGAACTCAACGAGGCCCTGCACGCCCACAATTAGGTCCGACGGCGGCACTCAGAGCCCGAAGGCGATCACGCGTTCGGGGTGGATGCGGATGAGTTCGCTCTCCTCCGGCCCGATGTAGGTGACCGTATCGGTCAGGGCTTCGGCGGTGCCCCGGATCTCCAGGCACCGCACCCGCCACGGCTGGACCGAGGCGATATCGTCGACCACGAATGCCACCCGGTTGTTGCGGGCGAGATTCCGGAACTTCCGGGACCGGCCCATATTCCACCCCGCGATATCGATGGTGCCGAGTTCGGGGTTGTAGCGGAAGCCGACCGGATTGTTCTGCGGCGCCCCGTCCGGCGCCACAGTGGCCAGCCGGCCGAGCCGCTGTCCGGCGAGGTAGTCGATATGGTCCCGGGTGAGCGTGCTGTTCATGATCGAACCGTAAAACCTCGAGCGAAGTTCAGGTCAATGGCCCGGCGGGTGAGCCCGGTGATCGACACATCGGACGGCGCCGGCCACGGGTGGAGCTGAACCCGCGACGGCGCAGGTGACGCTAATGTAACTGCTTCTTCTGGACCTTGCCCATGGCGTTTCGCGGCAGCGAGTCCACGAAGCGGATCTCCCGGGGCCGTTTGTGCACCGACAGTTCCGCGGCCACGTGGTCGATGAGTTCCTGTTCCGCCGGGGCCGCGTCGCGTGGGACCACGAAGGCGACGATGCGCTGACCCAGGTCCGCGTCGGCGAGACCCACAACGGCCACTTCGGCGACCGACGGATGGCCGAGCAGGGAGGTTTCCACCTCCCCTGCGCCGATCCGGTAGCCGCCGGATTTGATGAGGTCCACCGACTCGCGGCCCACGATCCGATGGAAACCGTCCGCGTCGATGGCGGCGACATCGCCGGTGCGGAACCACCCGTCCGCGGTCCAGCAATCGGCGGTGGCCTCGGGGCGGCCGTGATAGCCGTCGAAGAGCATCGGCCCGCGCACCTGGAGGCCGCCGAGACCGGAGCCGTCGTGCGGTACCGGCTGTCCCGCCTCGTCCCGGAGCCGGGTCTCGACGCCCCGCACCGGTACGCCCACCCAACCGGGCCGCCGTTCGCCGTCCGCCCGGGCCGACAGGGTGATCATGGTTTCGCTCATACCGTAGCGTTCGATGGGCCGATGCCCGGTGAGTTCGGCGAGCCGCTCGAACACCGGCACCGGCAGCGGGGCGCTACCGGAGATCAACAGTCTGGCGGCGGCCAGCTCCTTGGCCGCGGCCGGATCCTCGGCGATCCGGGACCAGACCGTCGGTACGCCGAAGTACATCGTGCCCGGGGCCGCCGCGTAGTTCGCCGGAGTCGGCTTCCCGGTGTGCACGAGCGGACTACCGACCCGCAGCGGCCCCAGCAGGCCCAGGATCAACCCGTGCACATGGAACAGCGGCAGGCCGTGGACCAGCACATCGGCGGCGGTCCAGGCCCAGGCGTCGGCGAGCGCGTCGAGTCCGGCCGCGATGGCCCGGCGACTCGACACCACACCTTTGGGGGCGCCGGTGGTGCCGGAGGTGTAGAGCACGAAAGCCGGTGCGCCCGGGTCGGGCTCGGGATAGGTGTGCCAGGAGCGAGCGTGCCGCCGCACCGGGACCACCGGCAGGGAGGTGCCCTCCGGCGCTTCGCCGAGCCATGCCCGGGCGCCGGAATCGGCGAGCATATGATCGAGTTCGGCCGTTCCGGAGTCGGGCGGTATCGGCACCACGGTGACTCCGGCGATCAGGCATCCCACCACGGCGAGCACGGTCGTCGCGGTCGGCCGGGCCAGCACGGCGACGCGTTCGGCGCGGGCGATACGTTCGGCCACCGAGGTGGCAGCCCCGAGCAGATCGCTGCGGGACAACGTCACACCGTCGATGGTCACGGCGTCCGGGATATCGGCGCCCGCGGCGACGGCGAGGGGGTCGAGGGAGCTGAGCAGGCGGTGGCCGTAGGACATGCGCCCAAACTACTGCCCCGGCCTCGGCCGGCGGTATGGCACCTGCCCGGAAAATCCCGGCAAATGCGCCGGTAGGAGGTGCGCGTATTCGTTTCGCGGGAATTCCACACCCATTGGTGAAACTTCATCGATTCAAATCACGCATAGCACGGGCGGGCTCCGAATCTCATAAGATCGAATTGTTTCCGGCCTCGCTTGACACATATGGGCAGCGGCGAGAAGGTGAATCGTCAGTTTTCTCGAGCCTCGAAACGGTGGCTTCCATGACCAGCACACCCGCCGCGGGACCGCCCGTATCCGGCTCCGCCGATGGACCGGCCGAGTCGGTGCAGGACGAGGAATTCGACTTCCGGCCCTATATCGACGGCGCCGCGATACTCGGGGCCGCCGCGAATGTCATCATGCAGCTCGCCGTCCCCGGAGTCGGTTACGGAGTTCTGGAAAGCCCGGTCGACAGCGGGAAGCTGACATTGCATCCGGTGAAACGCACGCGCACCACACTCACCTATCTGGCGGTCGCGCTGCTCGGCAGCCCCGCCGAGCGGGCCGCTTATCGGGCAGCCGTCGATACCTCGCATCGCCGGGTGCGCTCGACCGCGCAGAGCCCGGTGCGGTACAACGCATTCGACCGCGATCTGCAATTGTGGGTGGCCGCCTGCCTGTATTGGGGCGCACGCGATATCCGGGAACGTATGCACGGCCGGGCGGACGCCGAACTCGAAGAGACGATCTATCGCCATTCCGCACGATTGGGCACCACCCTGCAGGTGCCGCCGGAGTCCTGGCCGGCGAACCCGGCGGCCTTCGACCGCTATTGGACCGAAAACCTGGCCGCGACCAGGATCGACCCACCGGTCCGGGACATGCTGAACGAGATCGTCGATCTGCAGATGTTCCCCCGCCCGGCCCAATTCCTCGGCGGCCGCTTCAACCGATGGGTCACCGCGGGCCTCCTACCGCCGCATCTGCGCGCGGAGATGGGTATGGCCTGGTCGGCCGGCGACGAGCGCCGGTTCGGGCGCATGCTCCGCGGACTGGGCCGGGTGTCGGCGACGATACCGGCACCGCTGCGCAGCTTCCCGATCCAGGCCTACCTGGTCGATTTCCGGATCCGCCGCCGGTTCGGACTGAAACTCGTCTGATTCGAATTGACGGATATGAAAACGAGCCTGTTCGAAATCAGGATTCGGCGACCTGGCCCGGCACCCGGAACGAGACCGCCACATGATCACGCGCGTATCTGCGCACCGCGATATCGTCATCCAGAGGGATAACCGTTTGCGGTGTCAGCGCCAGCGACAGCGCGGTCCGCGCGATCATTTCGGCCAGCGGCAGCGGATCGTATTCCGGGAGCTTGTTCTCGCCCTGGAGGCGGGTGATGAATTCGGCGACGTAATCGCGGCCCAATTCGATCACCGGGGCGCCCCGGGTGGTCAGGTAGGGCAGCACGATCTCCGGTTCGGTGTTCAGCAGCCGGTCCAGCAGCTCATTACCGCGCAGACCGGCCAGGAACGCGACGAACAGTTCCACGATCTGGTCTTCGGCGCCGGCGTCGCGCTCGATCTGCTGCTGCACCGCGGCGTCGACACCCTCGATGAAATCGCGGGTCTGCGCCAATCCGACCGCCTGGATCAAGTCCGATTTGCTGGAGAACCGCCGGTACAGTGTGGCCAGGGAGAGGCCGCCGCGCCGGGCGACCTCCACCATGCTCGTGCGCTTGATCCCGAAGTCGAGAAAAGCCTGCAACGCCGCGGACAGCACGGATTGATCTTGATCCCGGCGCGGTGTTCGCACCAGAGGCAACAATTGAGCCAGCGCACCCATCTCGGCACCTTCCCGCGCTCGGCGATGCAATGACACGGTAAGCATCGCACAATCACGGGGGCGGTTGACGCAACATCGAGAGAATGAGATGGTTATCATATAATCTTCTCATAGGAAAGAGGTCACCGATGACCGCTCCCCGGCCCGCTCCGATGAACGATCCCGAACCCCAGCGGCTGGACGCACCCGACTTCGATATGAACGATCACATCGTCGGAGTCACCGCGTTCCTGGGCGGCACCGCGAACGTCATCATGCAGCTGGGTCTGCGGCCGGTCGCCTACGGCGTGATGGAGAGCGACGTCAAGAGCGGCAATGTCATGGAGCATCCGTTCAAACGGCTCCGCACCACCCTCACCTACCTCGCCGTCGCCATGCTGGGCACCGACGAAGAACGCAACGCCTACCGGCTCGCGGTCAACACCTCCCATCGCCATATCCGCACCAAACCCAGCAGCCCGGTGAAGTACAACGCCTTCGATCCGAAACTCCAGCTGTGGGTCGCCGCCTGCCTGTATTTCGGTTTCGTCGACCTGCTGGAGAAGGTCCGGGGCCCGATGGACGAGGCGACCGCCGACACCTTCTACGCCCACAGCATCCGGCTCGGCACCACCCTGCAGGTCCGACCGGAGATGTGGCCGGCAAACCGCGCCGCGTTCTGGCAGTTCTGGGAAGACAACCTCGACGCCCTGGAAATCGACGACACCACCCGCGCCTACTTCAACGACCTCATCGACCTGAAAATGGTGGCGCCCCCGATCCAGTGGGTGTCGGCACGGTTCCACCGGTTCGTCGTCACCGGCTGCCTGCCGCCGCAGATCCGCGAGAAAATGCATCTCACCTGGACCGCGGGCAACCAGCGCTGGTTCGACCGCACGATGAAGCTCATCGGCGTGGGCTTGAAGATCCAGCCCCGCGTCCTACGCCAGTTCCCGATGAACTACTACCTATGGGATATGCGCCGCCGTATCCGCAAGGGCAAACCCCTGGTCTGAGTTACCGCCCGGCCAGGGCGCGGAGGAAGAACGCCAGGTTGGCGGGCCGTTCCGCGAGCCGGCGCATGAGGTATCCGTACCACTGGTGCCCGTAGGGCAGGTACACCCGGACGAAATCGCCGCGGTCGGCGAGGTGGAGTTGCTCGTCGGTGCGGATGCCGTACAGCATCTGGTATTCCAGCCGGCCGGGGCGACGGCCGGTGATCGTCGCGAGGTCGGCCGCCGCCGCGAGGACCACCGGATCGTGGGAGGCCACCAGGGGACGGCCCGCGCCGCGCATGAGAATTCGCAGGCAGCGCAGATAGGCGCGGTCCACATCGACACGTCGCTGATAGGCGACGGTTTCCGGTTCACGGTAGGCGCCCTTGCACAGGCGCACCCGGGCGCCCGCGTCGGCGAGGTCGCGGCAATCGTCCTCGCTGCGGTACAGGTAGGCCTGGATCACCGTGCCCAGCCAGGGGAAATCCGGGCGGACCTGCCCGGTGGTGGCGAGGGTGGCGGCGGTGGTGGTGTGGTCTTCGGCGTCCACGGTCACCCATACCCCGGCCTCGGCCGCCTTGGTGCACACGGTGCGCAGGTTCTCGGTGGCGATCGCCGGGCCGTCGGCACCCAGTGCCTGCCCGAGCGCGGACAATTTGACCGACACCTCCAGCGGTGCGGCGCCGGCGGGCACCTCGGTGGTGGGCAGGGCCGCCAGATCGTTGATCAAGGCCAGATATTCGGCGACCGCCACATCGGCCTGCGCGCGGTCGGTGGTGTTCTCCCCCAGGTAGTCGACGCTCACCGCTCGCCCACTCATCAACAGCGCGCGGGCCGCGGCGATCAGATCCGGCCGTGCTTCCCCGGGTACGAAGCGCTGGACCATCGCCGCGGTGGCAGGGCTCGTGGTGAGGGTTCGTTTCACCCGGTCCGACCCGGCGACGGCGAGGATCGCCAGACGCAGCGGATTCACCGGGACTCCCCGCGGGGACAGCGCGGGGTCCCGCGCCACGCGGCGGGGCGGAGTGAGCCGTTCATCCCTGCTCCATGTGCGGATAGCGGTGATCGGTGTGCGGGACGAAGGTTTCCTTCAGGGTGCGCGGGGCCACCCAGCGCAGCAGGTTCAGCGGGGACCCCGCCTTGTCGTCGGTGCCCGAGGCCCGGGCCCCGCCGAAAGGCTGCTGCCCCACGACCGCGCCGGTGGGTTTGTCGTTGACATAGAAGTTGCCGGCCGCGAACCGCAACAGCTGGGCGGCCTCTTCCACGGCATGCCGGTCCTGCGCGAAGACCGCGCCGGTCAGGGCGTACGGGGCAGTGGATTCCACCTCGGCCAAGATCGTCCGGTAGGCGTCGGGCTGGGAATCGTCGTACACGTACACCGACAGGATCGGGCCGAAGTATTCGGTGGCGAACGATTCGTCGCGTGGATCCTCGGCGAGCAGCACGGTCGGCCGGACGAACCAGCCTTCGCTGTCGTCGTAGGTCCCGCCCACCGGCAGGTCCACTCCGGCGGACCGCGCCCGCTCGATCGCCCGCACGCTCTTGTCGTAGGCCCGCCGGTCGATCACCGCGCCACCGAAGTTCGACAGATCCGCGATATCGCCGTAGCTCAGGCTCTCGGCGATACCGAGGAAATCGTCACCCATCTCCCGCCACAGCGAGCGCGGCAGATAAGCACGCGAGGCGGCCGAACATTTCTGGCCCTGATACTCGTAGGCGCCGCGGATCAGCGCCGTACGCAAGGCGGCAGGATCCGCCGACGGATGCGCGACGATGAAATCCTTGCCCCCGGTCTCCCCCACGATCCGTGGATATCCGTGATAGCGCCCGATATTGGCGCCCACCCGGCTCCACAGATATTGGAAAGTGGCGCCCGACCCGGTGAAATGAATACCGGCCAGCCGGGGATCGGCCAGGGCGACCTCGGAGAGTTCCCGCCCGTCACCGGTGACCATATTGATGACACCGGGCGGCAGCCCGGCCGCCTCCAGCAGTTTCATCGTGTAATAGGCGGCCAGCGTCTGGGTGGGCGAGGGTTTCCACACCACCGTATTGCCCATGAGCGCCGGCGCGGTCGGCAGATTGCCGGCGATCGCGGTGAAATTGAACGGGGTGATCGCGTAGACAAAGCCTTCCAGCGGGCGGTAGTCGAGCCGGTTCCACACCCCCGCACTCGACTGCGGCTGCTGGGCCAGGATGCCCCGGGCGAAGGAGACATTGAACCGCCAGAAGTCGACCAGCTCGCACGGGGCGTCGATCTCGGCCTGCGCCACCGATTTCGACTGGCCCAGCATGGTCGCGGCGGCGAGCGTTTCCCGCCACGGTCCGGCCAGCAGGTCCGCGGCCCGCAACAGCACCGCGGCACGTTCGTCGAACGGCAGCGCACGCCATCCGGGGGCGGCCGCGGTCGCCGCGTCGATCGCCGCGGCGGCTTCGGTGTGTGTGGTGTCGGTATAGGTCCCGAGTACCTGCCGGTGTCGATGCGGTGCGACGATCTCCCGTCGCGTGCCGATCCCCGGACGATGCTTACCACCGATGACCAGGGGGATCTCGGTGGTGCTGTCGGAGAAATCGGCGAGCCTGCCGAGCAGCCGTTCCCGCTCGGGGCTACCGGGCGCGTAGGTGTGCACCGGCTCGTTACCGGGGGTGGGGACAACTGTGACAGCGTCCATACCCCAGGCTAGCGCCGCCCGCCCGGCCCTGCCCGAACTCGACGCGCGGATCTCTGCGGAGTCGTTACCGCACTGCCGCACAGCGGCGGCAGAGCGTGCTCAGCCGCGCAGCCGCTGTGCGGCCGTTTCGATCCGCTCGTCGGTCGCGGTCAATGCGATTCGCACGTGCTCGGCGCCCGCGGGACCGTAGAACTCGCCCGGAGCCGCCAGGATGCCGCGCTCGGCCAGCCACTCGAGCGTGGTCCGGCACGGCTCACCGCGAGTGGACCACAGATACAGCCCGGCCTCGGAATGGTCGATCCGGAACCCGGCATCCAGCAGCGCCGATCGCAGGATCTCGCGGCGGGCCCGATACCGCTGCCGCTGCACCGATTCGTGCGCGTCGTCGTCCAGCGCCGCCGCCATCGCCGCCTGGATCGGGAAGGGCACCATCATGCCGGAATGCTTGCGCACCTCCAGCAACTCGGCCACCAGCTCCGGATCACCGGCCACGAATCCGGCCCGGTAACTTGCCAGATTCGACGTCTTCGACAGCGAATGCACCGCCAGCAAACCGGTGTGATCTCCGTCGCAGACTCGCGGGTCGAGAATCGACACGGCGGGTCCTTCCCAAGACAGCCCCAGGTAGCACTCGTCGGACGCGACGATCACCCCGCGCTCCCGCGCGAAGGCGACCACCTTCCGCAGATGCTCCACACCCAGCACCTTGCCGGTCGGGTTGGACGGTGAGTTGAGATAGATGAGCGCCGGAGTCTCCGGGCCCAGCCGGGTGAGTCCGTCGGCGCGCAGAATCCGGGTCCCGGCGAGCAGTCCGCCCACCTCGTACGTCGGATAGGCGACCTCGGGGATCACCACCAGGTCCGCGGGCCCCAGCCCGAGCAGCCGCGGCAACCCCGCGATCAGCTCCTTGGTGCCGATCACCGGCAGCACCGCCGCCTCGGGCACCCCGGTGATACCGAAACGCCGGGTCAGCGCGGCCACCGCGGCGGCACGCAACTCCGGCGTGCCGTGCGTGGTCGGGTAACCGGGCACCTCGGCGACCGAACTCAGCGCCGCGCGGATCAGCGGATCGACCGGATCGACGGGCGTACCCACCGACAGATCGACGAGTCCGCCCGGATGTGCGGCCGCCCGCGCCTTCACCTCGGCGATGGTGTCCCACGGGAAATCGGGCAGGGCCGCACTCACCCGGCGACGTTCGGTTACCTCGGTGCTCATCGTGCGAATGCTCTACTCGGCCGCCATCGGCGGCAGCTCTTTGATGAACGCCGGATCGGAATCGACCTTGCCCAGCTTGGTGGCACCGCCCGGCGACCCCAGTTCGTCGAAGAAGTCGACGTTGGCATTGACGTACCCGCTCCACTGATCGGGCGTGTCGTCCTCGTAGAAGATCGCCTCCACCGGGCAGACCGGCTCACACGCACCACAGTCAACGCATTCGTCGGGATGGATGTAGAGCATGCGACCGCCCTCGTAGATGCAGTCCACAGGGCATTCTTCGATGCATGCCTTGTCCTTCACGTCAACGCACGGTTCGGCGATGATGTACGTCACTCCCGCTCCTAAGTCTTCCTTCTCCGGGTAACTGCGCCCGCACACAAGTATCCCTGGCGCCCCACAGGCTACGCCCGGTGAGCCTGCCCTAATACTCGACGCCGGCTCCGGCGTCGCCTGGTCGGAGCTTCGTGGCTCCGGTACTCCATTACTGCGCTCGGTCGCCGCCCGCCTTCACCAAGGCCACGCGCCTAGACGAGTTCCAGGCCTGGGGCTGCCGCGCTCCGCCGGGGTGGAACACCGTAGATGGTGGTGCGTTCCCGGACCGGCCGGCCGATACCCTCGGCGATCTCGGTGAGTTCGGCCACCGTCTTCGCCGACCCGTGCTGCGAACCCGCCATCCGGGAGATGGTCTCCTCCATGAGGGTACCGCCGAGGTCGTTGGCGCCGCTGCGCAGCATCACCCGGGTGCCCGTGGTGCCGAGTTTCACCCAGCTGGTCTGGATGTTGTCGATCCGGCCGTGCAGCATGATCCGGGCCAGGGCGTGTGCGGCGCGGTTGTCGCGGTTGGTGGGACCCGGTCGGGAGGCGCCGGCCAGGTAGAGCGGGGCGCTCTGGTGCACGAACGGGAGCAGGACGAATTCGGTGAAACCGCCGGTCTCGTCCTGGATACCGCGCAGCACCCGCAGGTGCCCGACCCAGTGGCTGGGGTTGTCGACATGCCCGTACATCATGGTCGAGCTCGACCGGATGCCGACCTGGTGGGCGGTGGTGACCACATCGATCCAGGCGGAGGCGGGCAATTTGCC
>NZ_JBFAHF010000021.1:0-127187 GCF_040654015.1 Nocardia sp. NPDC050799
GCCGTTTCGGCCTCGAAAGCGCATGAGCCGAAGGCTCGAGTCCCGAGGCCGAAACGGCGAGACCAAGGGGGCCTCAACCCCGCGGCGCCGCAGGCGCCGCCAAAAAACACAGACCTTCACGAGCGGGTCCACATCCCACCTTCACGAGCAAGCCCACCCTCGCATGACGAGCAGGCGGCCGGTGCGGGCTCCTCGGGCTGCACCCGGACTCGGTGTCGGCGGTGGGCGGTACGGTCGCAGGCATGAGTGAGGGTCTGTTCGATATGCCCGGTGCGGGGGCGAGCGCACCGGATATCGCCTTCGCGGGCGAGGCCGCACGGGATGGTGGGGCGCGCGCTCCGCTCGCCGTGCGGATGCGGCCCGCCTCGCTCGACGAGGTCGTCGGGCAGCAGCATCTGCTGGGTCCCGGGTCGCCGCTGCGGCGGCTGGTGGAGGGGTCGGGTGCGGCGTCGGTGCTGCTGTACGGGCCGCCCGGTACCGGGAAGACGACGCTCGCGTCGCTGATCTCGTATGCCACCGGGCGCCGGTTCGAGGCCCTGTCGGCCCTGTCCGCCGGCGTCAAAGAGGTGCGGGCGGTCATCGATATCTCACGTCGGCGGCTCACCGCGGGCGAACAGACCGTGCTGTTCATCGACGAGGTGCACCGCTTCTCCAAAACCCAGCAGGACGCGCTGCTGGCCGCGGTGGAGAACCGCATCGTGCTGCTGGTGGGCGCGACCACGGAGAATCCGTCGTTCTCGGTGGTGGCGCCGCTGCTGTCGCGGTCGCTGGTGCTGCAGCTGCACTCGCTCGGCTCCGACGATATCCGGGCCGTGCTCACCCGGGCCATGGCCGATCCGCGCGGTCTGGACGGGCAGTACACGGTGACCGGCGAGGCCCTCGACCACATCGTGCGGATCGCCGGCGGCGATGCCCGGCGGGCCCTCACCGCGCTGGAGGCCTCGGCGGAATCCTCACTGGACGGGACGGTGGATCTCGACCTGGTGGCCGCCAGTATCGACAAGGCGGCCGTCCGGTACGACCGGGCCGGTGACCAGCACTACGACGTGATCAGCGCGTTCATCAAATCGATCCGCGGCTCCGACGTGGACGCGGCGCTGCACTATCTGGCCCGCATGCTGACCGCGGGAGAGGATCCGCGCTTCATCGCCCGCCGCCTGATGATCCACGCCAGCGAGGACATCGGTATGGCCGACCCGACCGCGCTGCAGACGGCGACCGCGGCGGCCCAGGTGGTGCAGCTGGTCGGCTTACCGGAGGCCCGGCTGGCGCTGGCGCAGACCACCATCCATCTGGCGACCGCGCCGAAATCGGGCGCGGTGGTCGCGGCCATCGGCGCGGCCATGGCCGATGTGGCCGCCGGGAAGGCGGGTGCGGTCCCCCCACATCTGCGGGACGGGCACTACGCGGGCGCGGAGCGGCTCGGCGCCGCCCAGGGCTACCGCTACCCGCACGACGACCCGGACGGGGTCCTCGCTCAGCAGTACCCGCCGGACGAACTCGTGGGAGTGGACTATTACCACCCCACCGACCACGGTCACGAGCGGGCGGTCGGGCCCCGGGTCAGCACGCTGCGCCGGATCGTGCGCGGTCTGCGCCCCGGAAACCCGGCTCGGTGATAATTCGGGTGCGCGGCACCGGTAGGCTGGATATTCGTGCAGACCCACGAGATCAGACGGCGGTTCCTGGACCATTTCGTTAGTGCCGGGCATACAGAGGTGTCCAGCGCATCGCTGATTCTCGACGATCCGAACCTGCTGTTCGTGAACGCGGGCATGGTGCAGTTCAAGCCGTATTTCCTCGGTCAGCAGACGCCGCCGTTCCCGCGCGCGACCAGCGTGCAGAAATGTGTGCGCACCGGTGATATCGAGGAAGTCGGCGTCACCACTCGGCACAATACGTTCTTCCAGATGGCGGGTAATTTCTCGTTCGGCGACTACTTCAAAGAAGGCGCCATCCGCTTCGCCTGGGAGCTGATCACCAACTCGCAGGAGGACGGCGGGTACGGATTCGACCCCGAGCGGATCTGGGTCACCGCGTACCAGGACGACCCCGAGGCCGCCGAGATCTGGCGCCGGGTGGCCGGTATCCCCGAGGAGCGGATCCAGTTCCGCGACGGTAAGGACAACTACTGGGATATGGGCGTGCCCGGTCCCGGCGGGCCCTGCTCGGAGATCTACTACGACCGCGGGCCCGAGTACGGCCGCGACGGCGGCCCCGTCGTCGATGAGGACCGGTACCTGGAGATCTGGAACCTGGTTTTCATGCAGGACATCCGCGGTGAGAACAGCCCGAAGCTGGGCTTTCCGCCGGTGGGCGTGCTGCCGAAGAAGAACATTGATACCGGTATGGGCGTCGAGCGCATCGCGCTGCTGCTGCAGGGTGTCGACAACGTCTACGAAACCGATCTGCTGCGGCCCATCATCGACAAGGCCGAGGAACTGACCGGCCGCTCCTACGGTGTCGAACACGCCGACGACGTCCGGTTCCGGGTGATCGCCGACCACGCGCGCACCTCGGCCATGCTGATCGCCGACGGCGTCAACCCCGGCAACGACGGCCGCGGCTACGTGCTGCGCCGGTTGCTGCGCCGGATCGTGCGCTCGGCCCGGCTGCTCGGCGCCGAACAGCCGGTGATGAGCGAGTTCATGCGGGTCGTGAGCGAGCTCATGGCGCCCTCGTATCCCGAACTGTCCACCGACTACCCGCGGATCGAAACCGTCGCGGTCGGCGAGGAGACGGCGTTCCGCAAGACGCTGAGCACGGGTTCGAAGCTGTTCGACGAAACAGCGGAGCAGGTCAAGGCGGCGACCTCGCGCGGTGGCACCGGGGCCATCTCCGGCGCGGACGCCTTCACCCTGCACGACACCTATGGTTTCCCGATCGACCTGACCCTGGAGATGGCCGCGGAAGCGGGCCTCTCGGTGGACGAGGACGGGTTCCGCACGCTCATGGCCGAACAGCGGCGGCGGGCGAAGGAGGACGCGCACGCCCGCAAGCACGCGCACGCCGATCTGTCGGTGTACAAGGACCTGGTCGACCGCGGTGATACGGAATTCACCGGTTTCGACGAGCTGACCTCCGAGGCCCACGTACTGGCCCTGATCTCCGAGGGAGTCCGGGTGCCGACCGCGCCGGCGGGCACCGATATCGAGGTGATCCTGGACCGTAGCCCGCTCTACGCGGAATCCGGTGGTCAGATCGCCGACCGCGGCACGATCACCGCGGCGGGGACGAAACTCGTCGTCAACGATGTGCAGAAGATCGCGAAGAGGCTCTGGGTGCATCGGTGCACCGTCGAACAGGGACAGATCACCGAGGGTGATGTGGTGCTGGCCCAGGTCGATCCGGGCTGGCGACGCGGCGCCACCCAGGGACATTCCGGCACCCATATGGTGCACGCGGCACTACGCCAGGTGCTGGGGCCGAACGCGGTCCAGGCCGGTTCGCTCAACAAACCGGGCTACCTGCGGTTCGACTTCAACTGGCAGGGTCAGCTCAGCGAGCAGCAGAAGGCCGATATCGAGGCGGTGTCCAACGACGGCGTCGGCGCGGACTTCCCGGTGAACACCTTTGTCACCGATCTGCCCAAGGCCAAGGAAATGGGCGCGCTGGCGCTGTTCGGGGAGAACTACGGCGACCGGGTTCGCGTGGTCGAGATCGGCGGGCCGTTCTCCATGGAGCTCTGCGGCGGCACCCATGTGGGTCACTCCTCGCAGATCGGCCCGATCACCCTGCTCGGCGAGTCGTCGGTGGGCTCGGGCGTGCGCCGGGTGGAGGCCTTCGTCGGTTTGGACTCCTATCAATATCTGGCCAAGGAACGCGCGTTGCTGGCCGGGGTCGCCTCGATGCTGAAGGTGCCCTCGGACGAGGTGCCGGGGCGGGTCGAGCAGCTGGTGGACCGGCTCCGCGTCGCCGAGAAGGAACTCGAGCGGACCAAGATCGCGGCTGTGCTGTCGTCGGCGGGTTCCTATGCCGATGCCGCCGAACGGCTCGGGGACGTGCTGCTGGTCGCGGCCGCCGCACCGGCCGGAGTATCGGCGGGTGATCTGCGTACCCTGGCCACCGATATCCGTGGCCGGCTGGGTTCCACCCCCGCCGTCGTGGTGTTGCTCGGAAATAACGCAGGCAAGGTGCCGTTTGTGGCGACCGTGAACAAGGCCGCCCAGGCGCTGGGCTTCGCCGCCGGTGATCTGGTGGCCGTCTTCGGGCCGCGGATCTCCGGCCGCGGCGGCGGCAAGCCGGAGATGGCGCAGGGCGCGGGCTCGGACCCGTCCGGTATCGACGCGGGTCTGGCGGCGGTACGCGATCACATCGGCGCGCACGCCGGCTGATGACGGTGGGCTCGCTGGACGACCCGCCCGTCGACCGGCCCGATCCTGCCACGGATCCGGGCCGGGGCAGGCGACTGGGCATCGATGTGGGCAGTGTGCGGATCGGGGTCGCGGCGAGTGATCCCGACGGTATCCTCGCGACCCCGGTGGAGACCGTCCCCCGCGCTACCGGCTCCCGGCGCGCCGGGCGGCCGCGGGCCGACCGCACCGGCGGGTCCGCGCCCGGGGCGGGCGCCGATATCGCGCGGATCGCGGCGATCGCGGACGAGTACGAGGCGGTGGAGATCATCGTCGGGTTGCCGCGCACGCTGCGCGGCGAGAAGGGGACCTCGGCGCGCATGGCAACGGAGTTCGCCGGAAGATTGCGCGACTCGCTGCCCGAAGTGCCGATCCGGCTTTCCGACGAACGTTTGACTACGGTGTCTGCTGCACGCGCTCTGCGGGACAGTGGTGTTCGAGCGCGCGGACAGCGGCAGGTGATCGACCAGGCTGCTGCTGTGTCGATCCTGCAGAGCTGGTTGGACGAACGGAGTTCTGTGATGAGGTCGGCCGAGGACGCGGCACGTATCGCGTTGTCCGGAGACGATGAATGACGGATCGATGGGCGCGGGCGGAAGCGCAATTCCGGCAGCGTGAGGCCGAGCGAAAATATCGCCGCGACGACAAGGCATGGGAGCGGTCCCGCGGGGCCTCCGCCACGCCGGTGGCCGACGAGCCGGATTGGGACGACGAGCCTGCGGAGGGCTGGGACCCCTACGAGGACGACGACACCGCCGTCATTCCCCGCTATGTCGACGACGACGAATACGACGACGATTTCGACGACGAGCCCGAACCCGAGCCGCGGCCGCGACGCCGCGCCGGTGCGCGGACCGCGCCCGCTCGTGGGGGACGCGCGGCGGCGCGGAAAGCCGCCCGTAAACACGAGGGCGGCCGCCGCCGGCTGATCTGGGTGGCCGCCGGGGTCCTGCTGGTGCTGGTCGTCGGGGCGGGGGTGTACAAGCTGGTCAATCGCTACACCCCGGCCGAGGATTTCGCCGGTCCGGCCGGTGCGCCCGTGGTGGTCCAGGTGAAACCCGGCGATACCGCCACCGAGGTCGCTTCGACGATGGCCGAAGCGGGAATCGTCGCCAGTTCCGCCGCCTTCTACGAGGCCGCCGTGCAGAACGAGGGGATGAATTCGCTCCAGCCCGGCTACTACGCGATCCCGGTGCACAGTCCGGCCGCGGACGCGGTCGCGGCGCTCGTCGCGCCCGGATCGCGGGTCGGCAATGTCGTCGTCTCCGAAGGCCGGCAGCTGCACGATCAGCACGATGTGAGCACCGGCGCGCGCAAGGAGGGCATCTACACCAAGATCGCCGCCGCCAGCTGTGTGGGTGCCGAACCCGAACGCCGCTGTGTCACCTACGACCAACTGGCCCAGGCCGGCGCCACCACCGATCTGGCCGCGCTCGGCGTCCCGGAATGGGCGGTGGAGTCGGTCCGCACGGTGCCCGACCGGGCCCGCCAGCTCGAGGGCCTGATCGCCGCCGGCAGCTGGGATTTCGATCCGAGCGGTTCCGCGCTGGACATCCTGCGGCAGCTGGTGACCGAGAGCGCCCGCAACTATGAATCCACCGGACTGCTGGAATCCGGCCGGGTCAACGGGCTCAGCCCGTACGAAACCCTGATCGGCGCCTCCCTCGTGGAACGCGAAGCGCTGCCGCAGGATATGAGCAAGGTGGCCCGGGTGATCGTGAACCGCCTGGAGATCGACCAGCCACTGCAGTTCGATTCCACCGTCAACTACGCACTCGACAAGACCGAGGTGGCGACCACCGACACCGACCGCGGGCAGACCACCCCGTGGAATACCTACGCCATGCCCGGGCTGCCCGCGACCCCGATCTCCTCGCCCTCGATCGCGGCGCTGGAGGCCATGGAGGAACCCGAGACCGGGACGTGGCTGTACTTCGTGACGGTCGACAAAGAGGGGACCACGCTGTTCACCGAGAGCTATTCCGAACATCTGCGGAACATCGAATTGGCGTTGGAGAGCGGGATCCTCGACAGTGGGCGCTGAACCGGCGGGCCCGCGTCGCGCCGCTGTGCTCGGCAGCCCCATCACCCATTCGAAATCTCCGCAGCTGCATCTGGCGGCCTACCGCGCGCTAGGCCTGGACTGGACCTACGAGCGGATCGAATGCACCGCCGACCGGTTGCCCGGTCTGGTGGACGGGCTCGGCCCGGAATGGGCCGGATTGTCGGTGACCATGCCGGGCAAGGAAGCGGCCCTCGCGTACGCGCAGGTACGCACCGAACGCGCGGTACTGGTCGGTTCGGCCAACACCCTGGTGCGAACGGCGACCGGCTGGCGTGCCGACTGCACCGATGTCGACGGGGTGCTGGGCGCACTGCGGGGCGGCGGGGTGCGGGAGCTGTCCGAGGCGGTGGTGCTGGGGGCCGGGGGCACCGCCCGCCCCGCGCTGCTGGCGCTGACCGAAATCGGGGCCACGACCATCACCATCGTCGCCCGCGATGCCGGCCGCGCGGCGGGCGCGCGCGAACTCGCCGAGCGGCTCGGTGCGGCCGTCCGGGTGATCGGATTCGACGCGCCGGAGCTGGCCGGTGTCTGCGGCCGCGCGGGCGCCGTGGTGAGCACCGTGCCGGCCGCGGCGGCCGCGGCGGTCGCCGGGTCGGTGGCCGCGGCTCCCGTGGTGCTCGACGCGCTGTACGCCCCATGGCCCACCCCGCTGGCCGAAGCGGTCGCCGCCGCCGGGCACACGGTGATCGGCGGTCTGCAGATGCTGCTCGAACAGGCATACGGTCAGGTCGAGCAGTTCACCGGCCGCCCCGCCCCCCGGGAGGCGATGGCCGCCGCGCTCGCCGACCTCGGCTGATGTCGCCGGTAACGCATCGGATCCCGGCGAATATCTGTAACGGGTTCTAGTCCGGTGCGCGGGGGAGTTATGGTGATCGGCATGACTGCGTGGTTGTTGCGGGCACTGGTGCTCGGTGGGCTGGCCGTCGTCCTGCGGGTGCTCCTCGGGTTCGCGATGGGCTACATCCCGACCTACGGGGTGTGGTTGCGGCTGCTGTGCCTGGTGGTGCTGATCGGTGCCGCAGTGGCCTGGGGCGTGCGCGACGGCCGGGCCGACCGCCACGAGCACCCGAACCCCGAGCACGGCGCGGATCTGACGATCCGGTGGCTGCAGACCGCGGTGGTCGCCGGCGTGGGCAGCGGGCTGGTGTCCTGGCTGCTCGATCTCCTGCCGATGGTCGACCTCGGCGACGGCGGCCTGCTGTTCGAGGCCACCGCCGCCTCGTCGTTCATCGTCCTGCTGGTCTTCGTGCCCGGACTCGTCGGGGTGGCCGTCGGACGGCGGCGGGGCAGCCGCGACAACGAGCGGTCGGCGGGTGGTGTCACCCCCGCGCTCGGTTCGCCCGCCTGACGGTCCGACGAGCCCTATCGGGCCGGAATGTTGTCGCCGGTCCGACTACGGCGGGCAGGACGGGCTCGGACAGGCGGAATGTCCGTGGGCCGGGGTGAGCCTTCGGAAAGAATGCGAGTACCGGGCACGCGGGCCGCGATCGTACCGATCGCGGCCCGCGCCTGGTCGCACGGCCGGTCGGCCGGCCTCACAGCAGGATCGCGCTGCCTCCGGTGGACCCGGAGCCGGCGACCGCCGAATACGCCGCGGCGAGCAGGGCGGGGTCGGGGCCTTCCAGCCGGCCGGGTTTGGCCAGTCCGTCGAGCACCACGAACCGCAGCACGCCGGATCGGGTCTTCTTGTCGGTCTGCATACTCTCCAGCAGCTGCGGCAGGGCATCGGGATCGTAGGTGGTGGGCAGTCCGACGCTCTCCAGGATGCTGCGGTGCCGGTCGGCGGTGGTGTCGTCGAGCCGGCCGGCCAGCCGGCCCAGTTCCGCGGCGAAGACCAGGCCCACCGACACCGCCGCGCCGTGCCGCCAGCGGTAGCGCTCCCGGCGTTCGATCGCATGGCCCAGCGTATGACCGTAATTGAGGATCTCGCGCAGCGCGGACTCCTTGAGATCGGCCGCGACCACCTCGGCCTTCACTGCCACTGCCCGGCGAATGAGCTCCGGCAATACCTCGCCGGTCGGGTCCAGCGCGGCCTGCGGGTCGCGTTCGACCAGATCGAGGATCACCGGGTCGGCGATGAACCCGGCCTTGATGATCTCCGCCATCCCCGCCACGATCTCATTGCGCGGCACGGTTTCCAGGGTCACCAGGTCGACCAGCACGGCGGACGGCTCGTGGAAACAGCCGACAAGGTTCTTCCCCGCTTCGGTGTTGATACCGGTCTTACCGCCCACCGCGGCGTCCACCATGGCCAGCAGCGTGGTGGGTACGTGCACGACCTTCACTCCGCGCATCCAGGTCGCGGCGACGAATCCGGCGAGATCGGTGGCCGCGCCGCCGCCGAGGCTCACCACTACATCGTTGCGGGTGAGACCGATCCGGCCCAGTACCTCCCAGCAGAAACCGGCCACGGCGAGTTCCTTGCCCGCCTCGGCGTCCGGGATCTCGATGCGGTGGGCGTCCAGGCCGGCCTCGGCCAGCGTGGTGCGTACCACCTCGGCGGTCTCGACCAGCGACGGCTGATGGAACAGGGCGATGGTCCGTACACCGCCCGCGCCGGTGACCACCTCGACGAGGTCCCCGAGCAGACCGCGGCCGATGATCACCGGATAGGGCTGTGCGGTGCGGACCTCGATACGCGTCGGTTCTGTCACGTGTGCTGCTCCGATCCTGTCTGTGTCTGTTCGGCCTGTTCTCGTTGCTGCCGCCGGGCCCGGGCCCGTCTGGCGCGCGCCCGCCGGGACCGGCCCGGGGTGCGCAGGCCGTTGTCGGCGGCCTGCGCGGGCTCGGCGGCGGGTGCTGTTCCGGTGTCGCTCCCCGTGGTGCCCGAGGCCGCGGCATCGCCTCCGGAAGCGGCCGCGGAACCGGGTTCGCCGGAGGCCGCCGCGGGTTGTGCCGCGGTCCGCCGCGCCCGCGCCCGGGCCCGCCGGCGGGCCCGGGACCTGCTGGTGCGCTGGGTACCCGAGCCTTCGGGCAGATCCGTGTCGAGGGTGTCGGCGGTCACCCGGACCGATTCCAGTGCGAGTTTCCCCAGAATCGAGCGGACCACACGGCCGGGACTGCGGCCGTCGGTGCGCACCCGGACCGAGGTCACCTCCCGGTAGAGCGGCCGCCGGGTCCGCATGAGTTCCCGGTATTTCGTCCCCGGGTCGGCGCCACCCAGCAGCGGCCGGTGGGTACCGGCTCCCGTGCGGCGCAGCCCCTCGGCGATGCTGATCTCCAGATACACCACGGTCCGGTCGCGGAGCAGAAGGCGAGTACGTTCCGAGAGCACCGCGCCGCCACCGAGGGAGACGACACCGCTGCGGGTGGCGAGCGCGTCGCCGACCACCTCTTCCTCGATCCGGCGAAATTCGGTTTCCCCGTCCTCGGCGAAGATCTCCGGAATGGTGCGGCCGGTCACCTCCTCGATCCCGGCGTCGGTGTCGTAGAGCTCGACGCCGAGCTCCCGGGCGAGTTTGCGGCCGATAGTGGTCTTGCCCGCCCCAGGCGGTCCGATCAGCACTACCAGTGGGCCGTGCGGACCGGTGTCCTCGGTCATTAGGCCGGGTCGGCGACGGTATCGCCCGGGTTCAGATGGGGGCGCCCGCTGATCCGCTTCACATAGCCGTCGAGGTTGCCCACCGTCTCGGCGAGCGAATCGCCACCGAACTTCTCCAGCGCGGCCTGGGCCACCACCAGCGCGACCATCGATTCGGCGACCACGCCGGCCGCCGGAACGGCACAGACATCGGAACGCTGGTGGATCGCCACGGCCTCTTCGCCGGTGGACATATCCACCGTGGCCAGCGCGCGCGGCACCGTGGAGATGGGCTTCATGGCCGCGCGGACGCGCAGGGCCTCCCCGTTGGTCATCCCGCCCTCGAGACCGCCGGCCCGGTTGGTGGACCGCAGCACGCCGTCACTGCCGGGGCGCATCTCGTCGTGGGCCTGGCTGCCCCGGCGCCGCGCCGTCTCGAAACCGTCGCCGACCTCGACGCCCTTGATGGCCTGGATACCCATGAGCGCCGCCGCGAGCCGCGAGTCCAGCCGGTTCTCGCCGCTGGTGAAGGAGCCGAGTCCGATCGGGAGCCCGGTGACGACCACCTCGACCACTCCGCCCAGCGTGTCGCCGTCCTTCTTCGCCGCCTCGATCTCGGCGATCATGGCCGCCTCGGCGCCGGCGTCGAACGCGCGCACCGGGCTCTCGTCGATCGCTGCCAGATCGGCGCCGGTGGGGACCACCCCGGTGGTGTTCGCGGCCGTACCGATGGAGACCACATGGGAGACGACTTCCACCCCGAGGGCCTGGCGCAGGAAGGCGCGCGCCACCGTCCCGGCCGCGACCCGGGCCGCCGTCTCGCGGGCGCTGGCGCGTTCCAGCACCGGGCGGGCATCGTCGAAACCGTATTTGAGCATGCCCGAGTAGTCGGCATGGCCGGGGCGGGGGCGGGTGAGCGGAGCGTTGCGGGCCAGTTCGGCCAGTTCGGCCTCGGCGACAGGATCGGCGGACATGACGGTGGTCCATTTGGGCCATTCGGAATTGGCGATCTCGATGGCGACCGGCCCGCCCATGGTGCGGCCGTGGCGGACCCCGCCGATCACGGTGACCTTGTCGGCCTCGAACTTCATCCGGGCGCCGCGACCGTAGCCCAGCCGTCGGCGCGCCAGCTGTGCGGAGATCTCCTCCGAGGTCACCTCGACACCGGCGACCATCCCTTCCAGGATGGCGACGAGAGCGGGTCCATGGGATTCTCCAGCGGTTATCCAGCGCAGCACGCCGACCATCTTCCCATGTCGGCGCGACGGACGGGGGATGCGGTCGGCCGTGCTCATCGCCCCCGGGACGTGCGTGGGGTCCGGGATTGCCGCGGGGTCACCACAGGGTGAGTCCGAGAAGTGTCGCCGCACACATCGACGGACCGTGCGGGATCGTGGGTCCGGGGCCTTCCGGCGCGGGCGCCCGCGGGCCGGGGCCGCGGTGTCGGCCGCCGTATATCCGCCGGCCCACCCGAGAACCGAGCAGTGCGCCGACTCCGGCGATCGCGGTACACACCGGTGCCGCGACGGCCGACCAGACCCAGACGGGACCACCCCCGAGCCCGGCGGCCGCGCCCAGTCCCACGGCCAGTTTCACGTCACCGGCGCCGAGTGCGGCCGGGCGCGTCAGGTGGATCAGCAGATATGGGGTCGCGAGCAATGCCGCGCCCCAGGCGGCGGCGGGAAAGCGCCCGGTCAGCGCCGCATAGCCGAGCACGATCACGGCTCCGGGCACCGTGAGCAGGTTCGGTAGGCGCCGGGAGCGGATATCGCTGATGCTCAGCGCCGCGCACCAGACGGTCAAGGCGAGGAAACCGAAGGTCGTCATGTCGTCCACGATCGCCGTCGGCGGGCCGTACCGGTGGCGGCGAACGCGATCTGTGGACAAGTCGGGCCGCCGGGCCGATATGTGAACAGCGAGTGATCCTCATTTCCGAGGTGTCTGTCGCCCGGTCGGCCCGTGTGCCGAGGCCGGGTCGGCGGTACTTTTATGCCATGTCTGCTGATGCCGGTCGGGGCCCTCGGGTCCGGCCCGATTACGCTGCCCGGCGCGGTGCCCTGCGCAACCTGCTGGTCCAGAACGAGATCGACGGCCTCCTGGTCACCGATCTGGTGAACATCCGCTATCTCACCGGATTCACCGGGTCGAACGCCGCGCTGCTGGTGCACTCGTGGGACACCCCGGGCGCGGAGGACCGCACCGTGATCGCGACCGACGGCCGCTACGACACCCAGGTCGCCGAGCAGGTACCCGATCTACGCGCCGAGATCGCCCGGGCGGTGTCGCGCCGGGTGGTGGAACTGGCGGGGGAGTGGCAGTTCGGCCGACTGGGTTACGAGAGCCATATCGTCACCGTCGATCAGCACCGAGCGCTGCTCGAGCTCGGCTCGGGCCTGGAGTTGGTGGCGACACCTGGCCTGGTCGAGCAGCTGCGCATGGTCAAGGACGAGTACGAGATCGACCTGCTGCGCACCGCCTGCGCCGTCGGTGACGGGGCCCTGGCGGCACTGCTGGACACCGGGGCGCTGCGGCCGGGACGCACCGAGCGTCAGGTCGCCCGGGATCTGGAATGGGCGATGTTCGAGCGCGGGGCGGCCGGGATCGCCTTCGAGACCATCGTCGCGGCCGGGGCGAATTCCGCCGTTCCGCATCACCGGCCCACCGAGGCGGTACTGGCCGTCGGTGATTTCGTGAAGATCGATTTCGGCGCCGTGGTGGACGGCTACCACTCGGATATGACCCGGACCTTCGTACTCGGCGAACCCGCGTCCTGGCAGCGCGAGGTCTACGACCTGGTGTATGCCGCGCAGCGGGCCGGCCGTGAGGCGCTGCGGCCCGGTGTGCCGTGTGCTGATGTGGACGCGGCCGCCCGTGCGGTCATCGCCGCCGCCGGTCACGGGCCGCTGTTCGTGCACGGTCTGGGGCACGGGGTGGGGTTGCGCATCCACGAAGCGCCCGGAATCGCCAAAACGGGCACGGGTACACTCCAGTCTGGCGTGGCGGTGACCGTCGAACCAGGGGTGTACTTTCCCGGCCGCGGCGGCGTCCGGATCGAGGACACGCTCGTGGTGCGCGAAGGGGGCCCGGAGCTGCTCACCAACACCAGCAAAGATTTGATCGTCGTCGGATGACGACGGTCGCCCGAGAACCGAGGAGACCCGAAGACAGTGGCGGACACCAGCGACTTCAAAAACGGCCTCGTGCTGAAGATCGACGGTAATCTCCAGCAGATCGTCGAGTTCCAGCACGTGAAGCCGGGTAAGGGTCCCGCGTTCGTGCGGACGAAGCTGAAGAACGTGCTGTCGGGCAAGCTCGTCGACAAAACCTTCAACGCGGGCGTGAAGGTGGAGACCGCCACGGTCGACCGCCGCGATATGACCTACCTCTACCACGACGGCTCCGATTACGTCTTCATGGACGGCGAGACCTTCGACCAGATCGCCATCGGGGAGAGCACCATCGGCGAGCAGGCCCGGTTCCTGCTGGAGAACATGACCGTGCAGGTCGCCACGCACGAGGGTGCGCCGTTGTACGTGGAGCTGCCGGTCACCGCCGAGCTCGAGGTCACCCACACCGATATCGGTCTGCAGGGCGATCGCTCCACCGGCGGCACCAAGCCCGCCACCGTGGAGACCGGCGCCGAGGTCCAGGTCCCGCTGTTCATCAACACCGGCGACAAACTCCGCATCGATACCCGCGACGGCAGCTACCTGGGCCGCGTCAACTCCTGACGTGCCCGATCAGCCCGCGGACAAGAAATCCGCATACAAGAAGCTCGGCGCCCGCCACAAGGCGCGCCGCCGGGCGGTGGACCTGCTCTTCGAGGCCGAGGCCCGCGATGTCGATCCCGCCGATCTGGCCGACGAGCGGATCGAGCTCGCGGCCCGCGATCAGGGGGTGGCGCCGGTGCACGCCTATACCCGCACCCTGGTGGACGGTATCGCCGAGGAACTCGACCGGGTGGACGGGACCATCGCGTCGTATCTGCAGGATTGGACGCTGCCCCGGTTGCCCGCGGTGGATCGCGCCATTCTGCGGGTGGCGGTATGGGAACTGCTCTACGCGCCCGATGTGCCGCCGATCGTCGCGGTGGACGAGGCGGTGGAACTGGCCAAGGAACTGTCCACCGATGATTCCCCGGGATTCGTGAACGGGGTGCTCGGCCAGGTGGTGCTGGTGGCTCCGCAGATCCGCGCGGCCGCCGCGGCCGCCGGGCGTGCCGGCGATTCGGAATCGGAGGACTGAGATGCGCAAGTACCTGGTGCTGGCCCTCCGTACTCCGGCCTACGATCCGGCGGTGGCCGAACCGCACCGCCGGTTCCTCGCCGAGCTCCGTGCGAAGGGCATGCTGCAGGAAAGTGGTCCGTTCACCGACGGCCGCGGCGGCGCGTACCTCGTGCTCGCGGATTCGCTCGCGGCCGCCGAGGCAGTGGTGTACACCGATCCGCTGCACACCACCGGCTCGTCGGCGATCACGATCCACGAGTGGGAGATCACCGGCTGAACCCATACCGGATCTCTCCGGCCCGGTCCGCCGCGCGACTCGATGAGAGGGCGATAGGCTGTTCATCGCAACGTCCCATGATGTCGAGGAGTGCGGACTATGACCGAGAACGCGGGTATCACCCTGCCCGAGGGCGGCTGCACCGCCGCGGAGGCCTGGGAGATCTTCGACCGGTTGCCGGCCGCGCGGGTGGACGAGGTGATCACCGGCCGCTGGCGCGGTTCGGAATTGCCCACCGGTCACCCGATGGACGGCACCCTGTCCGAATCCGGGTGGTACGGAAAACAGTTCGATGCGCCCGATGAGGTGCATCCGCTGCTGTTCACCGATGAGCGCGGCACCGTGTTCGCGGTGGATCCGCGGCGGGTCCCACTTTCGCTGGCGGGCCGGATTCCAGCGCACTGGCTGCGCCCGGTCCGCAAGAACCTGCGCACCCTCGGCCCGCTGCTGCGCACCCGCAAAGCGACGGCCAGGTTACGCGATATCGAGTACCGCGGCGTGGTCAGCGCCGCCATGGTCTATGACCATCTGCCGATCATCGACCATTTCCGCCGGCTCGGCGACGACAGGCTGCTCGGTGTCATGGATATGCGCGGTCTGGCCGAACCGTACTTCTTCGTCCTGACGCGCTGATCAGCGCGCCGCCGGGCCCGGCCGCAGGATGATCTTGCCGAGCGGCGCCCGGGATTCCAGCATTTCGTGGGCCGCGGCGGCGCGGTCGAGCGGCAGGATCGTTTCCACCGGTGCCGCCAGGGCCGGTACGCGCTCGAGTATCGCGGCACGGGCGCGGCCCACTCGGCGGTGCCAGGCGGGGCCGGAGCATCCGGTGAGTGTCAGCCCGTGCGGGATGAGGTCGGCCGCCGAGATGCGGGCGGGTTCCCCGGAGAGCCAGCCGTAGCTGAGCATCCGCCCGGAGCCGGGTGTCATGGTGCCGAGCAGCGTGGCCGCCGAGGTGCCGCCGAGTGAGTCGAACACGATATCGATCGTGCGGCCCGGTTCCCCGCGCAGTTCCTCGGGCCAGTGCGCGTGGCGGTGGTCGATCACCTCGTCGGCGCCCGATTCCCGCGCGCGCCGGACCTTGTCCGGACCGCCGGCGGTCGCGATCACCCGGGCCGCGCCGAACTCGCGGGCCAATTGGACCAGGTGAACCCCCACGCCGGTGGCGCCGGCCTCGATCAGCACGGTTTCGGAGCCGGTCAGCGCCGCGGCTTCCAGCAGCGCCAGCGCCACCGAACCGCTCATCATCACCGCCGCCGCGTCGGCGGCCGTGACGCCCGCGGGAATCGGAGTCGTGGCTTCCGCTCGCGCGCGGACCAACTCGGCATACGACCCCGTACCGTCCGTATCGGCCACCACTCGTTGTCCGAGGTGCTCGGATCCGACGCCCTCGCCCACGGCGATCACTTCGCCGGCCGCCTGGAAGCCGAAGACGACCGGTGGTGGTGAGGCCATCGGAAACGCGCCGGAACGCAGCTGGGTTTCGGGGTACAGAACGGGAATCGCCTCGGTTCTGATCACTACTTCGCCCGGGCCGGGGACCGGCTCCGGGGCTTCCCGGGGCACCAGCACCTCGGGCCCGCCGGTATTCGTCATTACGATTGCCTGCATTGAAACTCCATAATTTGACTGACGGTCCAGATAACTTCTTCAAGATATGGACCGTCGGTCAAGTTGTCAACGAAGGTGGTGCGACAATTCCGAAGGAACGCGCGGACGCCGCCCGCAACCGGCGTGCCATCCTGGACGCGACCGCGGCGCTACTCGCCGAGCGCGGCCCGGAGGCGGTCACCATGGACCGGGTCGCGGCGGCCGCCGGCGTGGGCAAGGGGACGATCTTTCATCGTTTCGGCAACCGTGCCGGATTGCTGCACGAGCTGGTCGCCGAAAGCGCGGTCACCCTGATGTCCGCCGTGACCGGCGGCCCCCCGCCGCTGGGGCCCGGTGCGCCGGCCGGTGACCGGCTGCTCGCCTTTTTCGACGCCATGGCCCGGCTGGTGATCGACAACCTGGCGCTCATGGAGGTCTATCGAGGGGTCTCGCCGCATCCGCGCACCGAGGAGTTCCACCGGTTCTGGCGTGCCCACATCACCGCTCTGCTGAGCGAAGCACGCCCGGATCTGGACGCGGAGACGGTCGGGCGGCTGCTGCTGGACGGTCTGGCGGGCCAAACCGTGCCGGACATGGTCCGCGCGGGATCAACCGATCGGTTGCTGGCGGCGGTCGATCAGCAGGTGCGCGCGATACTGCGCGCGTCCTAGCGCATCGAGATTCAGCGCACGTTGCGCGGCCGGAACTGGATGCTGATCCGCGGCCCGGTCACCCGCCGGGTCTTGGGTACCGCGTGCTCCCAGGTGCGCTGGCAGGAGCCGCCCATGACGAACAGATCGCCGTGACCCGGGTGGAAGCGCAGGCTCGGCCCGCCGGCGCGGGGTCGCAGCAGCAGGGGCCGCGGCGCTCCCAAGGTGAGGATGGCGACCATGGTGTCGTGCGCGGCGCCGCGTCCGATGGTGTCGCCGTGCCAGGCCACGCTGTCGCGGCCGTCGCGGTAGTAGCAGAACCCCGCGGTGCGAAACGGTTCGCCGAGTTCGGGTCCGTAGTAGGTGGTGAGGGCTTCGCGGGACTCCTCCAGGACGGGGTCCGGTAACGGGTCGGATTCGCCGTAGAAGCAGAGCAGTCGCGGTACCTCGACGACCCGGTCGTACATCTGCCGCCGCTCGGCCTGCCACGGCACCGTCGCGGCCAGTTGTTCGAACAGGTCGTCGGCGCCGCGCAGCCAGCCGGGGCGCAGATCGACCCAGGCGCCGTGAGTGAGCGGGGTGCGCCCGACGTCGGTCAGCGGGGCGAGTTCCGGCGCTCCGAAGCCGTCGAAGAGTGAGCCCTGCAGTGCCATGCCGTCAGGGTACCCCGGTATTCGAACGTATGTTCCAATGGGTCGGCAATGGGCCTCGGCTCGCCGATCGCCGGGGCCGGCGCTCCCGCAGCACCGCGGGTGGGGGCTCGCAGAGCAACGATGACTGCTCCGGCTGGTTTCCCGCTGAACAGCGCCGACGCCCGTATCAGCGGCTGTGTCAGGCCGGCATCAGGACGGTGTCAGCGGATCCGGCGACAGTACTCCCATGAGCAGCACAGCACACAGCACATCTCGGACGGACGCGGTGTCCGGTCGATCGGATTCCGCCGCAGCATCTTCGAAGGAGTACGCCACCATGTCGGTCACCCTGACCGATCGGGAACAAGCCACCCTGCGGACCGCCGCCTACGGCGCCGTGACGTTGATGGCCGCCACCGGCGCGGCCCACTCGGCCGTGGCGAACGGGTCCCTCGTACTGGCTTCCGCGACCGGGGTGGTCGGCCATGTGCTCGCCGCGAGGTCCGCGGACGTGGAACTCACCGGAAAGACCGTCGCCGAACTCGCCGACCAAGTGTTCTCGGCTCTGCGTGCCGCGGTGAACCTGCTGGAGAACAAGAATCCGGCCGAGGCCGAGAACTTCCGCGGCACGGTCGGCCTCGCTGTCGGCGCCGCCGCCCGGCCCCGCCGGGGTGAGCCCGGCCCGGCGACGGTCGAGATGGCCCGCAAGATCACCGCCGCCCTCGCCGGGCCGGGCTCCGTGGACGGCCGGACCGAGCCGGCGGCCGGTGAACGGGATCGTCCGGAGTTGCGGAGAGCGCTCGAGGAGATCGTCGTGTCCGGTCTCACCGGGATCACGGTGCGGGTGCACGACGAGCGGGGCGCGTGGGCCGGCAGTGCGGGAGTGGCCGAGCTGGGTGGTTCGGTGCCGCCGCCGATCGACGGGCATGTCCGGATCGGCAGTAATACCAAGACGTTCACCGCGACGCTGGTGTTGCGGTTGGTGGGCGAGGGCAGGATCGGGCTGGACGTCCCGGTGGTGGAGTATCTGCCGGAGTTCGGGTTCGACGCGCGGATCACGGTGCGGATGCTGTTGCAGCACACCAGTGGCCTGTTCAACTTCACCGGGGAGTACTACGGCGACGGGACGGTCGTGGCGGGGATCCCCTGCACCATCTCGGGTAAGGCGTGGGTGGACAACCGGTTCCACAGCTACGAGCCGGAGGAACTGGTCCGGCTGGCGCTGTCGAAACCGGCGCGATTCGCGCCGGGGACGGACTGGAGCTATTCCAACACCAATTACGTGGTGGCGCGGTTGCTGGTCGAGAAGGTCACCGGACGCCCGGTCGCCCAGGAGATGCAGCGCCTGATCCTGGGACCGCTGGGACTGACGGGTACCGTAGCGCCGACCACGCAGACCGGGATCCCCGAGCCGCACGCCCACGCCTACTACCGCTACGAGGACGACGGCGAGGAACTGACGATCGACGTCACCGAACACAATCCCTCCTGGATCTCCAGCGGCGGTGACATGATCTCGACCAGCCGGGACCTGCACGTCTTCATTTCGGCGCTGAACAGCGGCGAGCTCCTGCCGGACGAGCTGCTGGCCGAGATGCGCACCCCGCGCTCGACGGGTATCCCCGGGATGGGCTACGGCTTGGGCGTGTTCGTCCAGGACATAGCCGGCGGCGGCACCGTGATCATGCACAACGGCGGCGCCGGGGGACATGCGGCGCTGATGTACAGCACGCCCGATGGCGCCGCGACGCTGACCGCCACGCTGAACTATGTGGACGATGCCGCGCTGTCGCTCTCCGCGGCGTTCCAGGAGGCGACGCGGCGGCTCGTCGGCGAAGTATTCGACGGCGGGCGGGCCGATTCGGCTCTTCCGGCGGAATGAGCGCAAGGGTCCATGCGCCTTTGCGAGCCGACCTGCTCCGGTAGTGCGCGCGATAGCACGCGAATCCAGGCCGCGCAGAGCTTTCGAGCTCGGCGCGGCCCGCTGCTGTGCGAGCCGTTCACGCGATCCGGCGTTCCGTGGCGCGCGCCCGCATGCGGTGGTCCCGGCCGGACGGAACCGAGAAACCGGCGGGCGAACATCAGGAATCGGCGGCGGGGATCGCGCGCTCCACGGCCATCTGTACCAGTTCGCGGGCCTGTTCCTCGGTGAAGACGCCGGGCAGGGTGAGTCGTTCGAGGATCAGCCAGTTCAGGGCGAGGAACAGCAACACGACGGTGTTCTCGTCGCCGGGCATCCCGAAGTCCAGGTGGTTGCGGATATTGAAGTCCAGATCGGCGCG
This sequence comes from Nocardia sp. NPDC050799, assembly GCF_040654015.1. Classification (NCBI taxonomy): domain Bacteria; kingdom Bacillati; phylum Actinomycetota; class Actinomycetes; order Mycobacteriales; family Nocardiaceae; genus Nocardia; species Nocardia sp. NPDC050799. The sequence goes on from NZ_JBFAHF010000021.1 coordinate 19,593, forward strand.
CACCCGCTCGGTGAGCAGGGCCTGTAGTTCGGGTCGCCGGGTGGCTTCCAATCGGAGTTCCAGGAGTGCGAGATAGCCGGTGCGGAAGCGGGTGACGCGGCCGACGACCTCGGTCATGAGCGCTGTGACGGTCTCGCGGGTGCGTGGTCCGTGCAGGGCGGCCATGGCCGATTCGTCGGGGGTCAAGCGCTCGTAGTACCGGTGGCCCACCTGGACGAGGAGATCGTCGCGGTTGCTGAAGTAGTTGGAGGCGGTTCCGGCGGGTACCGCCGCCGCTTTGTCCACGGCGCGGAAGGTCAGACCCCGGGCCCCGTCTCGGGCCAAGACCTCGATCGATGCGTCCAGCAGCGCCTGGCGGCGTTCGGGATTCGTGCGGACCACTTGACACCACTCCATCTGTAGTACTACGGTTCAAACCACTTCGAGTAGAGTACTACACCTGAGGTAGTAAGGGTGTGTAGTCACCACCGTCCCCTCGAAGGTCCGGTACGCACCGGTACACGAAAGGCGCAATAGATATGCGAAAGCAGCACGGCACCTACCCCATTCGCAACAACCAGCAGCGCTTTGTGGCTCGTCCCGTCCCGCCGCGGGTGGCCGCTGCCCGCAATGCAGGGCCCCGGACCGGCCGGCGTGGCCCCCGCTGAGGCGGAGTCGGCCGCCCGCCCGTCCCGTCCGGACGGGACGGAACGCAGCAGGAAACAACACCGGCGCGACCGGTGCGTCTACAGAAGAGGACACCCGCCCCATGCACGATGTGAATATCTGGAGTGAAGAATTCGGCACCGGGACGGATACGCCGATCCTGTTGATCATGGGGTCGATGTCGCAGGGCATTCTGTGGCCGGACGAGTTCGTCGGCCGCCTCGTCGCCGGGGGTCGCCGGGTCATCCGGTACGACCACCGCGACACCGGCCGGTCGGGCACCGTCGATTTCGCGGCGCATCCGTACACGTGGAGCGAAATCAAGAACGACGTCTATCGCGTGCTGGACGCGCACGACCTGCGGAGCGCGCACCTGGTCTGCCACTCGGCGGGTGGGCTGCTCGGCCAGTTCATCGCCGTCGAGCGGCCGGAGCGGGTGCGCTCGCTGACCGTTATCGGTTCCTCGCCGCTCGGCGGCGGCGAAGGCATGGTCCTCATGCGGTCGCTGCTGGGGGAGCCGCAGCCCGAGGGGAGCCTGCCGGAGCCGACGCCGGAGTTCGTCGCGTTCTACCGCGCGCTGCTGGCCGCCGCCCCACCGGACAACCGGCACGACCGGATCGAGGGCATGGTCGCCGAGCAGCGCGTGCTGCACGGCACCGGGTTGCCGTTCGACGAGGACGCGGCACGCCGGCTGCAGGAGCGGATCCACGACCGCGCCCGCGATTTGTCGGCCGTAACCAACCACCGGCTGGCCGCGGCGGCGCAGCCGGACTTCGAGCCGGTGGGCGTGCTGTACCGAGTGCAGGCGCCCACGTTGGTCGTGGAAGGCAGCCACGAGCCGGCCAAACCGGGCCACGGCGCGCTCATCGCCGAACAGATCCCCGGGGCACAGCTGCTGATCATGGCGGGTCTGGGGCATACGCTGCCGCCGGAGGTGCACGAGGAGCTGGCCGCCGCCGTCCTCGCGCAGACGGAGGAATGAGGATCACCGGTTTTCGCCGGCCAACCCGGCCGGCAGTTCGACCGTGCGGTCCTGTTCGGCGGCGGTGCCGAAAGGGGTCATCATGAATACGGTGACCCCGGTATCGTCGAGCCGGGCCGACGCCCGTGCGCACCACCGCCGGGCGTGGTCCCGTTCACACTTGGAGGCAGGTCCTCACCTGGTGAAAGTCCCCGCTCGGCGGCTGATAGGCTGCTCGGCGTAAGACATCCTTTAACGGACCGTCCAGTGAGGCGGGGAAGGAGGTCGGTATGGCCGTGCCCGAAGAACGCGGTGCTGCCGAGGCGACGTCACCTCCCGAGCGGCATACCCCGGAATGGGTCGCGACAGGGCGCGAACTGCTCTCCGCCTCCGATGTCGGCCGCACCATCGCGCGGATCGCACACCAGATCATCGAACGCACCGCCCTGGATTCGGGCGATGCCGGCACGCCCCGGGTAGTGCTCATCGGTATTCCGACCCGCGGTACCACCCTCGCGCATCGGCTCACCGACAAGATCGAGGAATTCTCCGGAGTCCGGCCCGCGCTCGGTTCGCTCGACATCACGCTCTACCGCGACGATCTACGCACCAAGCCGCATCGGCCGCTGGAACGCACCTCGGTGCCGGAAGGCGGGATCGAGGACGCGCTGGTCGTACTCGTCGACGATGTGCTCTTCTCCGGACGCACGGTGCGCTCCGCGCTGGACGCGCTGCGGGATCTGGGCCGGCCGCGCGCCGTCCAGCTGGCGGTCCTGGTGGACCGCGGCCACCGCGAACTACCGATCCGCGCCGATTTCGTCGGCAAGAACGTGCCCACCGCGCGCACCGAGGACGTCTCGGTGCTGCTGTCCGAACACGACGGCCGCGACGGGGTTTTCCTGCATCAGGGGGAGGGACAGTGAGACATCTTCTGACGGTGACCGATCTGGATCGCGACACCGCCACCGAGCTGCTCGACGAGGCCGAACGGTTCGAACAGGCGCTGCTGGGCCGCGAAGTGCGCAAACTCCCCACCCTGCGTGGGCGCACGGTGATGACGGTGTTCTTCGAGAACTCCACTCGCACCCGGGTCTCCTTCGAGGTCGCGGGCAAATGGATGAGCGCAGATGTGATCAATGTGAGCGCGAGCAGCTCCTCGGTGGCCAAGGGAGAGTCGCTGCGCGATACCGCGCTCACCCTGCACGCCGCGGGTGCCGACGCGCTCATCGTGCGGCATCCCGCCTCCGGCGCGGCCCATCAGATCACCCGCTGGTTCGAGGACTGGTCGCGGCAGTCGGGCAGTTCGGTCCCCGCGGTGATCAACGCCGGTGACGGCACCCATCAGCACCCCACCCAGGCGCTGCTCGACGCGCTGACCCTGCGTCAGCGGCTCGGCGATATCGCCGGTAAACGAGTGGTGATCGTCGGCGATATCCTGCACAGCCGGGTGGCCCGGTCCAACGCGTTCCTGCTGTCCACGCTCGGCGCGGAGGTGGTGCTCGTCGCGCCGCGCACGCTGCTGCCGGTAGGCGTCGAGGGCTGGCCGGTGCGGGTCTCGACGGACCTGGATTCCGAACTGCCCGGCGCTGACGCCGTCCTCATGCTGCGGGTCCAGGCGGAGCGGATGAACGGCGGATTCTTCCCGTCGGCCCGCGAGTACGCGATCCGCTACGGCCTCTCGGAGCGCCGGCTGGCGCTGCTCGACGAACAGGCGGTGGTGCTGCACCCCGGCCCGATGCTGCGCGGTATGGAGATCGCGTCGTCGGTGGCCGATTCGCCGCGCGCCGCCGTATTGCAACAGGTGACGAATGGAGTCCATATGCGGATGGCGGTGCTGTTCCGCCTCCTGGTCGGAGTGCAGGAGGCCGCGGCGTGAGCGAGTCGGGCCCGGAGGCGGCAGCGGAGCGTAACCACGGAGGGCCCTCGCGCGCGCCCGGAGGACACAGCGTGAGCGATAACGTGCTGATCACCGGGGTGCGGCCCTACGGCGAGGGCGAGCCGGTGGATGTGCTGGTCGCCGGCGGCGTGATCCGGCAGATCGGGACCGGCCTGCAGGCCGAGGACGCCGAGATCGTCGACGGCGCCGGGCAGGTGCTGCTGCCCGGATTCGTGGATCTGCACACCCACCTGCGCGAACCCGGCCGCGAGGACACCGAGACCATCGAGTCCGGTTCCGCCGCCGCGGCGCTGGGCGGCTACACCGCGGTCTTCGCCATGGCCAACACCTCGCCGGTCGCCGATACCCAGGTGGTCACCGACCATGTCTGGCGGCGTGGGCAGGAAGTCGGGCTGGTCGATGTGTACCCGGTGGGCGCGGTGACCGTGGGCCTGGCCGGCGCGCAACTCGCCGAGATGGGCACCATGGCCAGCGGCGTGGGCGCGGTACGCATGTTCTCCGACGACGGGCACTGTGTGCACGATCCGCTCATCATGCGGCGCGCGCTGGAGTACGCCCGCTCGCTGGGCGTACTCGTCGCACAGCACGCGGAGGAGCCCCGGCTCACCGCCGGGGCGGTGGCGCACGAAGGACCGACCGCGGCCCGGCTGGGTCTGGCGGGGTGGCCGCGGGCCGCGGAGGAATCCATCGTCGCACGCGACGCGCTGCTGGCCCGAGACGCGGGCGCACGGGTCCACATCTGCCATGCTTCCACAGCCGGCACCGTGGAATTGGTGAAATGGGCGAAAGCGCAAGGTATTTCGATCACCGCCGAGGTTACGCCCCATCATCTGCTGCTGACCGACGCCCGCCTGGAAACCTACGACGCGGTGAACAAGGTGAACCCGCCGCTGCGCGAGGGATCCGATACCGAGGCACTGCGGCAGGCGCTGGCGGCCGGCATCGTGGACTGTGTCGCCACCGATCACGCCCCGCACGCCGAACAGGACAAATGCTGCGAGTTCGCCGCGGCCAGGCCCGGGATGCTGGGCCTGGAGACCGCGTTGTCCATCGTGGTGGAGACCATGCTGCGGCCCGGTCTGCTGGACTGGCGCGGGGTCGCCCGGGTGATGAGCGAACGGCCCGCCGAGATCGTCGGCCTCGACGACCAGGGCCGCCCGATCGCCGAGGGTGAGCCCGCCAACCTGGTACTGGTCGACCCGGAGGCCACCTGGACCGTGCAGGGCGAAGACCTCGCGAGTATCGCGAGCAATACCCCCTACCAGGCTATGACGCTACCGGGACGGGTCACCACCACACTGCTGCGCGGCCGGATCACCGCCCGCGACGGGGTGGCCGCCGCACCCGCGGGTGTACGAGTAGGAGAGCGTTGATGGAGCGGACACTGTGGGTTATCGGCTGCGTTCTGTTGTGGGCGCTGTTCGTCTACCTGATGTACCGGGGCTGGCGTCACCGTGCGGCCCGGCAGGCCGACCGCATCGGCGACCTGCCCCCGGTACCGGAGGAGACGGGCGCGCAGGTCCTGGATCCGACCACCGGCCTCTACCTCGGCAGCACCATCGCGCCGAGCTGGCAGGACCGGATCGCGGTCGGTGACCTCGGCTTCCGCGCGACCGCGGAGCTCACCCGCTTCGAACACGGAATCCTGCTGGAACGGCAGGGCGCGTCCGCGATCTGGATTCCGGAGGAGTCCATCTCCGTGATCCGTACCGAGCGTGGACACGCGGGCAAGGTCATGAGCGAGGGCGGAGTACTGGTCATCCGCTGGACGCTGCCGAGTGGGACCGAGATCGACACCGGGTTCCGCGGCGACGACAAAACGGTGTATCCGGCCTGGGCGCGGGCAACGACGGGAGACGACGAGAGATGACGACAACAACGGACGCGGCCCTGGTTCTGGAAGACGGACGGGTTTTCCGTGGCACCGCCTACGGCGCGGTGGGCCAGACCCTCGGCGAGGCGGTGTTCTGCACCGCGATGACCGGATATCAGGAAACCCTCACCGACCCCAGTTATCACCGGCAGATCGTGGTGGCCACCGCCCCGCAAATCGGCAATACCGGCTGGAACGACGAGGACGACGAATCCCAGCAGATCTGGGTCGCGGGCTACGCGGTCCGCGATCCCGCGCGCCGCGCCTCGAATTGGCGGTCCAGCGGCACCCTGCCAGGACAGCTGGAACAGCAGAACATCGTCGGCATCGCCGGTATCGACACCCGTGCGGTGGTGCGGCATCTGCGCAGCCGCGGCTCGATGAAAGCGGGGATCTTCTCCGGCCCGGCGCTCGCCGATACCGAGGAACTGCTCGCCCGGGTCACCGGCCAGCCGTCCATGCTGGGCGCCGATCTCGCCGGTGAGGTCACTACCGACCGGATCTACACCGTGGAACCGGAAGGCACTCCCCGGTTCACCGTGGTCGCCGTCGACCTGGGGATCAAATCCAACACCCCGCGGATGTTCGCCGCGCGGGGCATGCGGGTGCACGTGGTCCCGTCCTCGACGAGCCTGGACAAGATCCTCGAACTGAAACCCGACGGCGCGTTCCTGTCCAACGGTCCGGGCGACCCGGCCACCGCCGATACCGCCGTCGCCCTGACCCAGGGCATTCTCGACAAAGGGCTGCCGCTGTTCGGTATCTGCTTCGGTAACCAGATCCTGGGCCGGGCGCTGGGTCGCGGCACCTACAAGATGAAATTCGGGCATCGGGGAATCAATATCCCGGTCATCGAACACGACACCGGCCGCATCTCCATCACCGCGCAGAACCACGGGTTCGCGCTGGAGGGGGAGCGCGGCGAGCAGTTCGACACCCCGTTCGGCAAAGCCGAGGTCAGCCACGTCTGTGCCAACGACGGTGTCGTGGAGGGGGTACGCCTGATCGACGGCCGCGCCTTCTCCGTGCAATACCACCCGGAAGCGGCCGCCGGACCCCATGACGCCGCGTACTTGTTCGACCGGTTCTCCGGTCTTATGGAGGGAGCCTGATGCCACGCCGTACCGACCTCGAACACATTCTGGTCATCGGTTCGGGCCCGATCGTCATCGGTCAGGCGTGCGAATTCGACTACTCGGGCACCCAGGCGTGCCGGGTCCTGCGCGCCGAAGGGCTGCGCGTCTCGCTGGTCAACTCCAATCCCGCGACCATCATGACCGACCCGGAATTCGCCGACTCCACCTACGTGGAACCGATCACCCCGGAATTCGTCGAAAAGGTCATCGAGAAGGAACGCCCCGACGCACTACTGGCCACCCTCGGTGGGCAGACCGCGCTGAACACCGCGGTCGCGCTGCACGAGCGCGGGGTGCTGGAGAAGTACGGGGTCGAGCTGATCGGCGCCGATTTCGATGCCATCCAGCGCGGTGAGGATCGGCAGAAATTCAAGGACATCGTGGCGCGGGTCGGCGGGGAGAGTGCCCGCTCCCGGGTTTGCTACACCATGGACGAGGTCCGCGAAACCGTCGAGGAACTGGGCTTCCCGGTCGTGGTGCGACCCTCGTTCACCATGGGCGGGCTCGGATCCGGGATGGCCTACGACGATACCGATCTCGACCGGATCGCCGGCGGCGGCCTGGCCGCCTCGCCTACCGCGAACGTGCTGATCGAGGAGTCGATCCTCGGCTGGAAGGAATACGAACTCGAGCTGATGCGCGACGGGCGCGACAATGTCGTGATCGTCTGCTCGATCGAGAACGTGGACCCGATGGGTGTGCACACCGGCGACTCCATGACCGTCGCCCCCGCTCTCACCCTCACCGATCGCGAGTACCAGAAGATGCGCGATCTGGGTATCGCGATTCTGCGTGAGGTCGGGGTGGATACCGGCGGCTGCAATATCCAGTTCGCGGTGGATCCGGCCGACGGCCGGCTCATCGTCATCGAGATGAACCCGCGCGTCTCGCGGTCCTCGGCGCTGGCGTCCAAGGCCACCGGCTTCCCGATCGCCAAGATCGCGGCCAAACTGGCCATCGGTTACACGCTCGACGAGATCGTCAACGACATCACCAAGGAAACCCCGGCCTGTTTCGAACCCACCCTCGACTATGTCGTGGTGAAGGCGCCGCGGTTCGCGTTCGAGAAGTTCCCCGGCGCCGACCCCACCCTGACCACCACCATGAAATCGGTGGGTGAGGCCATGTCGCTGGGCCGCAATTTCGCCGAGGCGCTCGGTAAAGTGCTGCGCTCGCTGGAAACCAAAGCGGCCGGGTTCTGGACCGCCGCGGACGGCAAATGGGCACCGTCCTCCACTGATCAGGCCGATATCGACGCCGCGATCGCGGAAATCCTCACGGATCTGCGCACCCCCACCGAGGGCCGGATCTACCAGGTGGAGCGCGCCCTGCGGTTCGGGGCGAGCATCGAGGACGTCGCCGCCGCCTCCGGGATCGACCCGTGGTTCGTCGCCGAGATCGCCGGACTGGTGGACCTGCGCGCGGAACTGCTCGAGACCCCCGTCCTGGACGAATCGCTGCTGCGGCGGGCGAAGTACCACGGCCTCTCCGATCGCCAGATCGCCGAACTGCGGCCGGAACTGGCCGGTGAGAGCGGCGTACGTGCCCTCCGGCACCGGCTCGGGGTGCGGCCGGTGTTCAAAACGGTCGATACCTGTGCCGCCGAATTCGAGGCCAAGACCCCATACCACTATTCGGCCTACGAACTCGACCCCGCGGCCGAATCCGAGGTCGCCCCGCAGCCCGATCGCGACAAGGTGATCATCCTGGGTTCCGGGCCCAACCGTATCGGCCAGGGCATCGAATTCGACTACTCGTGCGTCCACGCCGCGCAGACGCTGTCGGCGGCCGGCTACGAGACCGTCATGGTCAACTGCAACCCGGAAACGGTGTCCACCGACTACGACACCGCCGACCGCCTCTACTTCGAACCCCTCACCTTCGAGGACGTGCTCGAGGTCTACCACGCCGAATCCGAGTCCGGTACGGTCGCCGGGGTCATCGTGCAGCTCGGCGGGCAGACCCCGCTGGGGCTCGCGGAACGGCTCACCGCCGCCGGGGTGCCGCTGGTCGGCACCAGCGCCGCCGCCATCGACCTCGCCGAGGACCGCGGCGAATTCGGTGACGTCCTGATCGCCGCCGGGCTGCCCGCGCCCAAGTACGGCACCGCCACCACCTTCGAGCAGGCCCGCAAGATCGCGGCCGAAATCGGTTATCCGGTTCTGGTGCGCCCCTCGTACGTGCTGGGCGGTCGCGGTATGGAGATCGTCTACGATGAGCTGTCCCTCGAGGGTTATATCTCCCGCGCCACCGAACTCAGTCCCGAACACCCGGTGCTGGTGGACCGGTTTCTGGAAGATGCCATCGAAATCGACGTGGACGCGCTCTGCGACGGCGACGAGGTCTTCCTGGGCGGCGTCATGGAACATATCGAGGAAGCCGGTATCCACTCCGGCGACTCCGCCTGCGCGCTGCCGCCGATCACGCTGGGCCGCAGCGATATCGAGGCGGTGCGCCGCTCCACGATCGCGCTGGCCAAGGGGATCGGCGTCAAAGGTCTGCTGAACGTGCAGTACGCGCTCAAGGACGACATCCTCTACGTCCTCGAGGCCAACCCGCGTGCCAGCCGTACCGTACCGTTCGTCTCGAAGGCCACCGCTGTACCGCTGGCCAAGGCGGCTGCGCGGATCATGCTCGGCACCACCATCGCCGAACTCCGCGCCGAGGGCATGCTGCCCGAGGGCGACGGCGGGCATGTCCCCCTGGACGCTCCGGTGGCGGTCAAGGAAGCGGTACTGCCGTTCCACCGCTTCCGCAGTGCCGACGGGAGCCAGGTGGATTCGTTGCTCTCGCCGGAGATGAAATCCACCGGTGAAGTCATGGGAATCGACGCCGACTTCGGCACCGCGTTCGCCAAGAGCCAATCCGCGGCGTACGGATCGCTGCCCACCGAGGGCACCGTGTTCGTCTCCATCGCCAATCGCGACAAACGCGCCATGGTGTTCCCGGTGAAACGCCTGCACGATCTCGGCTTCCGTATCCTGGCCACCGCTGGAACCGCGGAAATGCTGCGCCGCAACGGGATCCCCTGCGAGCAGGTCCGCAAACACTCGGATCCGGTCTCCCCGGCGGGCGGCAGCCACACACCTCCGCAGCCGTCCATCGTGGACCAGATCCGCGACGGGGAGGTCGATATGGTCTTCAACACCCCCTACGGCAATTCCGGCCCCCGGGTGGACGGCTACGAGATCCGTAGCGCCGCGGTCGGGGTCAATATCCCCTGTATCACCACGGTCCAGGGGGCCGCGGCAGCCGTCCAGGGCATCGAGGCCAGTATCAACGGCGGGCTGGGTGTGCGGTCGCTGCAGGAATTGCACTCGGCGTTGCGCGGCTGAGGGCGCGGGCGATGACGACCACGACGTTCGGTGAGCGGCTGGCCGCCGCCATGAACACCCACGGGCCGATCTGTGTCGGGATCGATCCCCATCCCGCCCTCCTCGCGGCCTGGGGCATGTCCGAGGACGCCGACGGGCTCGAGGCCTTCGCCGAGCGCTGCGTCGAAGCCTTCGACGGAACGGTGGCGGTGGTCAAACCACAGGTCGCCTTCTTCGAGGCCTATGGCGCCGCGGGGATCGGGGTGCTCGAACGCACCATCGAAGTGCTGCGCGCCTCGGGCACCCTGGTCCTGGCCGACGCCAAACGCGGCGATATCGGCTCCACCATGGACGCCTACGCCCGCACCTGGCTCGCCGACGGCCCGCTGGGCGCGGACGCGGTCACCGTATCGCCCTACCTGGGCTTCGGTGCCCTCCGTCCCGTCCTGGAGCTGGCGCACGCCCACCATCGCGGCGTGTTCGTCCTGGCCGCCACCTCCAACCCGGAAGCCGCCCAGATCCAGCAGGCGACGGTCGGCGGCCGCACCGTCGCGCAGACGGTGGTCGACGACGCCGCCCAGCTCAACCCGGCCGGGCAGCCGGGTTCGGTGGGGGTGGTGGTCGGCGCCACGCTCACCGAGACCCCGGATCTCACCATGCTCAACGGGCCGATCCTGCTCCCGGGAGTCGGGGCGCAGGGCGGCACCGCGGAGAAGGTCCGGGCACTGCTGCCGCGCCCGCTGTGGCGGGCGGCGGTACCGAATGTCTCTCGGGACGTGCTCCGGGCAGGGCCCTCGGTCGAGGCGCTGCGCAGCCGCCTGGCGGAGTTCCAGGAGGAGTTCGCCTTCCTCCGGTGAAGTAGGCGGCGTGCGTGCTCGTGACGGGGCGTGGGCTTCGTGCAAGGGCGCGAAACGGGCTTGCGTTGCGTCGGCATTCGAGGCCCCGGGATCGGAGGTCGGCGCCACGCCCGAGGGCGCCGGGATTTTGTTTGTCGTGTCGACTCCTGAGCACACGGATGTGCCGGTCCGGCCGTCGGCTGTACGCTGTACATATTCGGACGATACGGGCGCCTCGGTGGTTGTCTCGGAGGGTCCGTGGGACCTCGTTTTTTGTTGCCGGAGCCGCTTCCGCTCGCTCAGCAGGGGCTCGGGCGAAAATTTCCCAGAAAATTCCTGGTAGGGCGGCTGGGAGGTAGCCAGCAGGTCGATCGGAAGTGTGGTTATCGCGCCGCAACTCCGGTTTGCGCTCGAAAAGCCGCTGATGGCAGGCTGTTTCGTGTGCAGGGGGGTGCAGGCCGCAGTTACGGCAAGCAGGGATGCGGGCGGGTCGGCAAGGGGGTGATACCGGGTGCGATTCATGCCCTGACCTGGGGGGTGGGTTCGCAATCCGGGGGCGTCGTGGGTACGGTCGCTGAGACTGCCGGGTAGTTCGGCAGGTTTCGATGCAGGAATGATGAGACGGAGGAACCGTGGCCCTTCCCCAGCTGACTGATGAGCAGCGCGCCGCTGCTCTGGAGAAGGCGGCTGCCGCTCGCCGTGAGCGGGCAGAGCTCAAGGATCGCCTGAAGCGCGGCGGCACCGACCTCAAGGAGGTCCTCGGCCAGGCCGAGAGCAATGAGATCATCGGTAAGATGAAGGTGCGCGCACTGCTGGAAGCCCTGCCCAAGGTCGGCAAGGTCAAGGCCGAGGAGATCATGAACGAGCTCGAGATCGCGCCGACCCGCCGGCTGCGTGGTCTCGGTGACCGGCAGCGCAAGGCGCTGCTCGCCAAATTCGATCTCGGCGCCTGACACCCTCGGTGGTCGAGAACATGACGAAGGGTCGGCTGGTTGTACTGGTCGGCCCCTCGGCCGTGGGCAAATCCACCGTGGTGCGATGTGTCCGCGAACGGCTGCCGGAACTGGTTTTCAGTGTCTCGGCGACGACACGGGACCCGCGTCCCGGTGAAGTCGACGGTCGTGACTACCGGTTCGTCAGCCGGGCCGAGTTCGACGCGATGATCTCCTCCGGCGATCTGCTCGAATGGGCGGATATCCACGGCGGGTTGCAGCGGTCCGGTACGCCGGCCGCGCCGGTGCGCGCCGCATTGTCGGCCGGGCTGCCGGTACTGATCGAGGTCGATCTCGAAGGAGCACGGTCGATCCGGCGGGTGATGCCGGAGGCCGTGCTGGTGTTCCTCGCGCCGCCCAGCTGGGAGGAACTGGTGGACCGGCTGCGCAGCCGCGGCACCGAACCGCCGGAGGTCATCGAACGCCGCCTGGCGACGGCGCGGGTGGAACTGGCCGCACGTGACGAGTTCGACACTGTGATCGTGAACGACACCGTGACCAGCGCCTGTGCGCAGTTGGTATCGTTGTTCGTCAGCACGAATTCCAATTCGTAGCCGGCTGCGCGGCCCGAGAGCCGTCGTGCAGCCAAACCCAGACCCCGCAGGAGCCTCCTCAGTGAGCAGTACGGATACCGCCGCCACGCCCGCCTACGACACCCCGATCGGCCTCACCAATCCGCCGATCGACGAGCTGCTCGACCGCACCTCGTCCAAGTACAGCCTGGTGATCTACGCGGCCAAACGGGCCCGTCAGATCAACGACTACTACAACCAGCTGGGCGACGGCATCCTCGAATACGTCGGCCCGCTGGTGGAGCCGCTGCCGCAGGAGAAGCCGCTGTCGGTGGCGATGCGGGAGATCCACAGCGATCTGCTCGAACACACCGAAGGCGAATGACCGCCGGCCGGTGATGGGCCGATAGGGCAGGAGGCGCGCTATGGCGCGGGTAGTTGTCGGGGTGGGCGGCGGAATCGCCGCATACAAGGCGTGCGCGCTGGTGCGGCGGTTCACCGAGACCGGTCATACCGTCCGGGTGATCCCCACCGAGGCGGCACTGCAGTTCGTGGGCACGGCCACCTTCGAGGCGCTGTCCGGTCATCCCGTGCACACCGGGGTCTTCTCGGATGTGCCGGAGGTGCCGCATGTGCGGCTCGGCCAGGAGGCGGAACTCGTCGTCATCGCGCCCGCCACCGCAGACCTCATGGCGCGGGCCGCACACGGGCGCGCCGACGATCTGCTCACCGCGACTCTGCTCACGGCCCGATGTCCCGTGCTGTTCGCGCCCGCCATGCACACCGAGATGTGGGAGCACGCGGCGACCGTCGCGAATGTGGCGGCTCTGCGCGCGCACGGCGCCACCGTGATGGAGCCCGCGTCCGGCCGGCTCACCGGTACCGATACCGGCCCCGGCCGCCTGCCCGAACCCGAGGAGATCTTCGGCCTCGCGTCACTGCTGCTCGAACGCCCCGACGCGATACCCCGGGACCTGGTGGGCAGGCGGGTGGTGATCACCGCGGGCGGCACCCGGGAACCGCTGGATCCGGTCCGTTTCCTCGGCAACCGCAGCTCCGGTAAGCAGGGGTACGCGCTCGCCCGGGTCGCCGCCCAGCGTGGCGCCCAGGTCACGCTCATCGCCGGCAATACCATCGAGATGGCACCGCCGGCCGCGGTCGAGCTGGTCCACATCACCACGGCCGAACAGCTGAAAACCGCGGTCGACAAGCACGCCGTCGGCGCGGATGCGGTGATCATGGCCGCCGCGGTTGCCGATTTCCGGCCCGCCACGGTGGCCGCCGCCAAAATCAAGAAGGGCAAGGACGAACCCGACACCATCGCCCTGGCCAAGAACGAGGACATCCTCGCCGGTCTGGTCCAGGAGCGCCGGGAGGGCCGGTTGCCCGGAACGGCCATCGTCGGATTCGCCGCCGAGACCGGCGACGCGGACGGCGACGTGATCACCCACGCGCGGGCCAAACTGGCCCGTAAGGGCTGCGATCTGCTGGTGGTGAACGCGGTGGGCGACGGTAAGGCGTTCGAGGTCGATACCAACGACGGCTGGCTGCTGCGCGCGGACGGCAGCGAACAGGCGCTCGACCACGGATCCAAGGCGTTGCTGGCCAGTCGCGTCCTGGACGCGCTGGGTCCCCTGCTGAGCTGAGCCCCGGGCGCCCGCGGAACCGCGGGATCCGTCTGTTGCCACGGCCGTGGCGGTGTGAGAGGTGCCCGCCGAGGGCGCGAACGCGATACGATCCAGCCCGCTCGGGGGCGCGCGTGCCGCGGAGCGGACACACACGGCCGGAAACGCGTCCAGGATGGTGTCCGAAACCCCAATTACGCCGCCCGTTCTAATAGTCTGGGAGTCCAGGGGCGTGACCGGAGCCGTGCGCTACGGTCCCTCCGGACACGAGTAACCGTTGAGGAAGAGGGAAACTGTGCGCACGTCCGGTAGCCGGCTATTCACCAGTGAGTCCGTGACCGAGGGTCATCCGGACAAGATCTGTGACGCCATCAGCGATTCCATCCTCGACTCTCTTCTGGCCCAGGATCCGCGCAGCCGGGTCGCCGTGGAAACCATGGTGACCACCGGTCAGGTGCACGTCGCGGGCGAGGTCACCACCGAGGCCTATGCGGATATCCCGCATATCGTTCGCGAGAAGATCCTCGAGATCGGATACGACTCCTCGGCAAAGGGATTCGACGGGAACTCCTGCGGCGTGAATATCGCGATCGGTGCGCAATCGCCCGATATCGCCCAGGGCGTCGACACCTCGCACGAGGCGCGGGTCGGCGGCTCCGACGACGAGATCGAACAGCAGGGCGCCGGGGACCAGGGCCTCATGTTCGGTTACGCCAATACCGACACCCCCGAACTCATGCCGCTGCCGATCGCGCTGGCCCACCGCCTGTCGCGCAAGCTCACCGAGGTCCGCAAGACCGGTGTACTGCCGTATCTGCGGCCCGACGGCAAAACCCAGGTCACCATTGAATACGAAGGTGACAGGGCGGTACGGCTGGACACCGTCGTTCTGTCCACTCAGCACGCCGCCGATATCGATCTGGACAATCTGCTGGCCCCCGATATCCGGGAAAAGGTCGTCGACGCGGTGCTGGCCGATATCGCCATCCCCGACCTGGACATCTCCGATATCCGCCTGCTGGTGAACCCCACCGGCAAGTTCGTGCTCGGCGGCCCGATGGGCGATGCCGGCCTGACCGGCCGCAAGATCATCGTCGACACCTACGGCGGTATGGCCCGCCACGGTGGCGGTGCGTTCTCCGGCAAAGACCCCTCGAAGGTCGACCGCTCGGCCGCCTACGCCATGCGCTGGGTCGCCAAGAACGTGGTGGCCGCCGGTCTGGCGGATCGGGTCGAGGTGCAGGTCGCGTATGCGATCGGCAAATCGGCACCGGTCGGTCTGTTCGTGGAGACCTTCGGTACCGAGAAGGTCGACCCGGCCCAGATCTCGTCGGCGATCACCGAGGTGTTCGACCTGCGCCCGGGCGCGATCATCCGCGACCTGGATCTGCTGCGCCCGATCTACGCGCCGACCGCCGCCTACGGGCACTTCGGTCGCACCGATATCGATCTGCCCTGGGAGCGCACCGATCGCGCGGACAAGCTGCGCGCCGCCGCCGGACTGTAAGTTCCACGTCCCGCGTGGATCGATCACCCACCGACACCCCCGCAGACCCCGCGTCGGCGGGGGTGTCGGCCGACGCGGGGCCGGCGCGTCGCCGGGCGGCTCGCGCGAAGAAGGCCGCGACCCCGGCCCCCGAGCCGGTCGAGAACCCGATCGCCCGGGTGCTGCCGCTACTCACCCCCGCGCATCTGGACCGCGATTTCGACTATCTGGTGCCGCCGGAGCTCGCCGATATCGCCCGTCCCGGTGTCCGCGTCCGGGTCCGGTTCGCGGGGCGGCTGGTGGACGGTTATCTGCTGTCCCGGCACGCCGAATCCGATCACCCGGGCAAGCTGGTCCGGCTGGAGCGGGTGGTATCCGCCGAACAAGTGCTCACCCCGGAGATCTTGCGCCTGGCAACCACCGTGGCGGCACGGTGCGCCGGGACCCGTGCCGACGTGCTGCGCCTGGCGATCCCGCCACGGCATGCGCGGGTGGAGAACGGGGGGCCGGTGAAGAAAACCGCGGAGATGGACGGCCCGACCGTCTCCGCGGTCGGCTCGGCGGCGTCCGGGGCCCCGGCGCCGGACGCCGCCGAGCCGCGTATGGGCACTTCGTCAGGTGTGCATGTCGGGCCGGGGACGGCCGACGAGCCGGGGACGGACGCCCGATCGGGCGATGACGTCAGGTCCGGTGGGGACGTCGGGCCGGGTGGGGACGTCGGGTTGGGTGGGGACGTCGGGTTGGGTGGGGACGTCGGGCCGGGTGGGGACGTCGGGCCGGGTGGGGACGTCGGGTTGGGTGCGGACGTCGGGCCGGGTGCGGACGCCGAATCAGGTACAGAGACCGGGTCGAGCACGGGCCACGGACCGGGCACTGGCACCGAAGCGGGCACGAACACCGGGGCAGGGGCGCCGCGGGGGACCTGCCGATCGACCGATTCCGGCTCGGGCGGTGAGGCGGCGCCGTTGCGTGTGGTCGACGTGCCCGGAGCCTCGGAGGAACCGAGGGAGTCCGGCGGATCGCCGGTGCACGGCTCGGATACCGGCAGCGCGGAGCCGCGAGAGGCGGACCGTTTCGACGCGGCGGGACGCGCGGCACTGCCCGCGGCAGTGGACACCGAGGCCTGGCGCCGGTACCGGCACGGGGACGCCTTCCTGACCGCACTCGCGGGCCGCCGGGGGCCGCGGGCGGCGTGGCAGGCACTGCCGGGAGAGGACTGGGCGCGGCGATTGGCCGAGCTCGCGGCGGTGGTGGTCGCGGAGGGCCGCAGCGCGATCCTGATGGTGCCCGACCAGCGCGACCTCGACCGGGTGCTCCGCGAATGTGAACGGCTGGTCGGTGATTCCGCCGTCGGATTGTCGGCGGGGCTGGGCCCGGCGGCCAGATACCGGCGCTGGCTGTCCGTTCTGCGCGGTACCGCGCGCGTGGTGGTGGGCACCCGCAGCGCGGTTTTCGCGCCCGCTGTGGATCTGGGCCTCGTCGCGATCTGGGACGACGGCGACGACACCTATGCCGAACCCCGCGCCCCCTACCCACACGTGCGGGAGGTCGCCATGCTCCGCGCCCACGACACCGGCGCGGCCTTTGTGGCGGCCGGATTCGCCCGGACTGCCGAGATCCAGGCCGTCGTGGAAACGGGATGGGCCCACGATCTGCTCGCCGACCGGGCCACCATACGGGCCGCCGCGCCGCGGATCAGCGCCCCGGGGGACAGCGATGCCGCGCTCGAACGCGATCCGATGGCGCGCGCGATCCGGATCCCCGCCGCCGCCTTCGCCGCAGCCCGGAAGGCACTCGCCGCCGGGTCCGGGGTGCTGGTGCAGGTGCCGCGCCGTGGGTACGTGCCGGCGCTCGCCTGTACTAAATGCCGCACACCCGCCCGTTGCCGCCGGTGTGTGGGGCCGCTGTCGTTGCCCGGGTCGGACCGTCCTGCCGGGGATCCGGGGACGGCGCACAGTCCGGTCTGCCGCTGGTGCGGGCGCACCGAGGCGGCGTTCCGGTGCCCGGCCTGCGGGGGCCGGGTGTTGCGCGCCGTGGTCATCGGTGCGGCGCGGACCGCCGAGGAACTCGGCCGGGCATTCCCCGGGGTGCCGATCCGCGGGTCCAGCGGCGCGGCAATCCTGGACACGGTGCCGCCCGGGCCCCAGGTCGTGGTGGCCACCGTCGGGGCCGAACCGTCGCTCGCCGGTGGTTACGGGGTGGGGCTGCTGCTGGACGGGTGGGCGCTGCTCGGCCGCGCCGATCTGCGCGCCGCGGAGGACGCCCTGCGTCGTTGGCTCAGCGCCGCGGCCCTGGTGCGGCCCGACGGTGAAGTGCTGGTGATGGCCGATCCCGCCGTGCCGACCGTGCAGGCGCTGCTGCGCTGGGATCCGGCCGGGCACGCGGCCGCCGAACTGGCGCAGCGGACCGAGGTCGGATTCCCGCCGGCGGTGCGGATGGCGGCGGTGGACGGCACTCCGGACGGTATCGCCGGACTGCTCGCCGCCGCCGAACTCCCAGCGGCGGTGGAGGTACTGGGCCCGGTGCCGCTACCGGCCGCCGCGCGGCCGCCCTCCGGTACGCGCGGCGACGACCCGGATGCCGAGGTCGAACGGGTGCTGCTGCGAACGCCGCGAACACGTGGCGCGGCGCTGACCCGGGCGCTCACGGCGGCGCAGGCGATCCGGAGCAGTCAGCGGGCGGAGTCGCCGCCGCGGGTTCAGATAGACCCGCTGGACATCGGCTGACCCGCCCGGGCCCGGGGCCGTGTGGTGCCCCCGAGCCCGGGCGGCAGACCGGGCGAGCAGGCTGCCCGGTCGCGCACCGGGCGACGCCACGGGTGGACGGGCGAATATCGACGCACGGAGCCGGTATCGCGGGCGCTCTGGTCGGTGGTGATCCGCCCGTATATCCGCCGGACGCTGGTGTCGGGACGATCGAGGGATTAATCCGGCAGAGGTTGCGTTGGATAGATTGTCGATATATCGTCGATGCTACGTCAACCGATCGAGTAGCTCAGGAGGCTGCTATGGAGAACATCGAGAACACAGAATTTCGCCCGGGTCACGGGCGTCGTGGGCGCGGCCCACGTCCGGGCGGTTTCGGTCCGGGCGGTCCGTTCCGGCACGGTGGCCCGCCCGGTTTCGGCCCAGGGTTCGGCGGGGACTTCGGTCCCGGGTTCGGCCCCGGATTCGGACCGGGTTTCGGCTCGGGATTCGGACGCGGGCGCGGCCGGGGCGGCCGGGGCCGGCGCGGCGATGTACGGGCGGCGATCCTGCTGCTGCTCGCGGAGCGCCCCATGCACGGCTACGAGCTGATCCAGCAGATCCGCGAACGCAGTGACGACCTCTGGCGGCCCAGCCCCGGATCCATTTATCCGGCGCTGTCGCAGTTGGAGGACGAGGGTCTGATCACCATCGAGAAAGTTGCCGGCCGCAAGACCGCGCAACTGACCGAGACAGGGACAGCTCATGTGACGGAGAACCGGGCGGAGCTCGGGGACCCGTGGGCCGACGTCAAGGAAGGAGTCGGCGCGCACACCAGCGATCTGCGGGCCCTGATCGGCCCGCTCATGGGCGCGGTCGCGCAGGTGGCGGCGGCAGGTACCCCGGAGCAGGCGGCCAAGGCGGCCGAGGTGCTCACCGATGCCCGGAAGGCGTTGTACCGCATCCTCGCCGGAGACGAGGATTCCGGAAAGTAACGGGGTGATCAAGACCTCCGGCTCCGGTTCTCCGCCGCGCCGGCAGGGTGGAAGATTGTGTTGTGAAACAACTTCGATGGCCGACGGGGCGGGACGGTTCACAAACCGGCAGGCGTGTCCTGCGGGCGGTGACCGTGGCTGTCGCACTGGCTGGGTCGGTGTTGCTCGCGAGTGTCGAGAGCACCGCTCAGCCGGCCGGTTACCTCCCCGCGTCGGTCCCCACGGACCCCGCTCCACCGCAACCCGACCAGCTGGGCGCGGTGCTCTATATGAAATCCCATCCGGACGCGGTGCCCCGCGGCGTCAACGATTTCGGATGTGTCCCGGACGCGGCCCATCCGCGGCCGGTGATCCTCGCGCACGGCACCGACGCGAGCGCCTACACCGACTGGTCGGTCATCGGGCCGCAGCTCGTGGACCACGGCTTCTGCGTCTTCGCGCTGAATTACGGTGGTAAACCGGGCGCCGGTACCTACGGCACCGAGGACATCGTGCTCAGCGCTTACCAGATCGCGCAGTTCGTCGACGAGGTACGCGCCGCGACGGGAGCCCGGCAGGTCGATCTGGTCGGATTCTCCCAGGGCGCCAATGTCACTCGCTACTACATCAACAAACTCGGCGGCGCGCCCCACGTCGGCAACTGGGTCGGTCTGGCGTCGCCCACCTACGGCGGGGTGCTGTACGGCCTGGTCCCGGTCGCCGAGCAGCTTCCGGGCGCGATGGACCTGGCGACCCGGGCGGTCTCCGTGGCGGCGGTCCAGCAGGTGCAGGGTTCACCGTTCATGCGGGAACTCAACGCGGGCGGCGACACCGTTCCGGGGGTGCGCTACACCACGGTCGGCAGCCGGGTCGACGAAGTGATCCAGCCCTTCGGCAATATCGCGCTGCGCGGGCCGGGGGCACACAACATCGTCCTGCAGGACCGCTGCCCGGTCGACCTCACCGGCCATTTCCACATGGTCTACGACCCGTACGTGTTCCAGTTGCTGTTCCAGGCCCTCGACCCCGAACACGCCCCCGGACCGGTGTGCGTCCCGGTATCGCTCGGCACCGGCATACCCCAGGTGATCATCGGCGGGAACATCTGAGGCCGGGTCGACGGCGTCGCCTCCGGCGGCGCGGGCCCTCGTGGTCGTCGTTCTCGGGACGGCCGCCCGCACCTCGCACGCGCTCCGGAACCGGCGCGTGGGATCCGGCCGCGTGGGCCGTCCATGCGGAGCGGACCGGAGGTGTGCGCGGACGCCCTGAGCACGGTCGTGCCGGGCTACCTAGAATGAAACCTTCCTGCCCTGCCACATGTCTTCGGGAGCTACCGTGACCGTCCAGTCCGTCCGCCTCTTCGGCGATCCGATCCTGCGAGCCCGCGCGGCGGAGGTCACCGAGTTCGGCCCCGAACTGCGGCAGCTGGTGACCGACCTGACCGACACCATGTACGACGACGGCGGAGTGGGGATGGCGGCCCCGCAGATCGGTGTCGGCCTGCGCGTGTTCGTCTACGACACCCGCGACGCCCGCGGGCATCTGATCAACCCGAGCTGGACCGCGCTGGACGAGGAGGAACAGATCGGTCCGGAGGGCTGCCTGTCGATCCCGGGGGTCAATCACGATACGAGGCGGGCCATGCGGGTGCGGGCGACCGGCGTGGATGTGGACGGCAACCCGGTCGAATTCGAGGCCGACGGACTGCTGGCGCGCTGTGTGCAGCACGAAACAGATCATCTGGACGGCACTCTGTTCATCGACCGGCTCGATCCCCCCGACCGGAAGCAGGCCATGCGCACCATCCGTGAATCCGACTGGTTCATCGCCGGGCTGACCGTCCGGCCGAGCCGCGCCCTCGCCGAGCGGGACCGCTGATGCGGATCGTCTTCGCCGGTACTCCCGACCCGGCGGTCCCGTCGCTGCGCCGGCTCCTCGATTCCCGGCACGAGGTGGTCGCCGTGGTGACGCGGCCGGACGCCGTCGCCGGGCGTGGCCGGAAGCTGAAACGCTCACCGGTCGGGCAACTCGCCGACGAACACGGTATTCCGGTCCTCACCCCGGGTAAGCCCGGCGATCCCGAATTCGTCGAGGCGCTCGCGGAGCTGGCGCCGGACTGCTGCCCGGTGGTCGCCTACGGCGCGCTGCTACCGCCGCGGGTGCTGGAGATCCCGAAGTACGGCTGGATCAATCTGCATTTCTCGCTGCTGCCCGCCTGGCGCGGCGCGGCACCGGTCCAGGCCGCCATCGCGGCCGGCGACGAGATCACCGGCGCGTCCACTTTCCGGATCGAGACCGGTCTGGACACCGGACCGGTCTACGGCGTGGTGACCGAGCGGATCGCGGTCACCGATACCGCCGCCGATCTCCTGGGCCGGCTGTCCGACAGCGGCGCGGCGCTGCTGGAGCAGACCCTCGACGGTGTCGAGGACGGCACTCTGCAGGCGATTCCGCAACCGGCGGACGGAGTCTCCTACGCACCCAAGATCACCGTCGAGGCGGCACAGGTCCGCTGGGATCAGCCCGCGCTGGCCGTCGGCCGCGCCATCCGGGCGGTGACTCCGTTCCCCGGCGCCTGGACCACGGTCGCCGGGAACCGTCTCAAGCTGGGTCCGGTGGAGCTGGTCGAAGAGGTGCTGCCCGAGCGGCAGATCGAGGTGCGCAAAACCGGTGTTCTCGTCGGTACCGCCACCACCGCGGTGCGGCTGGACCAGGTGCAACCGCAGGGTAAACGGATGATGGCCGCACTCGATTGGGCGCGCGGCGCCCGTCTGGCACCCGGCGCGGTGGTCGAATGACCGGCTCGAGCGGCGATCGGCCCCGGGGCTTCCGGCGCCACGCCGACCCCCGCGTGGTCGAATCCGAGGCCCCGGACAACGAATCGCCGGAGCGCCGGGGTGGTGTCGGGCCGGGCGGCGGGCCGGGCCGGCGACCGGACGAACCCCGGCAGGATCGGAGCGAGGGCGGTGCTCGCGGCGGCGAGCGTGCGTCCGGGTCCGCGCCGGACCGGAGTCCGGGCGGTTTCCGCCGGGGCGAGCGTGCAGATGATGCCCGGCAGGGCGAGCGGTCGGGCGGGGCCCGGCAGGACCAGCGCTCGGCAGGTTTCCGCCGGGGCGAACCTCCGGCCGGCTCCCGGCAGGATCGGCGCGAGGGCGGTTCCCGTACCGACCGGCGGCCGACCGGTGACCGCCCGGCCGGTCCCCGCGGAGATCGTCCGGCCGCGGAAGCCCGGGGTAACCGCGAGGCCATCGCCGATCCACGCCGACGCCGGGATCGACCCGAAACCAGGGGATACGGTGAGCCCGGCGGGGGCCGCGGGAAGCCGCCGGACCGCGAGGCCGAGCCCGGTCGCAGCACGGGTGGCGGTCGCCGTCCCGACCGGGAAACCGGTGTGAGTCGGGGTCATCGCCCGGCCGGAGCGTCCGACCGCCCCGGCCGGAGTAAAGCCGCCGCGGGCACCGATGCCGCCCGGAAAGGAACGGATGACAGCCGGGACGACCGGCGCGGGGATCGGCGCCGCGGCTCGGCGGCGGCCGCGCAGGGCCGCGGCGCCGGGAAACGGGCCGATGGTCCGGTCCGGGACCGGCCCGGCCGGGGTCATGGTGCCGCGCGCACTCCGGCGGACCCGGCGCGCACCGTGGCGCTGGAGACCCTGCGCGCCGTCCGTGACCGGGACGCCTACGCCAACCTGGTGCTGCCCGGACTGCTGCGCGAGTATCGCGTGGAGGGACGTGACGCGGCTCTGGCCACCGAACTCGGTTACGGAGCGTGCCGGGCCCTGGGCGTGCTCGACGCGGTGATCGCCGACTGCGCCGGACGTGAGATCGACGAGATCGACGGCTCGCTGCTGGATATCCTGCGCCTCGGCGCCTACCAGTTGCTGCGCACCCGGGTCGAACCGCACGCCGCGGTGCACACCGCGGTCGAATTCGCCCGTGCCGAATCCGGTACGGGGCGTGCCGGTTTCGTCAACGCGGTGCTGCGCCGCGTCGCCGAGCGGAGTGCGCAGGAGTGGATCGAGCGGCTCGCCCCCGCCGATCCGATCGGCCGCATGGCCTTCGAATACGCCCATCCGAGGTGGATCGCGCAGGCGTTCGCCGATGCGCTGGGCGCGGACGCGGATGAACTGCCGGAGCTGCTCGCCGCGGACGACGCCCGGCCGCTGGTGCACCTGGTGGCGCGGCCCGGCGATATCACCGCCGAGGAACTCGCGCTGGTCACCGGTGGCGAGGAGGGCCGGTGGTCGCCGTACGCGGTGTACCTGGAGGGCGGTGACCCGGGCGCGCTGGAACCCGTGCGGGAGGGCATGGCCGCGGTCCAGGACGAGGGCAGTCAGCTGGTGGCCCTGGCGCTCACCCGCGCCCCGCTGCACGGCACCGACGGCGGCCGCTGGCTGGACCTGTGCGCGGGTCCGGGCGGAAAGACGGTGCTGCTCGGAGCGCTGGCCGATATCGACGGTTTCCGGGTCGACGCGGTCGAGCCGGCCCGGCACCGGGCCGAACTGGTCCGTACCGCGACGCGCGGGCTGCCCGTACAGGTGCATATCGCCGACGGCCGCGACAGCGGCCTGGCCGCCGGCTACGACCGCATCCTGGTGGACGCCCCGTGTACCGGCCTCGGCGCGCTGCGCCGCCGTCCGGAGGCCCGGTGGCGGCGAACTCCCGCCGATATCGCCGATCTGGTTGCTCTCCAGCGCGAACTGCTGACCGCGGCCTGGGACCTGGTGCGCCCCGGTGGTGTGGTGGTGTACTCCACCTGCTCGCCTCATCTGCCGGAAACCGTTGCCGTAGTAGCGGATACGGTTCGCCGCACCGGTGCCGAACAGCTCGACGCCCGCCCACTGCTACCCGGGGTCACCGGGCTCGGCGCGGGCCCGGCGGTCCAGTTGTGGCCGCACCGGCACGGGACCGACGCCATGTTCGTGGCCGCGCTGCGCAAACCGGGGTAACCGCCGGGCGCGCGCGAGTAGCGCCGGATTTCCGAACCTGCCGCGTCCGCGCCCGGCACACTGTCGCTATGGGTATCACCTGGGCGCACGTGGTACGGATGGCCACCGAGCTGCCGGAGGTCGCCGAATCGACCTCCTACCGCACCCCGGCTCTGAAAGCGGCGGGCAAGAGTTTCGCGCGGTTGCGTACCGAAGCCGAGGGCGGTCTCGCGCTGCGCTGCGAGATGGTGGAGAAGGGGGCGCTGCTGGCCTCCGGCGACCCAGCCTTCTACACCACCCCGCACTACGACGGCTATCCCTACATCCTCATCGACCTCCACCGGGTCGATCCCGGGCAGTTGCGCGAACTGTTGGACGCGGCTTGGTGGCTGGTCGCGCCCGCGCGATTACGGCGTGCCCGCGAGCGCGACCTGTGACGTATGCCCCCACCGGGGGTCGCGGGGGTGAGCCGGCATGGTCCCGGCCCTCGGCGGGCACCGCCTATACGGCGTGGACCTTCACCCAGGTGCTGTTGACCGCGGCATTACCGGAGATACGGTCCACCTGTTCCGGATCGTGCAGCAGGTTCACGTTCGCGCCCGGCACCGCGGCCGCGATGGTCCAGCCGACACCCGGCTCGCCGTGACCCCACCCGTGCGGGATGGCGACCGTACCCGGCCGGATCTCGTCGCTGATCTCCACCGGCACCACGATCGAGCCGATGGGTGAGCTCACCGTGACCCGGCCGCCGTCGGACAGTCCGCGCGCGGTCGCGTCCTGCGGATGCATGAGCGCGGTGCAGCGGTCGCGGCCCTTCACCATCGACGGCACATTGTGCAGCCAGGAGTTGTTGCTGCGCAGATGGCGCCGGCCGATGAGACGCAGATCGAAACCGAGGTCGCGGTCCGCGCCGCCCCCGCGTGCCTCGTCGAGGAGCCGGCGCGCCTCGGTGATGAACTGCCGCGGTGCCAGCTGGACTTTGCGGTCGGCGGTGGCGATGAGCGAATGCAGCCGCGGCTGCAGCGGGCCCAGGTCGATACCGCCGCGGGCTTCGCGTACCTTCTGCACGGTCACGCCCTTACGGCCCCGGCGCAGTACGCCGTGCGGGCCGACCGCGACACCGAGTGCCGCGGCCCGCAGCGGGCTGAACCGGGCGAAGACCGCGTTGAGGGCGCGGCCGGTGAGCGAGCGCAGCGGAAGCGGCAGGATCTCGGTGGTCAGCCGGGCCATGATCTCCCAGTCCTCCAACCCCTCCTGCTCGGGTGCGACCGCTCGCGCGTTGAAACGAATGTTGTTGTGCACGCTGAACATGGTGAGCAGGATGTCGAGATCCTCGCGTTCCAGCGGCGACAGCGGCGGCAGGATAATGTCGGCGTGCCGGGTCGTCTCGGTGATGTACATGTCCACGGCCACATAGAAATCAAGCGAACCCAGCGCTTTGTCGAGCTGTCCGCGCTGCGGGGTGGACAGGACCGGGTTGCCCGCGTAGGTGATCATGGCGCGGATACGGTCCGGGCCGTCGTCGAGGATCTCCGAGGCCAGCGCGGCCACCGGCAGTTCGAACCGGAACGATTTGTACTTACCGGAGCGGTCGGTCCACGCGCCGTAGGATGGCGACACCCGGCGCGCCAGCGGCAGCAGGTCCACGGCCGGGGTGGCATACATCTGGCCGCCCGGACTGTCGAGGTTTCCGGTGATCGCGTTGATGGTGTTGACCAGCCAGTGGGTGATGGTGCCGGTCAGCGTCTGGCACACCCCGATACGCGCGTACATCACCGCCGATTTCGCGGCCGCGTGCTCGCGGGCCAGCCGCCGGATCGTCTCGGCGTCCACGCCGGCGTAGGGGGCGGCGTCCTCGGGCGTGAAACCGGCGACCAGTTCGCGCAGCTCGTCCAGTCCGGCGCACTGGGTCCGGACGGCGGTCCGGTCGCAGAGATCCTCGGTGATCAGTACGTGCAGGACGGCCAGCAGCAGATAGGGATCGCCACCCGGCAGGACCGAGACGTGCTCGTCGGCCAGCCGGGCGGTCTCGGTACGCCGTGGATCGATCACCACGACCTTGCCGCCGCGGGCACGCACCTGCTTGATGCGGTCGCGGGCGCCCGGCATGGTGGTGACCGATCCGTTGGATACCGCGGGGTTGGCGCCGATGATCACCATCCGGTCGGTGCGGTCGATATCGGCGATGGGCATGAGGAAGTTCGACCCGTACATCTGCCAGGCCACGAATTCCTGCGGGAACTGGTCGATCGAGGAGGCCGTGTAGAAATTGCGGGTCATCAGCGCCATGCGGAGCGCGAAGGCATACATGATCGCCGAATTGTGGGCGGCCGGATTGCCGAGGTACATGCCCACCGAATGCGGTCCGTGCTCCCGGCGCACCCGGCGCAGGCGGTTGCCGATCTCGCGGAAGGCCTCGTCCCAGCCGATGGGCTCGAATTTCTCGCCGACCCGGCGCACCGGGGTACGCAGCCGGTCCGGATCGTCGTGCAGGCCCGCCATGGCGGTGGCCTTGGGACAGATGTAGCCCTTGGACAGCACATCGTCGGGGTTGCCTTCGATCTTGGCCACTTTCGTGTCCTCGACGGTCACCAGGATGCCGCAGTGCGCTTCGCACAGGGTGCATTGCCGGGCGATGGTTTCAGCGGTCATAACTCACGTCACCTTCCGCCGCGTCGTCGTCGACGCGCGACCCGCAGGAGCGCCGGATTACGGGGCTGATCCGGCTGATCGGTTGCTCGAGGAGAAGAGGGGGCTCTCGGAATGGTCGTTTGAGATAAATACCCACTCATACTCTCAAAGATGAGGGTAGACCGAACGGCGAAGCGGGCACAACAGCTGCGGCGCTTACTCCCGGGACGACTGTTCGCGCAACCGGGCCAGCGTTTTGGCGAGAATGCGCGATACGTGCATCTGCGAAATACCCATCTGCTGCGCGATTTGTGTCTGGGTCATCGACTCGAAGAACCGCATGGTGAGAATCCGCCGCTCCCGCTCGGGCAATCCGGCCAGCAGCGGCCGGATCGCCACGTATTCCTCGACCCGGTCGAATTGCGCTTCCTCTTCGCCGAGCGTATCCAGCAGGGACGCGTCCGTATCGCGTCCCACCGAGGCGGCGTCGATCGATGTCGGCTGATAGGCGTTACCGGCGATAACGGCCTGGGTCACTTCGTCCGGATCGACATCCAGCTCGGCGGCGATCTCCTTGGCCGTCGGCGAACGACCCAGCGACTGCGACAGCGAATCCACCGCCGCACCGATCCGCAGATGGGTCTCCTTGACCCGGCGCGGCACCCGCATCGCCCAGGTGTTGTCCCGGAAATACCGGCGCACCTCGCCCATGATCGTGGGCACCGCGAACGACAGGAAGTTCGAACCGCGCGAGATATCGAAACGGTCCACCGCGTGCACCAGGCCCACCCGGGCCACCTGGGTCAGATCGTCGAACGGCTCGCCGCGGCCACTGAACTTCCGGGCGATATGGTCGGCCAGCGGAATGCAGCGCGCGATCAACTCGTTGCGCAGCGCCGCCTGCTCCGCCGAATCCGGTTCGGTACCGGCGAGCCGGACGAACAGATCCGCGACATCGTCGTAGCCGCCCGCCGACGACGATTTCTCCAGCTCCTCGCGGGTTTCGGTATCGGCCTCGGCGTCGGCTTCGGCGGTGTCGGCCACGCTCGCCGATTCCCGATCGTGCTCATCCTCGGGAGATTCGAGCGGCTTGTCCTGCTCGCTCACTACGCTTTCCCCCGGACCCGACGGAATTCGACCGCTGTCGGATATCCGGAAACCTGCTGATCGAAGGGGTCCTGCCGGGCGTCCACCGAATCGGTCAGGGTACGTAGGACGTGCCAGCCGAAACTGCGCGCGTCAGGCAGTCCCTCCTGCGCCGCCACCCCGGCGACCTGCACCAATAATTCGGTGTCGCCGATGCTGAACACACACTGCAGGCTCGTCTCGGGCGCCGCCAGGCCGATCAGCGTGGAACATGCCTCGTCCACCGCCAGCCGGATATCGGCGACCTCGTCCAGCGTGAAATCACTGAGCAGGACCAGAGTCTCGGCGAGACCGCGCACGATCGGCAACTGCGTCACCGATGCCGCCACCCGAATCTCCACCGGGGCACCGTGGAGCCCTTGTTCCGCCGAAGTATTGATCACGCAGCCGAGTGTATGGGCGCATCGTCACAAGGAGGGGGGCGGGGCACGCCCGCAGGCGGGATCCGGCCGAGAAGCCGGGGCCTCGGTGCCGCCCGTCGGTTCCCGAGGGCCGGCGGCCCCGCCCTGCCGGAGGCGTCACCGGCGAACACGGCCCCGGGCCCGCGCCGCCCCGGGCGCCGCCATACACTCCCGCTGTGACTGCGTCCGAGCCCACGTTCACCCGTCCTCCGGTCCCGATGATCGCCCCGTCGATTCTGTCCGCCGATTTCGCCCGGCTGGCCGACGAGGCCGACGCGGTATCGACCGCCGACTGGTTGCACGTCGATGTGATGGACGCGCATTTCGTCCCGAATCTGACCCTGGGGCTGCCGGTGGTGCAGAGCCTGCTGAAGGCCACCGATATTCCGCTGGACTGCCATCTGATGATCGAGGATCCGGCCCGGTGGGCGCCGCCGTACGCGGAAGCGGGTGCCTACAACGTGACTTTCCACGCCGAGGCGACCGAGGATCCGGTGGCCGTGGCCCGTGATATCCGGGCCGCCGGCGCCAAAGCGGGGCTGTCGGTGAAGCCGAACACCCCCATCGAGCCGTACCTGGAGATCCTGCGCCACTTCGACACGCTGCTGGTGATGAGTGTCGAACCCGGGTTCGGCGGGCAGTCGTTCATTCCGGAGGTGCTGGAGAAGGCCCGGATCGTGCGGCGTCTGGTCGATGCGGGGGAGTTGCGCCTGGTGGTGGAGATCGACGGCGGGATCAACGCCGACACCATCGAGCAGGCCGCGGCGGCCGGTATCGACTGTTTCGTGGCGGGTTCGGCGGTGTACAACACCGAGGATCCCGGCGCGACGGTGGAGAAGCTGCGGCGGCAGGCGGAATCGAGCCGGTCGGCGCATCAGCTCACCCGCTGAAGTCCGTGGGCCGCATCGTCGCGCACACCTCATCCTGCGAGACCAGTGGGACGAAGCCGAGCGGGTGTGCCGTGCCTCCGCCGAAGCCGGCCGAGTGGAGGGTATGAGCGTGTTGGGAATGCTCCTCGAACAGCGCGGCGATCCAATCGAAGCCCGGCACTGGCAGGAGGCGGCCCGGGCAGTGTTGCCCGGTCCGAACCGACGAGAGGCCGAGCCACCTCCGGAATGATCGGGTGCGCCGAGGCGGTTCCGCCGTCGGAAAGTGCGAGAAGCGGGAGAACGGGGGCCGGCCTCGTTTCGGTCCCCGCGGCTACGATCGGCCCGGGCTCAGCGGGTACCGGCAGAGCACTCGCGTGCGGCGTCGACCACCGCGTGCTGGGGCGGCCGGGTCCCCAGTACGTCGGGACCCGCGACCCACAGGCGGTAGCCGCTGGCCTCGTCATCGGGTGAGGGCAGCACGATCTGGCTGCCGGTACCGGCGACGGTGGTGTAGAGGCGGAAGAGTTCGGCGGCCGCGGTTGCGGTGAATTCCTCGTGCCGGGTGGGACCGGTGAGGAAGGTCCAGCGCCGGGCTCGGGGGTGGGCGAAGACCGGTCCGGCGATCCCCGCCGCCCGCAGTCGTGACAACACCTGTTCACCGAGTTCGGTCGGCATGGTGACGGCGCCGTAGGTGGCGCCCACATGCAGCAGGATACGTCGGGAGGCGGGATCGACCACCGCGGGCAGCAGATCCTTCTCCCGGTACCGCCGGCAGTGTCGCTCCAGGGCGGATTCGGTGAAAGTGGTCATGGCGGTTCGGCTTCCTCGAGTGGTGGCGTGCCCGGCCGGGGCGCGGGCATCCACCGGGGCGGATGTCGCACGGATCCGACGGGTGTGGTCACCGCGGGGATCCGGTGCCCGGACAACACTGTCGCTGGGCCGAGAGACGCTGGATCACCGCGGCGGTGCGAGGTCTCCCCGGCCCGGACTGTTGTGGGCGGATCCAGTTGTCGTGATGGCTTGTGGCACACGGTGTTCCGCGGCGGTGGCCGTCCTCGTACGAGTGCTGCGCCGGGCCGCACCGCGGGGTGGTCGAGGTGGGTGAACCGGTCACCTCACAATATTGCGTCAGCCGCTGTGAGCGTGCAAATCGAGAAACATTTCGGGTTTCGATGCGGTATCGGTGGGGCAAAGAGGCCGCGGGCGGATCCGGTCCGGACCGGATCGCGGCCCGTCGGAAGTGGTATGGCCGAATGCGGGCCGGATGTGACCGCCATCTCTCGATCGGAAAATATCCGGATCGCCTCCCGTGATGCGAGGCTGCGCGACCAGGGGCTCCCACAGGGTGGTCCGCGTCATGGCCGGGCCGGAGGGTGGGAACTAGTCTGGTCGTGGACGGCGAACTGGGAATACTCGGTACCACTCCCGCCGTTCCGTATGCGGAACACCGACGCGAACGGGAGAAGACATGTTCACGGGCATCGTCGAGGAACTGGGCGAAATCGTCGCCCGCGAACAATCCGCCGACGCGGCGCGGCTGACGATCCGCGGGAAGGTGGTCACCTCCGATGCCGGACACGGAGATTCGATCGCGGTCAACGGTGTCTGTCTGACCGTCGTCGACGTCGTCGACGACGCGTTCACCGTCGATGTCATGGGCGAGACGTTGCGCCGGTCGAGTATCGGCGGTCTGGAACCGGGTTCGCGGGTCAATCTGGAGCGCGCGGCCGCGGTGAACAGCCGGCTCGGGGGCCATATCGTCCAGGGGCACGTGGACGGCACCGGCGCCATCCTGGCCCGGACCCCGGCGGACAACTGGGAAGTGGTCCGGATCTCGCTGCCCGACGCGATCGCCAGGTACGTGGTCGAGAAGGGCTCCATCACCGTGAACGGCATTTCGCTCACCGTCTCCGGGCTGGGCCGGGCCGATACACCGGCCGCCGATGGCAACCGGGACTGGTTCGAGGTCTCGCTCATCCCGACCACACTGAGTCTCACCGATCTGGGCACATCCACCCCCGGGACCGTCGTGAATCTCGAGGTCGACGTGATCGCCAAGTACGTCGAGCGCCTCCAGCAGCGCGGCTGATGACTGCGGCCGCACCCGAACCGGCCGAACAGACCCAGTAGTGTGATCGGGACCTATCGAGATGGAGCATTACAGACGTGACCAGGTTCGACAGCATCGAGCGCGCGGTCGCCGATATCGCGGCCGGTAAACCGGTCGTCGTGGTCGACGACGAGGACCGGGAGAACGAGGGAGACCTCATCTTCGCCGCGGAGAAGGCCACCCCGGAGCTCGTGGCGTTCATGATCCGCTACACCTCGGGTTACATCTGTGCACCGCTCACCGGTGACGATTGCGATCGGCTGGGACTGCCGCCGATGTACGCGGTGAACCAGGACAAGCACGGCACCGCGTACACCGTGTCGGTGGATGCCCGAGAGGGCGTGACCACCGGTATCTCCGGTGCCGACCGGGCCACCACCATCCGGTTGCTGGCCGACGGCGATGCCAAACCGAACGATTTCACCCGTCCCGGTCATGTGGTGCCGCTACGCGCCAAGGATGGGGGCGTGCTCCGCCGGCCCGGTCATACCGAGGCCGCCGTGGATCTGGCACGGATGGCCGGGCTGCGGCCGGCCGGGGTGATCTGCGAGATCGTCAGCCAGAAGGAAGACGGGCATATGGCCCGCACCGACGAGCTGCGGGTTTTCGCCGACGAGCACGAACTGGCGCTGATCTCGATCGCCGAGATGATCGCCTGGCGGCGTAAGCACGAGAAGCATGTCGTGCGGGTCGCCCAGGCGCGTATCCCGACCGTGCACGGCGAGTTCACCGCTGTCGGGTACCAGAGCATCTACGACGATGTCGAACATGTCGCGCTGGTCCGCGGGGATGTCGGTGACGGCGAGGACATGCTGGTCCGGGTGCACTCGGAGTGCCTGACCGGTGATGTGTTCGGTTCGCTGCGCTGCGACTGCGGGCCGCAGCTGGACGCGGCCCTGGAGATGGTGGCCGCCGAGGGCCGCGGCGTGGTGCTCTACATGCGCGGGCACGAAGGCCGCGGTATCGGGCTCATGCACAAGCTGCAGGCCTATCAGCTGCAGGATTCGGGCCACGATACGGTCGACGCCAATATCGAGCTCGGCCTGCCCGCCGATGCCCGCGACTACGGGACCGGCGCGCAGATTCTGGTCGATCTGGGACTGCGGTCCATGCGGCTGCTCACCAACAACCCGGCCAAACGGGTCGGGCTCGACGGCTACGGACTGCGGATCACCGAACGGGTGCCGATGCCGGTCCGGGCCAATGCCGAGAACCTGCGCTATCTGCGCACCAAACGCGACCGGATGGGCCACGACCTGGTGGGTCTCGACGATCTGGATCTGGGGGAGACAGCGCAGTGACGTTCTCCGGATCGAAAGGCGGAAACCGATGAGCGGCACCGGAGTACCGAGCTTCGCGCTCGCCGACGCCAAGGATCTGCGGCTGGCGATCGTGGCCTCGCGCTGGCACACCGAGATCTGCGACACCCTGGTCGCCAACGCCGAACGCGTCGCCGCCGAGGCCGGGGTACGCCACACCACCGTCGCGCGGTGCGCCGGGGCGATGGAGCTGCCGGTGCTGGCCCAGGAACTGGCCCGCACCCATGACGCCGTGGTCGCGCTCGGTGTGGTGATCCGGGGCGGCACCCCGCATTTCGACTATGTCTGCGATTCGGTGACCGCCGGCCTGACCCGGGTCTCGCTGGACGAGAGCACCCCGGTCGCCAACGGCGTGCTCACCACCGACGACGAAGCGCAAGCCCTCGATCGGGCCGGACTGCCGGATTCGGCGGAGAACAAGGGCGAACAGGCGGCGGCCGCCGCCTTGGACGCCGCCCTCACCCTCCGCGGTCTGCGCGCGGCAGGCTGAGCCGTGCCGGTCGTACGGATCTGGCGCCGGGGGGAATCCTCCGGCGGTGACTCGGGGAGCTCTCCCGAATGGGAGCTGGAGGTACGCCCGCGGAAGTCGCGTCGCACGGCGGTGATCGTCGCGGTGCTCCTGGTGGTGGCCTTCGTACTGTTCGGGATCTTCCTGCGGACCGACTACACCGGGGTCAATTTCCGGGTGGTCGATCAGTTCGCGATGGCGTGTATCGGGATCTTCGGCGCGGCGGCTGTCCTGCTGCTCACCCGCCCGCGGGTGCGGGCGGGCCGGCGCGGGGTCGTGGTCCGGAATGTGCTCGGGGACAACGAGTTCGAATGGAAGCATGTCCGCGGGGTGACGTTCCCGGACCGTAAGGCGTGGGCCCGGCTCGAACTGGTGAACGACGAGTACGTCCCGATGCTGGCGGTGCGATCCAACGACGGTGAGCACGCCGCGGCAGCTCTGGACCGGCTCCGCGACCTCGGCGTCAAGTACGCCCCGCCGGACTGATCGGGCCCGATGGTCGGCTCCCGGCCGAGCTGTATCGCCCTGCTGCGTTCCGGCCGCTGCGGGTCTCGTCGGCCCGGTCGGCGACGACCGACTACTCCATCCGGACGATCGGCGGCAGCTGGTAGCTGCCGTCGAAGACGGCGTCGCGCGGTTCGTAGATACGCAGCATCGGCCGGAACGGGCCGGACGGAGCGGGTAGCCAGTTGGCCCGCCGCCGCGGATCGGTGGGTTCGTCGTGCTGCACCACCACGGTCAGCGATCCGTCCACCGTCCGCAGACCGGGCGTCCGGTCACCCAGCGAGTAGCGTCCGATCGGGTTCGCGACCAAGAAAAAATCCGGGATGTCGTACATGGTCAACGACCAGAATGCCCCGCAGGGTGGAGGCTCGGCGAAGCGCACCTCGTAGCGGTGGGAGCCGTGCAGCGGCCGGTCGTCGCCGTCGGTGAAGGCCATCGCGTAGGCGGCCTCGTAGCCGTGGTTGCCCCAGAGTCCGGCGCGGGCCGCGCCCGCACGCAGCAGATAGCGGTCCGGGTCGTCGGGGAGTTTCCAGTGCGGATCGTCGAGGGCGCCGACACCGAAGAAATCCAGGTTGTAGTCGAAGATGTGATAGGTCAGATTCCAGCCGTTCTGCCGCGGCGCGCTGCTGTGGGTCGCGGCCGTCTCGAGGCGCTCCTTTCCGGCCGCGAGGCCCTCCCGCAGTGCCGAGGCCCGTTCCGGGTCGAGATCGAGGTAGGGCGTATCGGCGTCCAGCAACCCCAGCGCCTGGTAACGCCGCTGGTAGCGGCGGTCACGGTCGGCGGGCGGGAAAGCTCGGATACCGATGCGGAGCTCTTCGAAGAAACGCAGATTCTCCGGGACCCCCGGCGCGGGGGCGGGCAGGTCCGGGGCGGCCGCGGTCGGCATGAGGCGCAGGGCGTTCTGAAGAGCGCGGACCGCCGGTAGATCCGACTCCCCGTCCACGGCCCACCGGCCCACGATGGTGGCGACCGTGGTCGGGAACTCGATGACGGTGACGCCCTCCGGGGGCATACCGTCCCAGCCGGGCGCGACCAGCAGATAGGCCCCCGGGAGAGTGCCGGTGGCGCGATGACCGATATAGGCGAAGTTGTTCGTCCAGGCGTCGACGAACTGCATGACGTAGTAGCGGCCCGCCGTATCCGGTACGTCCAAGCGCACCGGGCCGGCCGCGGTGGAGACGTTCGCGATCGAATACACGGTGTCGTTGTTGACGGAGACGAAGGTGTCCCGCGGCCCGGCCAGCGCGGTGGCATGGCCGAACACGTTGAGCGGTGTCGGCGGCAGGCCGCCTATCCCTTCTCCGGTGAACCGTGCGATCTGCCGAAGGTCGTAGACGAGCGGGAAACCATAGACGAACGCGTCGGCCGCCAGAGTGGTGAGTTCGGCCCGGGACAGCCCGGCGGTATCGGTGCTCGGCATGACACCAGGGGACCACCGGATACCGCTCGGCGGCTCACCCGGCGCGGGTGAGCCGCCAGGGCGCGGCGTGGTTCACCGGGTATCGCCGAGGACCTCACCTTCGCGCCGGGGGTCGGCCCCGCCGATCCAGCTGTTGTCACCGTCGCGGCCGAGCACACTGAGCCCGCTGGTCTGCGGGGCCACCGAGACCTGATGGCCCCGTTCGCGCAGCCGGGTGACGAGGGGGTCGTGGGCGCCGTCGTCGCTCGCGTCGATCGCCGGATGCTCACCGCCCACATTCGTGACGGGCGTATTCGCGGCGCCGACGGCCGGCGCGGAAACCGCCTGCTGCGGATCCAGACCCCAATCCAGCATGCCGACAAGAGTTTTGACAACGAACTGGATGATGACCGAGCCGCCCGGAGAGCCGACCACATGGGTGAGCGCACCCCGCTCCGAGTCGTTGCCCTGCTCGAACACCAGGGTCGGGCTCATGGAGCTGCGCGGCCGCTTTCCCGGCTCGATCCGGTTGGCGACCGGCTTCCCGTCGGCGCCGAGCGGATCGGTCGCGAAATCGGTGAGCTGGTTGTTCAGCAGGAATCCGTCGACCATGTGGAAGGAACCGAAGGCCGATTCCACGGTGGTGGTCATGGCCGCGGCATTGCCGTAGGAATCGACCACCGAGATATGGCTGGTGCCGTGTTCGGGCTGCTGGGGGCCGATACCCACCGGCGCGGCCCCGAAATCACCGGGCTGCGCGGTGCCCATGCTCCGGCGTGGGTCGATGAGTTCGGCGCGTTTGTCCAGGTACTCCGGGTTCACCAGCGTCTCCGGTGAATTGCCGGGCAGCGGAACGTAATCGGGATCGGCGACGAATTTGTCACGGTCGGCGTAGGCGAGCCGTTCGGCCTCGGCGATGAGGTGTACGGCCTCGGCCTTCGGGACACCGCCGTTACGGTCGACATTCTGCGGCGGCAGGGCCGGAAGATCGAAGTTCTCCAGGATGCCGAGCGTGGCCGCCACCGTGATACCGCCGGAGGACGGCCCGGGCATCCCGCAGATCTCGTGCACGCGGTAGCCGGTGCACAACGGGGTGCGTTTCACCGCGCGGTAGGAGTCGAGGTCCGCGGCTTCCAGGAGACCCGGGGTGCGCCCGCCGGCCCGCGAGGCGGCCGCGGCGACGATGTCCTCGGCGATCGGCCCGGTGTAGAAGCCCTCCGCGCCCTCGGTGGCCACCGTGGTGAGGGTCTTCGACAGGGTAGGATTGGTGAGGATTGTGCCCGCCGCCTTGGGGGACCCGTCCGGGTTCAGGAAGTATTCGGCCGCCGCCTGGTCCCGGGCCAGTTCCGCCGCGGAGTCCGCGATCTGCCCGGCCAGCCGTGGACTGATCTCGAACCCCTGGTCCGCCATCGCCACGGCGGGATCGAACAGTTCCCGCCACGGAATATGGCCGTGCTCGGTGTGCGCCAGCTCGAGCATCCGGACCACCCCCGGCACTCCGATGGAGCGCCCGCTGGCGCGGGTGTCCGGTTTCGGTTCGGTGCGGTCGGTATCGCTGATCCAGCGCAGGTAGTTCTCGGTGGCTTCGGCCGGCGCGGTCTCCCGGCCGTCGTAGGCGTCCAGCGTCTCGTGTTCCGCGTCGTAATAGAGCAGGAACGCGCCACCGCCCAGGCCCGACGCCTGCGGCTCGGTGAGCCCCAGCACGGTCTGCGCGGTGATCAGCGCGTCCGCCGCGGTGCCGCCGGCCCGGAGCACCTCGCAGGCCGCGCGCGTCGCGTGGGAGTTCGCGGTGGATACGGCGTAGCCGCTGGTGCGGACGGCGGTCATCTCGCTGCGGTAGCCCGACGCGATCTCCGGGTTGGTCGCCAGGTCGCGCGAGGTGGGGGCCGCCGAACCCGGGGCCGGCGCGGCGGTCACCGGGGTGCCGTTCGGTGCCGGGGTACAGGGGCCCGCGGCCCCGGTATTGTCGGAGCATCCGCTGAGCGAGCCTGCCACGAGCAGCGCCGTCACCGTCAGCGCGTACCGAATCCGTTGTATCGGGCGCATATTCGAACTCTAGCGGGACACGGCGACAGCGGCGGCCGAACTCGCCCCGCGTGAGGGAAACGGGCCGTGACCGGCCGGGTGGCGGATACCGGCGGCGCGGGTGCATGAGGTGGGCCCCGGCAGGACCGGCGGCGCCGGGTCGCCGGTGTGCGAGCGGCCCGTGCCGACCGGCGGCCGGATGTGTCCGAGGCCGCTACTACGCTGGATACGTGGCAGATCCCGCGACGTACCGGCCGCAGCCCGGCTCCATTCCGCTCGAACCCGGTGTCTACAAGTTCCGGGACTCCTACGGCCGGGTCATCTATGTCGGCAAAGCGAAAAGCCTGCGCAATCGGCTCAACTCGTACTTCGCCGATATCGCCGCACTGCATCCGCGGACCCGCCAGATGGTCACCACCGCCGCGAGCGTGGAATGGACCGTGGTCTCCACCGAGGTGGAAGCGCTGCAGCTCGAGTACAACTGGATCAAGGAGTTCGATCCGCGGTTCAACGTCCGCTATCGCGACGACAAGTCCTATCCCGTACTGGCGGTCACGCTGAACGAGGAGTACCCGCGGCTGTTCGTCTACCGGGGCGCCCGGAAGAAGGGGGTGCGCTATTTCGGCCCGTATGCCCATGCCTGGGCGATCCGGGAGACTCTCGATCTGCTGTTGCGCGTCTTCCCTGCCCGCACCTGCTCGGCCGGGGTGTTCAAACGGCACAGCCAGATGGGCCGCCCGTGTCTGCTCGGCTATATCGACAAGTGCTCGGCCCCGTGTGTGGGCCGCGTCTCCGCCGCCGAGCACCGGCAGATCGTCGACGATTTCTGCGATTTCCTGGCGGGCCGCACCGACCGGATGGTCAAGGACCTGGAACGCCGGATGCAGGCGGCCGCCGAGGACCTCGATTTCGAGAGAGCGGCCCGGCTGCGCGACGATGTGCGGGCCCTGCGCCGGGCACTGGAGAAACAGGCCGTCGTGCTGGGCGACGGCACCGACGCCGATGTGATCGCCTTCGCGGGGGACGACCTGGAGGTCGCCGTGCAGATCTTCCATGTCCGCGACGGCCGGGTACGTGGGCAGCGTGGCTGGGTGGTCGACAAATCCGGCGATGCGGCCGATACCCCGGAGCGGGGCGGTGAACTGGCCGCGCTGGTGGAACAGTTCCTCACCCAGTTCTACGCGGAGCAGACCGCTGTGGCCGAGCAGACCACGGGTGACCAGGCCGCGGCGGTGGTACCGCGCGAGGTGCTGGTCCCCGAGCTCCCGGCCGATGCCGAGGAGGTCCAGCGCTGGCTGTCGACCCTGCGCGGCGCATCGGTGCGGTTGCGGGTACCGCAGCGCGGCGACAAGAAGGCCCTGGCCGAGACGGTGGCGCGTAACGCGAAGGAGGCGCTGGCCCAGCACAAACTCCGCCGCGCCGGCGACCTGACCTCGCGCTCGGTGGCGTTACAGGACATCCAGGACGCCCTCGACCTCGATACCGCGCCGCTGCGTATCGAATGTGTGGACATCAGCCATGTGCAGGGCACCGATGTGGTGGCCTCGCTGGTGGTTTTCGAGGACGGGCTGCCCAAGAAGTCCGACTATCGCCATTACGCGATCCGGGAGGCCGCCGGCGAGGGGCGCTCGGATGATGTGGCCAGTATCGCCGAGGTGACCCGGCGCCGGTTCGCCCGGCTGCGCCGGGAGCGCGATGCCACCGAACAGGCCGATCTCGCGGGGTCGGCGCAGGTGCCCGAATTCGGTACGCCGGCGGACGACGGCTCCGGCCCGGTCGGTGCGGAAGCCGACGCGGAGATCGTGACCCGGCCCGGTATCGACCCGCAGACCGGACGGCCGCGCAAGTTCGCCTATCCGCCCAACCTCTACGTCGTCGACGGCGGCGCGCCGCAGGTGGCGGCCGCGGCGGAGGTGCTCGAGGAGTTCGGCATCACCGATATCGCGGTGGTGGGCCTGGCCAAACGGCTGGAAGAGGTCTGGGTTCCCGGCGAACTCGACCCGGTGGTGTTGCCGCGTACCAGCGAGGCCCTCTACCTGCTGCAGCGGGTGCGTGACGAAGCCCACCGGTTCGCCATCACCTTCCATCGCAGCAAACGGTCACGGCGGATGACGGCATCGGCACTGGACACGGTCCGCGGGCTCGGGGAGACCCGGCGGACCGCGCTGGTGACCCATTTCGGTTCGGTCGCGCGACTCAAAGAGGCCACCGTCGAGGAGATCATCGAGGTACCGGGTATCGGCCGCGCCACCGCGGAGGCGGTACTGGCGGCCCTGCACGAGCGATAGCCTCCGGCGCGGCGGCCGCGGCAACTGCACGGCGACCGGCGCCGGTCACGTACGTTTGTTCCTGCGTCCCGCGACAGTTTCCGGGGGCGCCGACCTACAGCTGGGTGACCGAAACGCAATTCCCGAACAAGATCCGGGTGGTACATGACTCGCGTCGAATCGAACAACAGTACGACAGTGGTGCCGGGTACCGATTCCGGCTCGGGCACCCCGGTCGAAGTCGTGATGGTGACCGGCCTGTCCGGTGCGGGGCGGGGCACGGCCGCGCGGGTACTCGAGGACCTGGGCTGGTATGTCACCGACAATCTGCCGCCGGAGCTGATCGGCCGCATGGTGGAACTGGGTTCCTCGGCCGATCCGCCCATCCTGCGGCTGGCGATCGTCATGGACGTGCGCAGCCGGTTCTTCACCGGGGACCTGTCCGCCGTCACCGAACAACTCCGCGCCCGCGGCGTCCCCACGCGCATCCTGTTCCTGGAGGCCTCCGACGATGTGCTGATCCGCCGGTTCGGTTTCGCCCGGCGCCGCCATCCACTGCAGAACGACAGCGCCGAGGGGACCCTGTCGGCCGGCATCGCCGCCGAACGGGTCCGGCTCGCGGGAGTGAAGGCCGCCGCCGATGTGGTCATCGACACCACCGAACTGTCCATCCATCAGTTGCACCGGAAACTGGAGGAGGTCTACGGCGGCGGCACGCCCGCTGCGCTGCAGTTGACCGTTCAATCCTTCGGATTCAAGTACGGTGTCCCGCTGGACGCGGACATGGTGCTGGATGTGCGTTTCCTGCCGAACCCGCACTGGGTACCAGAACTTCGGCAGCACAGTGGTCAGGAAACGGTGGTCAGCGACTATGTGCTGTCGCGTCCGGGCGCCGACGACTACCTGCGGACCTGTGATCACCTGATCGAGCTGACCACCCAGGGTTATCGCCAAGAGGGGAAGCGTTACATGACGGTCGCAGTGGGCTGCACCGGCGGTAGACATCGCAGCGTCGCGATCGCCGAGGCCCTCGGCAAGATCACCGGGAGCCGGATCGACGCGGGCGCGGACGGGCCGGTGGACGCGGTACGGGTACTGCACCGGGATCTGGGGCGCGAATGAGTCGCGCGGACAACGGAGCCGCCGATCCGTCCGGCCCCGCGGTCGCCGCGCTCGGCGGTGGCCACGGGCTGTACGCGACACTCACGGCGGTCCGGCGCATCACGCGCCGGATCAGTGCGGTGGTGACGGTTGCCGACGACGGCGGTTCCTCCGGCCGGCTGCGCGCCGAACTCGGGGTGCCGCCGCCCGGTGACCTGCGGATGGCGCTGGCCGCGCTGGCCGCCGACGCCGACGGGGTACTCACCCGGACCGTGCAGCACCGGTTCGGCGGCACCGGCGCCCTGGCCGGGCATTCGGTGGGCAACCTGCTGCTGGCCGGGCTCACCGAGGTGCTCGGGGACCCGGTGGCCGCCCTCGACCAGGTGGGTGAGCTGCTCGGTATCAGCGGGCGGGTCCTGCCCATGTCGAATATTCCACTGGATATCGAGGCCGACGTATCCGGGCTGGAAGCCGATCCGCGGGTGAGCCGCTGCATCCGCGGCCAGGTCGCGGTCGCCACGACGCCGGGCAAGGTGCGGCGGGTACGGCTGCTGCCCGCCGATCCACCGTCCTGTGCGGAGGCCACCGCCGCCATCGAAGGCGCGGACGCGGTGATCCTGGGGCCGGGCTCCTGGTTCACCAGTGTCATACCGCATCTGCTCGTACCCGGGCTCCGTGACGCACTGGTCCACACCCGGGCGCGTAAAGTGCTGATTCTGAACCTCGCCGCGCAGCCCGGTGAGACCGCGGGGTTCTCCGCCGAACGACATCTGCATGTATTGTCCCAGCACGCACCGGATTTCGCGGTCGACGAGGTTCTGGTCGACTCCGGGTGCGTGCCGGAAGGGCGGGAGCGTGAGCATGTGGCCAGGGCTGCCGGTCAATTACGGGCGCGAGTAATCTTTTCCGATGTCGCCGACGCGGGAACCGACCGGCACGACCCCGGAAAGCTCGCCGCCGCACTGGATCAACTGATCCACGGGCCTCGGCCACAGTTGCCGGGGCTTCGAGTCGAGGGACGGCACATGGGTCAGGATGTGCGGTCCGGGTTGGGTGGAAAGGAGCACGTCTCGTGGCGATGACAGCCGAAGTGAAAGACGAGCTGAGCCGGCTCGCCGTAACACAGGTGAGTGCGCGCAAAGCCGAACTGTCCGCCCTGCTGCGTTTCGCCGGCGGCCTCCATATCGTCGGCGGGCGGGTGATAGTCGAAGCCGAAGTCGATATGGGCTCCATCGCCCGGCGGCTCCGGCGGGAGATCTTCGAACTCTACGGATACGGGTCGGATGTGCATGTGCTCAGCGCCGGCGGCCTGCGCAAATCCTCCCGCTATGTGGTCCGGGTCGCGAAAGAGGGCGAGGCCCTGGCCCGGCAGACCGGCCTGCTCGACGTCCGTGGCCGGCCCGTGCGCGGACTACCCGCCCAGGTCGTCGGCGGTAGCGTCGCGGATGCGGAAGCCGCGTGGCGCGGCGCCTTCCTGGCGCACGGCTCGCTCACCGAGCCCGGCCGTTCCTCGGCTCTCGAAGTGAGCTGCCCCGGACCCGAAGCCGCGCTGGCACTGGTCGGTGCTGCCCGGCGGCTCGGGATCTCCGCCAAGGCCCGCGAAGTGCGCGGCACCGATCGGGTCGTGGTCCGCGACGGTGAGGCCATCGGCGCCCTGCTCACCCGGATGGGTGCCCAGGACACCCGGCTCACCTGGGAAGAGCGGCGGATGCGCCGTGAGGTCCGGGCCACCGCCAATCGGCTCGCCAACTTCGACGACGCGAACCTGCGCCGTTCCGCCCGGGCCGCGGTGGCCGCGGCCGCCCGGGTGGAACGTGCCCTGGAACTGCTCGGCGAGGATGTGCCGGACCATTTGGCCGCGGCGGGGAAGCTGCGGGTGGAACACCGGCAGGCTTCGCTCGAGGAGCTCGGTCAGCTCGCCGACCCTCCCATGACCAAGGACGCGGTGGCGGGCCGTATTCGACGATTGCTGTCGATGGCCGACCGGCGGGCGAAGGAGCTCGGGGTGCCGGATACGGAATCGGCGGTCACCGCGGAGCTTCTCGACGACGCCTGAGGCGTGCGGCCGGACGGCCTGCGCCGGGTCCGGCCGGCCGGCGGCCGGCGGCCGGCGGCCGGCGGTGCACAGCCGGGGGCTCAGCGCAGCATGCAC
Organism: Nocardia sp. NPDC050799; assembly: GCF_040654015.1. Taxonomy (NCBI): domain Bacteria; kingdom Bacillati; phylum Actinomycetota; class Actinomycetes; order Mycobacteriales; family Nocardiaceae; genus Nocardia; species Nocardia sp. NPDC050799. The sequence continues at coordinate 61,887 of NZ_JBFAHF010000021.1, forward strand.
CAGATGCGGGGACCGCTGTCCGGGATCTCCACCTCCGCGCTGACCCGGAATCCGAGATGTTCGTAGAACCGGACATCGGCCGCCGTCGACGTCTTCAGGAAGGCGGAGACTCTGTCGCTTTCCGCTGCGGCCGGGCCCGGTTCGATCACCGCGCGGCCCAGGCCGTACCCCGGCGTGCGGGGCCGACGCCGACGGTACCCAGGAACCGGACGGGCCCGGCCGGGCGGTGCGGCGCCAGGGCCGCTTCCGCCGCGCTGTGCGCCGCCGCGCGATCCCCGGCCAGTTCGGTGAAGCGTGGCGCGAGTTCGGTGAACACCGCCTCGGTGGCGGTGACCGGGGTGGTCCGGACGGCTACCGCATCCCCGTCGTCGGCGACCCACACCCTGCCGTGCGGTAGGCCGATCCGGATGAGGAAGAGCTCCTGAAAGGTGGCCGGACGCCGCTCGTGATCGTCGGCGGCGAGGTGTGCCGGGTCCATGGATAGTCGGCGAAGGCCCGGGTGAGGGTCCTGATGGCGCGGGACGTGCCGGCGGCGGTGGCGGGGCGGATGTGCGGAGTCGCGGGAGCGGGTTCGTTCGGCATCTCCGCCATCATCCCGGACAGCCGGTGGAACTGCCGGAGTGTTCCGGCCGGGTGCCCGGATACCCGGTGCTCACGAACACCAGGTGCCTGTCGGGGAGGTTGCCGCGAGGCATTAGGGTTGACAGGGCATCGGAACGATCCGCTTGACAGCTGAGGAGCGATAACGTGACTGTCCGGGTAGGTATCAACGGCTTCGGTCGTATCGGACGCAACTTCTTCCGGGCGGTGGAGGCGCAGAAGGCGCTCGGCACCACCGATATCGAGATCGTCGCGGTCAACGACCTCACCGACAACGCGACCCTCGCCACGCTGCTGAAGTACGACTCGATCCTGGGCCGGCTGCCCCAGGACGTGTCGCTCGACGGTGAGGACACCATCGTGGTGGGCGATCAGCGCATCAAGGCGCTGGCCATCAAGGAGGGCCCGGCGGCGCTGCCGTGGGGTGATCTGGGCGTGGACGTCGTGGTCGAGTCCACCGGTATCTTCACCGACGCCACCAAGGCCAAGGGGCATCTGGCCGCGGGCGCGAAGAAGGTCATCATCTCCGCCCCGGCCAAGGGTGAGGACATCACCATCGTGATGGGCGTCAACGACGACAAATACGACGGCAGCCAGAACATCATCTCCAACGCCTCCTGCACCACCAACTGCCTGGGCCCGCTGGCCAAGGTGCTGAACGACGAGTTCGGCATCGTCAAGGGCCTGATGACCACCATCCACGCCTACACCCAGGACCAGAACCTGCAGGACGGCCCGCACAAGGATCTGCGCCGGGCCCGTGCCGCCGCGGTGAATATCGTGCCGACGAGCACCGGTGCGGCCAAGGCCATCGGCCTGGTGCTGCCCGAACTCAACGGCAAGCTCGACGGTTACTCGCTGCGGGTGCCGATCCCCACCGGCTCGATCACCGACCTGACGGCCGATCTCGCCAAGAAGGCCACAGTCGACGAGATCAACGCGGCGTTCAAGGCGGCCGCCGAGGGGCCGCTGAAGGGCATCCTGAAGTACAGCGTCGACCCGATCGTGTCCAGCGATATCGTCACCGACCCGCACTCGTCGATCTACGACGCGCCGCTCACCAAGGTGATCGACGACCAGGTGAAGGTCTACTCCTGGTACGACAACGAGTGGGGCTACTCCAACCGCCTCGCCGACCTCATCGGCCTCGTCGGCAAATCCCTCTGAGGAACGGCGTGACTGTCAAAACTTTGGAAGACCTCCTCGCCGAGGGCGTCGAGGGGCGCGGGGTGCTCGTGCGCTCCGACCTCAATGTTCCGCTGGACAACGGGCAGATCACCGATCCGGGCCGCATCGTGGCCTCGGTGCCGACCATCCGCGCGCTGGTGGAAGCCGGTGCGAAAGTGGTCGTCACCGCGCACCTCGGTCGTCCGAAGGGCGCCCCCGACCCGGCCCTGTCGCTGGCTCCGGTGGCGACCCGGCTCGCCGCCGAACTGGGCCGCAATGTGCAGCTCGCCGGTGATGTGGTGGGTCAGGACGCGCTGGCGCGGTCCGAGGGCCTGACCGACGGCGATGTGCTGCTGCTGGAGAACATTCGCTTCGATCCGCGCGAGACCAGCAAGGACGATGCCGAGCGCGCGAAACTGGCTGCCGCGCTGGTGGAGCTGGTCGGTGACGACGGTGCGTTCGTCTCCGACGGGTTCGGTGTGGTGCACCGCAAACAGGCGTCGGTATACGACGTGGCGAAACTGTTGCCGCACTACGCGGGCACGCTCGTCGCGGCCGAAGCCGAAGTGCTCGCCAAGCTCACCGAATCCACCGATCGCCCGTACGCGGTGGTGCTCGGCGGGTCCAAGGTGTCGGACAAGCTCGCGGTGATCGAGGCGTTGGCCCCCAAGGTCGACACCCTGGTCATCGGTGGCGGTATGTGCTTCACCTTCCTTGCCGCCCAGGGTCTCTCGGTCGGTTCCTCGCTCTTGCAGGAGGAGATGATCGAGACCTGCAAGGGCCTGCTGGATCGCTACGCCGATGTCATCCATCTGCCCCGCGATATCGTTGTCGCCGATTCCTTCTCCGCCGACGCGGAGTCGAAGGTCGTACCGGCGCACGAGATCCCGGACGGCCGGCTCGGCCTGGACATCGGGCCCGAGTCGGTGCAGCGTTTCGCGGCGCTGCTCACCGAGGCGCGCACCGTGTTCTGGAACGGCCCGATGGGTGTGTTCGAGTTCGAGAAGTTCGCGGCCGGGACCCGCGGGGTCGCCGAGGCCATCGCCACGGCCACCGGTAAGGGCGCGTTCACCGTGGTCGGTGGTGGTGATTCCGCCGCGGCCGTGCGGGCGCTGGGTATCCCGGAGGGCGATTTCTCGCATATCTCGACCGGTGGCGGGGCGTCGCTGGAGTACCTGGAAGGTAAGACGCTGCCCGGTATCAGCGTGCTAGAGGAAGCGGAGGGTGCGTAGATGGCCCGGAAACCGCTGATCGCGGGCAACTGGAAGATGAACCTCAATCACCTCGAGGCCATCGCTCTGGTACAGAAGATCGCGTTCGCGCTGCCCGACAAGTACTTCGACAAGGTCGATGTCACGGTGATTCCGCCGTTCGTCGATCTCCGCAGCGTGCAGACGCTGGTCGAGGGCGACAAACTCCGTATCACCTATGGTGCGCAGGATGTGTCGGTGCACGATGCGGGCGCCTACACCGGCGAGATCAGCGCGGCGATGCTGGCGAAGCTGGGCTGCGCCTTCGCGGTGGTCGGGCATTCCGAGCGCCGCCAGTACCACAACGAGGACGACGCCACGGTGCTGGCGAAGGCCAAGCAGGCGCTGAAGCACGGCATCACGCCGATCGTCTGCATCGGTGAGGGGCTGAATGTGCGCGACGCGGGCACCCATGTCGAGTACAACCTCGAACAGTTGCGGGGTTCGCTGAAGGGCCTGTCGGCCGAGGAGATCGCGAAGGTGGTGATCGCCTACGAACCCGTGTGGGCGATCGGTACCGGCAAGGTCGCGACACCCGCCGACGCGCAGGAGGTCTGCGGCGCGATCCGCGGCGAGCTGGTGCAGCTGGCCGGCGAGCAGGTCGCCGAGATCGTCCGGGTGCTCTACGGCGGTTCGGTGAACGCGAAGAACGTCGGCGAGCTGACCAGGCAGACCGATATCGACGGGGCCCTGGTGGGTGGGGCGTCGCTCAAGGGCGACGAATTCGCCACCCTGTCCGCCATCGCGGCGGGCGGGCCGCTGCCCTGACCGATCGATAACCCGATGAGGCCCGCCGGTTCCCCACTGGCGGGCCTCATCGGTTCGCGCACCGTGTGCTGTCGCCGGCCCGGTCCGGATACCATCACGCGCGGGTCGTCGCCGCGGAAGCAGTCGGCCGGCGGGAAATCCGGTCGGCGAAGTCACCCGGCGCGCAGGATCAGCCCGTGGCCGTTGGGGTTGCGCAGGGTGAGGGTATCGGCGTCCACGGTGGCCTGTGCCGTACCGTCCAGTGCGGCCAGCACTGTCTGTTCGACTTCCATGATCTCCGGACCGCACATCATCCGGGTCGTGGCCGCGGTGAACGCTATATCGGCTCCGGCCGGTGGTCCGGTCACCACCGCCCGGCCGGTCATCCGGTTGCAGCCGGCGAATCCGGTGAGCGAATCGTCGCCGGCGATGGTGAGCGTCGGCCGGACCTGATCGACGGTCTGTGAGCTGATCCGAGCGTCGGGGGTGAGCAGGGAGGTCACCACCCATTCGGTGCCGCGGATCGGGCGGTCCGGATGCAGCACCTTCTTGTCGGTGAGGACGACGGTTGTGCTTTTCCCGGTCAGCGTCAGCCGATCCTTATCGAGCTGCCAGGTGGGGTCCGCGCGCAGCAGGTCGCCGACCCAGGTGTCGGAGCCGGCCCGGTCGCCCGGACAGCCGACCAGCGTGCTCGCGAGCTCGGAGACGTGCAGGACGTGGTCGCGGAGATCCACCGTACCGCTGTGGGTGTTGCATCCGGCCTCCGCCGAGATCCGGTCGTCGGCGAAGGTGAGGGTGAGCGGACCGCCGCCGGGGATGGGTGTGCCGGTGACCTCGGTGGATATATAGGTGTGGCCTATGGGCGTGGGTTCGGGTGCGGGCGGCGCCGGCTCGTTGTCCGAGCACGCTGTCGCGGTGAGCAGCAGCAGCGACAGAGCCGCGCCGATTCGGAGCGCTGGTCCCGGCATGACGGCGATGCTACCCGGCGCGCGGCCGGGTCCCGTGCGCTGAAACCCGCCCGCCGCTCGAATCGTGCTGATTCCAACGCTTCCTACCTGGGCCGTTGTCCTCATATCCTCGCTCGGCGATCGACGCGGGAGCGAAGGGAACACGATGTCACTACTGGAAACAGGGCCGGCCGCGACCCACCCGGACGATCGCGCCACGACGCCCGCCGCCGGGCTCGGGGCCGCCGACACCAGGAAAGCGGTGGTGGCGAGCCTGATCGGCACAACCGTCGAGTGGTACGACTTCTTCCTCTACGCCACCGCGGCGGGTCTCGTCTTCGACAAACTCTTCTTCCCGAACAGCAGCGCGTTCGTCGGAACCATGCTGTCGTTCGCGACCTTCGCTGTCGGCTTCGTGATGCGGCCGGTCGGCGGACTCGTCTTCGGTCATATCGGTGATCGGATCGGCCGCAAGAAGACACTGGCCCTGACCATGGCGATCATGGGCGGGGCCACCGCACTGATGGGTGTGCTGCCCACCGCGGCCGCGATCGGCGTCGCGGCCCCGATCCTGCTTCTGCTGCTGCGGATGCTGCAGGGTTTCGCGCTGGGTGGTGAGTGGGCCGGCGCGGTGCTGCTCGCCGTCGAGCACAGCCCGCGCCGGAAAGTCGGCCTGTTCGGCAGCTATCCGCAGGTCGGGCTGGCACTCGGGCTCGCCTTGGGGACCGGTGTGTTCGCGGTGCTGCGGACGACGCTGAGCGAAACGGCGTTCCTCGACTACGGCTGGCGGATCGCGTTCGGCGCCAGCCTGGTGCTGGTGCTGATCGGCCTGGTGGTGCGTCTCAAGATCGACGAGACACCCGCCTTCCGGGAGGTCGACCGGCTCAACCGGATCTCGAAAGTGCCCGTGGTGGAGCTGTTCCGCAATGCCCGCTCCCGGCGCAACACCGTGCTCGGATTGCTGTCGCGCTGGGGTGAGGGCGCGGCGTTCAACACCTGGGGTGTCTTCGCGATCACGTTCGCGACCGGGCATCTCGGTTTCGAGCAGGTGCCGGTGCTGGTGGCGGTCACCGTCGCCGCGGTGGTGATGGCGGCGCTCATCCCGGTGTCCGGTCTGCTCGCCGACCGCTTCGGGCCGCGCCGGGTCTACATCGCCGGCATCGCGGCCTACGGCGTGCTGGTGTACCCGGTGTTCGCGCTTTTCGAGACCAGGAACATCGTCGTCTTCACCCTCGCGATCATCGCGGTGTTCGGCGTGGCGCACGCAGTGTTCTACGGAGCGCAGGGCACCTTGTACGCGGGACTGTACCCGGCCGAGGTGCGGTACACCGGCCTGTCTTTCGTCTACCAGTTCTCCGGGATCTACGCGTCGGGCCTTACCCCGATGATCGTCACGGCGCTGATCGCGGTCGGCGGTTCGGCGCCGTGGCCGGCCTGCGGCTATCTGGCGGCGACCGCGGTGGTGAGCGTCATCGCGACCTGGTTCATCAGCGAGGACGACCGGCTCACCGCGTGAGCTCACGCCGCGCCGGATCACGGTCGCGCGCGGAGCCGGTTCGCGGGCCCGGCAGGCTCCGGCGCCGGGCCGATGCGGGCCGGACCTGTGCCCCGGCGGGATCCGATCGCGGGTCCCTTCGCCCGGCGGGCCGGTCAGAGCGCGACGCTATGCTGTCCCGAGTGACTACAGCCGCAGCGAAACCAGTTTCCACTTGGGCGCCATTGCGGTCGCGGGTCTATCGGGCGCTGTGGATCGCGCAGCTGGTATCCAATCTGGGCACCTGGATGCAGATGGTCGGGGCGCAGTGGGTGCTGGTCGACGGACCCAATGCCGCCGCGCTGGTTTCCTTCGTGCAGACCGCGACGACACTGCCGGTGATGATCCTGGCTATTCCGTCCGGGGTACTGGCCGACCTGCTGGACCGCCGCCGCCTGCTGCTCGGCGCGCAAACCACCATGGCGGTACTGGCGATCACGCTGGCGGTAACCACCGCCGCCGGGCACACCACCCCCTCGGTACTGCTCACGCTGCTGTTCCTGCTCGGCTGCGGCCAAGCGGTGGTGGGGCCCGCCTGGCAGGCGATCCAGCCCGAACTGGTGCCCCGGGATCAGATTCCCTCGGCCGCCGCGCTCGGCAGTATGAACATGAACATCGGCCGGGCGGTGGGACCGGCCATCGCCGGTGTACTGGTCGCCGTGTCGGGTCCCGCACTGGTATTCGCGCTCAACGCCGTATCGTTCGCCGCGATCGTCGCGGCGCTGCTGTTCTGGCGACGGCCGCGCGTGGCCAAGGACCTGCCCAGTGAACGGCCGCTGGCGGCCCTGCAGGCGGGGAGCCGCTTCATCAAATCCGCGCCCGCGATCCGGCGCGTTCTGCTGCGCACCGCCCTGTTCGTCGCGCCCGCCAGCGCGCTGTGGGCGCTGCTACCGGTGATCGCGCGCAACCAGCTCGGGCTCGGCTCCTCCGGGTACGGCCTCATGCTGGGCGCGCTCGGCGTGGGCGCGGTCCTCGGCGCGCTGGGCCTGGCCCGGGTGCGGGCCCTGCTGTCCCCGACCCAGCAGGTCGCGGTCGCCGCGGTGGTGTTCGGGATCGCCTGCGGCGGTACCGCGCTGCTGCGGGTGGAGGCGCTGGTGCTGCTCCTGCTCGTCTTCGCGGGCGCGTCCTGGCTGCTGACCCTATCCACCATGAACGCGACCATGCAGTTGCTGCTGCCCGGCTGGGTCCGGGCCCGGGGACTGTCGGTGTACCTGCTGGTGTTCATGGCCGGGCAGGCGATCGGCTCGGTGGTGTGGGGCCTGGCCGCCGGGGCGTACGGCGCGGTCACCGCGCTGCTGGCGGCGGCGGTGCTGCTCGGCGTGTGCGCGGTCAGCACGATCTGGCTGCCGCTGCGGCAGTTCACGCCCGGTTTCGATCTGACGCCGCACGCGTACTGGCCGGAACCGCAACTGGTGGTGGAACCGGACCCCGACGACGGCCCGGTGCTGGTGCTCAAGGACTACGACGTCCCGGCGGACAAGGTGCCGGAATTCCTGGCGGCCATGAGCTTCGTGGGGCGCTCACGGCAGCGCACCGGCGCGATGGAATGGCGGGTGTACCGCGATGTGGGCAGTACGGACCGCTATGTGGAGGCGTTCGTGGTGCGGTCCTGGTCCGAGCACATGCAGCAGCACAAGGTGCGGCTGACGGCCCAGGATCTGACGCGTGAGCGGGCGGTGTCGGAGTTCGCGCACGATGAGACGCTCACCCACCTGGTATCGGTGGAACCGCGGCCATAGGCGTACCTCCGCGTTCGCTCCGGCCGTGCGCTCCCTGCGTACCTCCGCGTTCGCTCCGGCCGTGCGCTCCCTGCGTACCTCCGCGTTCGCTGCGGCCGTGCGTTCCCTGGGTACCTCCGCGTTTGCTGCCGCCGTGCGCGTCCGTGTACCTGCGTTCCGCTTCGGCCGTGCGCTTTGCGGGCCCTGCCGTCGCGGCGGTCGTGCTCGGACGGCGAATGGGATTCGCTCCGTCGCACCCTCTAGACTGTCCGGCATGCGGATGTTCCTGGATATCCTCCTGATCGTCACCAGCCTGCTGCTGGTGCTACTGGTGCTGCTGCACCGGGCCAAGGGCGGAGGTCTGTCCAGCCTGTTCGGTGGTGGGATGCAGTCGAGCCTGTCCGGGTCGACCGTCGCCGAGAAGAACCTCAACCGCATCACCATCTTCACCGGCATGGTCTGGTTCATCGCGATCCTGGGGATCGGGCTGGAGATCAAATTCGCCTGACCTGCCGGTCAGTCGTGGCGGGGGACTCTCCCGTCCACATCGGTGAACCCGTAGTCGCCGGCCAGATCGGCGACCTTCCAGGCCTGCCCGGATCGTTTCCCGCGTTCGGGGTCGGTGGCGAGGGCCACCACCGCGCGGCCCGCGAACCGCGGGGTCTCCGCCTGGTTCAGGTCGAAACTGCCCTCTCCGGGAAGTGTCACCACCCGGTTGCCGTCCGCGTCGGCGGGCACCATCTGCAGTAGTTCGGTGTCGACGATGCCCGGCCAGATCGAGACCGCGGTCACCTCGGTGCCGGCGAGGTCGCGCGCGAAATCGGCGGTCATCCGGTCGAGTGCGGTCTTGGCGACCCCATAGACCGCGTTGTGCATATACCGCTGGGAACCCGGTGAAGAGACATTGACGATCAAGCCGGCGCCTTTCAACAGCAGCGGCGCGGCGTAGACCGCGGCCGCGTAGTGCGAGCGAACACCCACCTCGAAGGTTTCGTCCCACGCCGCGGGTGGCACCTCCCAAAATTTGCGGCCGAGCCAGCGGGCGGCGGCGGGGGAGTTGTAGACGTTGTTCACCAGGATGTCGAGCCGGTCGTGGTCGTTGCCGATTCGCTCGAAGAGCGCGGCGGTAGCCGCGTCGTCGCGGTGATCACAGACCACCGGCACGCCGATGCCGCCGAGTTCGTCGATCCGCGCGGCCGTTTCGCCCACGGTGCCCGGGAGTCCGCCCGGCCGGTCCGATCGTCCGGTGACGTAGACGGTCGCGCCGGCGGCGCCCAGTTCGAGGGCGATACCTTTGCCGATCCCACGGCTGGCGCCGGTGACCACCGCGATCCGATTCTGCAGGGGGTGTGGTGTTCCGCTCACAGTCCCGGGACGTTACCGTGAAACTGTAACGCGTTCTAGTATTCGGGAGGTTCGGTGGAGCCGACACACCGGTTCGTCGACACCGGCGGCGTGCGGATGCATGTCGCCGAACAGGGCCGGGGCCACCCGGTGATCTTCTGCCACGGATTCCCGCACACCTGGTACGTCTGGCACCGCCAGCTCGCCGCGGCCGGCGCCGCCGGATACCGGGCCCTGGCCCCCGACCTGCGCGGCGCGGGCCGGACCGGCGCGCCGGAGTCGATCGACGACTACACCAATGAGGCTGTGGTCGGTGACCTGCTCGCGTTGCTCGACGACATCGACGCCGAACAGGCGGTTTTCGTGGGCGTCGATTTCGGCGCGGCCCTGCTGTGGGAGCTCGCGCTGCGCGCGCCGGAGCGGGTGCGCGGACTGGTAATCCTGAACAACTCCTTTGCCCCGCGCGCCCCGAAACCGCCCGGGTACTACTGGGGGAAGATGGCCGAGCGACATTTCCTGCACCTGCAGTATTTTCAGGAACCCGGCGTGGCCGACGGGCATCTGGCGGAACGGCCACGCGAATTCCTTTCCCGGGTCTACTTCGCGCTGAGTGGGGATTTCCACTATCTCGACGTGTGGAAGAACCCGCCGGGAACCCGCTACATCGATGCGCTGCCCGCGGCGCCGGAACTGCCCTGGTCGTGGCTTTCGGAGGCCGAATTCGACACCTTGGCCGGAGATTTCGAGCGCACCGGGTTCACCGGCGGCCTGAACTGGTATCGGGCCATCGATCGCAACTGGGAACTGACGGCCGAGTATGCCGAGGCGGTCCCCACGGTCCCGGTGTACTTCGTCTACGGCGAGAACGACCCCGATATGGAAGGGTTCAGCGGCCGCGACCCGCTCGCCACGATGCGCGCGCTGCTTCCGGATCTGCGTGCCGTGCAATCGGTGCCGAGCGCCGGTCATCTGGTGCAATTGGAGGCGACGGACGCGGTGAACGGGTTCCTGCTGGGCGCGCTCGGGGAGCTCACCACCGGAAAGTAGCCGCCGGAGCGTCCACCGGGAAATTTCGGTGCGCGGAGGCGTTCGCGCGCATCGAGTCCGGGGGTAGATGCACTTCGTCGACGATCGGTGGCTTCCAAGAGAGCGGCCGAGTCGACACGTAGCAACTCACAGTACGGGTAGTGGCCGGCCTGCTCAGCGGCCCCTATTGTGAAACTGTGGGACTTCGTAAGGGGCGCGCGCCGGTCGGATCCGGCGCGGTGGTGCCTCCACCCGGGGTCCTCCCGTCGTTCGCGGGCTCTCTGTTTCGTCGTGGGCGGAATGCTGTGGCTCCGGCAGCGGGTGCCGACCGGTGAGAGGGTCCGGAGATGAGCTATTCCGGCGGCTTCGCAACGACTTGGTGGGGCTACTGAGCCGGCGTTCGAGCGGGCAGGCAGATTGGATCCACCTGCACGCCGAGCACGCCGGATCGGGCGCATCGGTCAGTGAAGGCGCCAGTGAGCGAGGCGAACGACTGGTTGCTGCCGCGACTCATGACCTTCCGGGTAGTACTACCGAAATGGCTCTGCGCCGTACCGATGCGGAAAGAACTGCCCGGGCATGGGATTGGCTCGACCAGCAGCTGCCGGATTGGCCTGCCCGACGGCGAGATGATATCGGGCTGACGCTGAGTGATACGACGGCGTACTCGGCTCGCTCTACCGGTGGGGACTCTCGCGTCGTGCTGGAAACCACGGGCGAACGCGGCGATCGGACGCTGCGGGTCCGGATTTTCGACCGCGGCGACAGCGCTCCGCCTGCCGAGGTGCTCGACGATCAGGTATTCGGCCGGCTCGACCACCGCCTGCTGGTGGACGACCCGGACGGGTGGACCAGGGAAATTTCGTTCGGCGTCCGGGAGACTCCTGCACTCCCGGAGTGGCTCGGCGAGGCTTTGCAATCGGCACGCCATCTGAGATTGAACGCGGGCGACGACTTGGCTATCGCGGTACGGTCCAAATTCTTGCCGCGGTTGGAAGATGCGCTGGGGCCGTTGTCCGCCGCCGGATCTCCGGTCGATGTGGCCAAAGACAATATGGACGCCGGTCTGCGTCATGCGGCGCGGATCAATCATGCGCGACTGCACGACGGCTCGACCGACCTCCAGCCGTCCTTCGTGCAGCTGCGCTCCGGTGACGAGCAAGTCGAGCTGAGCGTCTACCCGTTCTGGGACCAGGACTTCCGGGATGGACTGCGCCGCCTGGATGTGACCGACGACGGCAGCGCGGTGGTCCCGGTCGCAGACTTCGCGGGCGCCGTGATCGAGCGATTGGGCGAGCGCGCGGTCAAGCCTCCGATCGCTGACTGATCCGGCTGCCCCGCGGGGCGGTCGGCCCCCTCATGCATTTTTCGCGGCCGGGGTGGTAATAGGGTGCCGATCGCTTCGGAGTACCTCGTGCAGCCGTGCGGCGAAGGCGGCCGGATGGGTGGAGAGACTGTGTCCTCCAGGAAATTCGGTGATCTCATCGCCCATCAGCGCCGCCAGGGCCCGGGCGCAGTCGTAGTTCCAGATCTCTCGGGACCCGCACCCGGCGGCCGGCACGATGCGGACCGGCATCGTGGTCAGTGCGGCGATTCGTTCGGCGCCGACCTCCGACGAGCGGATCTCGGGAAGGTCCCGGGAGAGGAAGAAGTGCAGGTCGTCCAGCTCATCCGGCCCGCGCGGTGCGGGCGGGGCGATGCCGGCTTCCCGATCGGAGAAGTCGGCGTGGACCAACTCCGCGAGTTTCCGGAGTGCGGGTAGGGCTCCCTCACCACGGTGGATCTCGTCGAGCGCGGCGAGATCGCGTTCGGCGCGGTCGCGAGCCGGTGCCGGGAGCAAGCCGATGGTGGCCGGGTCGTGGGCGACCAGTGTGTCCACCTGTTCCGGGTGGTCGGCGGCCAGGGTGAGCGCGATGAGCGCGCCGTAGCTGGAGCCGAATATCCGGGCCGGCTCGTCGGTGAGGGCTGCCAGGAGGCGGTGGGTGTCGTCGGCGTGGGTGGCCACCGTCACCGGCGCGTCCGGGTCGTCGAGCACGCTGCCGGACAGGCCGCGGCGATCGGGGACGACCACGGTGTAGTCGGTGGCGAGTCGTCCGGCCAGGTCGGCGCCGCGGGCAGTGTTGCCGTCGCCGCCCTGTAGCAGCAGGAGCAGTGGGCCGCTGCCGCGCATCTCGTAGTGCAGGGTCGCGCCGGGGACGGGGAGGTGGCCGGTTCTGACGTCGTTCATACCGAGAACCGATCAGCGGCCACGCGCCCTGCTCGACGCCTTCGCCGCGTACGGAATCGGCTGATCGCAAGCTCGCCGCCGCGCTCCACGGCCGCGCCGAGCGATTAATTCCGGGCAGTCGCCAGGTCTGTATCACCACCGGCGAACGAAGGGAATATCACGTGGAGACACCAGAGGTAGTGCTCGAGGGAGTTGTGTTCGGTGAATCGCCGCGCTGGCACGAGGGCCGGCTGTGGTTCTCCGACTGGGGCGCGAATCAGGTGATCGCGGTGGACGGCCCGGGACATGGTGAGGTGATCGCCGCTGTGCGCTCGTTCCCGATGTGTATCGACTTCCTGCCCGACGGGCGGCTGCTGATCGTCGATTCGGGCCGGCGGCGCCTGCTGCGCCGTGACCCCGGCGGCAGCCTGGTGAGGCACGCCGATCTCGCCGGTGAAACGGATACACCGTGGAACGATATCGTCGCCGACGCCCGGGGCAATGCCTACGTCAACAGCATCGGATTCGATTTCCCCGGCGGGGAGTTCGCACCCGGATTTGTCGTGCTGGTGACTCCGGCCGGTAGCGTGCGCCGGGTCGCCGATGATCTCGCGTTCCCGAACGGTATGGCGATCACCGCGGACGGCGCCACCCTGATCGTCGCCGAATCCTATGCCGAGCGACTCACTGCCTACGACATCACACCCTCCGGTGATCTCGCCGGCCGCCGGGTCTGGGCAGCCACGCCCGGCGACCATCCCGACGGTATCTGCCTCGATACCGAAGGCGCGGCCTGGTACGCGGATGTGGGTAACCGGCACTGCGTCCGGGTGGCCGAGGGCGGCGCGGTCCTGGACACCGTGGAATTCGACCGCGGTGCGTTCGCCTGCGTGCTCGACCGTGACCCCGACCGCCCCCGGCTCTTCGTGGTCGGCCAGGAGTACGGCGCGGAGACACCCGAACCCACCGGCCGGGTGGTGGCCTTCCCCGCGCCCGCGCCGGGAGCGGGCAGGCCCTGAGGGCAGAGCGCACTACCGCTGTGCGCACCAGGACGGATGTCTCGACGTTCGCGGGCCGTATCCGGCTAGGGGACGGTGACCGTGACGAATTCGCCCAGCTCGTATCCGCCGGCGGGGCCGGTGTCGGCGCAGCCGCCGCGGGCGTTGATCGTGGTCCCCGATTCGAGACCCGTCAGCGCGGTCTCGACGGTCCGGCCCGGGCCGGCCAGCGATTCCGGTTTCGCCTCCCCGAAGAAGACATGGTTGTTCTCCGGGCCGACTCCCGCCTCCGCCCAGCACTGACCCCGGTCGTTCGGGTTGTGCAGGGTCGCGGTCACCGTTCCCGGTGCGGTACCCGCGAAGGTGACCCGGGGTGCGGTGAACGGTGCGTCCGCGACCGCGGGTGCGGTGGTGAGGGGTGCGAACGTCGCGGCGGCCAGGGCCAGCAGGGCAGCTCCATGAACTCGTCTGATCATCACACGATCAGATGGTGCCCGAAAAAGCGTTCGGGCACAGCGGAATCCGCCCAGAACGGGCCGCGGTGGCGCGGCGGCCATCGGTTTCCGGCGCGGCTCCCACCCGACGAACGCGGCCCCACGGTGGCTTCCGTGATGACAGAACTCCGCCGCGGGGCCGGGCGTCACGACCGGTCCGGTCGCGGGTGCGAACCCTCTCTGATCACCAGGGCAGCGGCACCCACCGGTCGAAGACCCAGAAGCCGTGGCCGTTGGGATGGTTCGGCCCGGGGTTGTTTTGATGCTGGTCCCAGTGCGGCTGGTTCTGCTGCGGCTGGTTCCCGTGCTGCTGGTCCGGGCCCGGTTGTGCGCTCGCCGCGCCCGCGCCCAGGCCGACCATCCCCAGTCCGACCCCGCCGACCACGGCCGCCTTCGCGAGCTTCGACTTCATCACCTTCGCCATTGCGAGATATTCCTCCTCTGCGTGCGGCCTGACCCTCAGGCCACCGGTCCGGGGGCGTTCCCCGGTCCGACAAGGGCCATCCTGGGCAACCGGCCTCGAGGCGAGCTGCCAACGGCCTGCGAATTCCCTGGCAACCGGAAGGCACCCCGCTCCCGCATCGGAACCCCGGGTGATCCGGCCGTCCGCCGGACTCCCAGGTTCTTCCCAGCCTGCCCCCAGGGGGGAAGGAGCATCGAGGGCGATCGTGGAACACATGACCGAGAATTCGAGCAGTTCCGCCGCCGTCGGCCGTCCCGTGCGGGAGGTCGCGCCGTGACCACCTCGATGACGCGCCGTCCGGCCCCCGTCCCGGTGGCGGTACCCGCCCGGCGGAACACGCCCTGGGAGAAGATCGGCCTCGCGGTGCTGCTGCTGGGTACGGCGGCGGCATATTTCTGGAATCTCACCGCCAACGGGTTCGCCAACACCTTCTACGCGGCCGCCGTGCAGTCGGGCGCGAAATCCTGGGAGGCGTTCTTCTTCGGCTCTTCTGACTGGTCCAATGCCGTCACCGTCGACAAGACTCCGGCGGCGCTGTGGCCGATGGAGTTGTCGGCGCGGCTGTTCGGCTTCGGCAGCGGGAGCATGCTGGCGCCGCAGGTACTGATGGCGGTCGCCTCGGTGGCATTGCTGTGGGCGACGGTGCGGCGCTCGTTCGGCGCCACCGCCGGGCTGGTGTCCGGCCTGGTGCTGGCGGTGACCCCGGTGGCCGCGCTGATGTTCCGGTTCAACAACCCCGACGCGCTGCTGGTCTTGCTGATGGTCGCGGCGGTCTGGGCGATGGCCCGGGCCGTCGAGGACGGACGCTGGCGCTGGCCGGTGCTGTGCGGCGCCTTCGTCGGATTCGGGTTCCTGGCCAAACAATTGCAGGTGATGCTGGTGCTGCCCGCACTGGCCGTGGTCTACCTGTTCGCCGGACCGCCACGGCTGGGCACGCGGATCACCCAATTGTGCGCGGCGGGCGCGGCGATGGTGGCCGCGGCGGGCTGGTGGATTCTGATCGCCCAGTTGTGGCCGGCGGATTCGCGGCCCTACTTCGGCGGCTCGGAACACAATTCGATCATCGAACTGACCCTGGGCTACAACGGGCTCGACCGGCTCAGTTCCGCCGGTGGCGGTCCGGGCGGCGGCTTCGGCAGCGATGCCGGGATCGCGCGCCTGTTCGGCGCCTCGATCGGCGGCCAGATCGGCTGGCTGATACCGGCGGCACTGATCCTGCTGGTCGCGGCGACGGTGGTGCGCGGCCGCGCGGTGCGAACCGATCGGCAGCGGGCGACTCTGCTGCTGTTCGGTGGGTGGGGACTGGTCACCGGTGTGGTGTTCAGCTTCATGACCGGGACGTTTCACCAGTACTACACCGTGGCACTCGCCCCGGCGGTCGCGGCGGTGACCGGCGCGGGCGGGGTCGCGCTGTGGCGGGAACGCGACCGGCTGTGGGTGCGGTCGGTCCTCGCAGGGACCGTGGCACTGACCGCGGTGACCTCGTGGGTGTTCCTGGGCCGGTCCGCGGAGTTCGTACCGTGGCTGCGCTGGGTGGTGCTCGGGGCCGGTGCACTCGCCGCGGTGGCCGTGCTGATCCGCGCACGGAAGGTATCGGTGGTCGCGGTGCTGACCGCGCTGTTCGTCGGGCTGGCCGGTCCGGTCGCCTACACCGTCGACACTCTGGCCACGCCGCATACGGGCTCCATCGTGCTGGCCGGGCCGAGCACCGGCTCGGATGGTTTCGGCGGACCCGGTGGTCCGGACAGGGGCCCCGGCGGTATGGACGGTGCTCCAGGCGGCCAGGGCGCTGCCCCTGGTGAGACCGGTGCTACCTCCGGTGACACGGGTGCCGCCCCGGGAGAACTGGGCGCCACACCCGGCGCCGCGGGTGGCGGGTCCGCGGATGCCGATGCGATGTCCGGTGGTTCCGGTGCTGCGTTCGCGGGAGCGGGAGACGACGGCCGGGGCGACGGTACGGGCGGACGGCCCGACGGGCAGCAGGATGGCGGTGCGGGCATACCGGGGCAGGGCGGCGAGAGCAGTGCGGCCGTCGCCGCGCTGCTCCGGCAGAACGCCGGGTCCTACACCTGGGCCGCGGCCACCGTGAGTTCGATGAATGCCGCGGGCTATCAGCTGGCCGCAGACGTGCCGGTGATGTCGATCGGCGGTTTCGGCGGCGGCGATCCGTCTCCCACGCTGGAACAGTTCCAGCAGTACGTGGCCGACGGCGTGATCCACTACTTCATCGCCGGTGGTCGCGGCGGCGGACCGGGGTCGGCATCGCAATCGGAGGCCTCGAAGATCGGCCGGTGGGTGCAGGACAACTTCACCGCGACCGAGATCGACGGGGTCACCGTGTACGACCTCACGGCGATCGACTGACCGCGGCCGGCCGACAGTCGCGTGCCCGCCGGGTGGTGAACCCGGCGGGCGCACAGCGGATTCGCAGGAGTCTCACGGTATCGACCGGTGACCTGTGGCGCGGCGGTGGATCACCCCCGGCCCGGGGAGAGCGAACGGTCGGCGGCGGCCTCGATATCGGCTTCGCTCAGCAGGACGGTCGCGGCGGCGGGCCCCAGCGGTACGAAACTGTCCGCGCTGGTGACCCGGGTCAGTGTGCCGGTGAAACCGGCGTCCACCAGTGCCGCGCACACGGATTCGGAGACGCCGCCGCTGCGCCGGGTCTCGTCGGCGACCAGGACCCGCCCCGTGGCCGCGGCGTGCTGGATCAGATCGGCGTACGGGAGCGGGGCGAGCCAGCGCAGATCGAGGACGCGCGCACCGATACCGCGCCGCGCGAGGCGGCGGGCCACGCGCAGGCTCATCGGCACCGTATTGGCGAAGGCGACGATCGTCAGATCCGTTCCCTCGCCGTAGACGCGGGCCCGGCCGATCGGCGCGGAGACGGTTTCCGAGCCGGTCGCCGCCCACTGCCCGTCGTCGGGTTCGTACAGGTCACGGGTGTGGTAGAGGGCGATGGGCTCCAGGAAAACACAAACCCGGCCGTCCGCGCGGGCGGCGGCGACGCAGGTGCGCAGCGCGGCCGCGGCATCGTCCGGCCGGGCCGGCGACGCCACGATCACGCCGGGTATATCGCGCAGCGCGGCAACGGAATTGTCGTTGTGGAAGTGCCCGCCGAATCCGCGCTGGTAGGCGTAGCCGGCGATACGCACCACCATCGGGTTGCGGTAGCGGCCGGCCGAGAAGAAGGACAGGGTCGCCGCCTCGCCGCGCAACTGGTCCAGCGCGTTGTGCACGTAGGCCAG
The DNA here is from genome assembly GCF_040654015.1 of Nocardia sp. NPDC050799. NCBI lineage: Bacteria > Bacillati > Actinomycetota > Actinomycetes > Mycobacteriales > Nocardiaceae > Nocardia > Nocardia sp. NPDC050799. The sequence goes on from NZ_JBFAHF010000021.1 coordinate 79,629, forward strand.
GTACTGGATCTCCGGAATCGGTACGAACCCCGCGAGTCCGGCGCCCAGGGCCGTACCGAGGATGCTCTGCTCGTCGAGGAGGGTATCGAACACCCGTCGGGGACCGAACCGTCTGCGCAGCCCTCTGGTCACGCCGTAGACGCCGCCCTTGCGGGCGATATCTTCGCCGAAGACCAGGACATCGGGGTCGCGGGCGAGCAGGTCGGCGAGGGTGTGGTTGATCGCCTGCGCCAGGGTCTGCGGAGGCGTGTCCGGCGCGCTGTCCGCTTCCTCCTCGGACTCCGTTGTGCCACGAAGCTCGTCTTCTGCCGGGTGGAGCGCGGGGGTGAGCCCGGCGGTCACCGGCGGGCGGGGTCTCCGGCGTGCTGTCTCGTCGTTCGGAGGGTCCGGGGCCAGCGGTGCGAGTACCTCGTCCGCGGTGGCGAGTTTCGGTTCGCCACATACTTCGTCCGCGGTCGCGGCCACCTGCTCGGCGAGGCGGTCGTAATGGTCGAGCAGTTCGCGTGGGGTACGGATACCGGCCGTGATCAGGAGTCGCGCGGTAGCGGTGACCGGATCGCGCGCCAGGCCGGCCTCGATCGCGGCGGTGTCGCGGTAGGCGCTCTCCACATCGGATCCGGCGTGCCCGAACAGTCGCACCGTGCGCAGATGCAAAAACGCCGGACGGCGGTGGGCGCGTACCCAGTCCACTGCCGCCAGAGCGCCGGCCACCGCGTCGCGGAGATCGCAGCCGTCGGCCGCGAACCAGCGCAGGCCCGGCCGGTGCCCGTAGGCGTGCTCGATCCAATCGGGCGGAGTGGGCACACTGATCCCGATTCCGTTGTCCTCGCAGACGAACAGCACCGGGACGGGAACGCCGAGATACGCGGTGTGGACGGCGGCGTTGATCGCGCCCGCCGCGGTTGAATGATTGGCCGAGGCATCCCCGAAACCGCAGAGCACCACCGCGTCCGCCGGCCACGGACAGGCCACCCCGAGCCGGTCGGCGCGTTCGAGAGCGAACGCGAGCCCGACCGCGCGCGGCAGCTGCGAGGCGATGGTGGAGGTCTGCGGGACGATATTGGCCACCGCGCTGCCGAACACCTTGTGCCGGCCCCCGGAAATGGGGTCTGTCGCGGCGGCCACCACGCCCAGCAGGATATCGCGCACCGGGTCCGTCACCCCGGCCCGGCGGGCGCGATGGACGAAGAAGGCGCCCGAACGATAGTGCGGCAGGACCGGATCGGTGCTCCGGCTCGCCGCTGACAGCGCGACATTGCCCTCGTGTCCCGACGAACCGATGCTGTAGAAGCCCCGCCCGCTCGCACCCAGCCGCCGCGCGGCGAGATCGGCCTGCCGGCTCAGCACCTGGGCCTCGAACAACTCCACGAAGTCCTGTCCGGTGAAGCCCGGGGGCAGGGCCTGATCGGAGGGCGTCGGCGCGGGGGCGCGCAGCGCCGCGATCTCCGCGCGGAACCGCTGGTCGGGGTCCTGGATACTCACCGGGTCCTCACTGCACCAGCCTAGGGGGCGGAGTCGGTGACCGGATGGTTTACCGGACCACATCGTGTCGCACCGGCTCGGGTGCGCCGTTGCCGCGGCTGCGGACCGTTTGTGTCTCCGGGTCGCCCGGGAACAGAAGACCGCGCGGCCGCGGTGCACCCGGTGCAGGTGCTCTTGGCCGGCGCCCACGTGGTGGCTGTTTTCGGTCCCCTGGGCGCCGGGCGATGTTCGGCGCCTCCCGACCTGACGAAACCGGGCAAGATCACCCCGCCGACCGCGCAGCCGGCCGTGGACTCAGGACGGGAGTGTGAAGCCCTCGGGCGGGGTGCCCTCGGTGAACAGCAGGCGTATCCGCATCTTGCCCTCGCGGATCCGGCGGGCTTCGCGATACCCGGGGGAGTCGTACCACTCCCGGATCCGCTCCATATCGGGAAATTCGATGATCACCAGCCGGGGTAGATCCCAGGTGCCTTCGACGGTGCCGGAGGTGGGTCCGGCGACCAGATAGCGGCCACCGTATTCGAGTATCGACTGCTGGGCGACGGGAGCGTAGGCCCGGCCCGCCTCCTCGTCGAGGACCTCCACATCGGCTATCACATAGGCGGGCATACAATTCCGATCTGTTAGTACACGGCGTGTAGTAATGACACGGGTAAGAATATTGATGCTCTGTATCCTGTCAAGGTGGTCGAGACCGATACGGGCGTGCCGAGCCGCCGTGCGCGGCTGCGCGCGGAAACCACGCGGGAGATCGAATCCATCGCGTTGCGGCAGATGGCCGAGGACGGACCGGGCGCGATTTCGCTACGCGGTATCGCCCGGGAGATGGGCATGACCGCGCGTGCCATCTACAGCTACTTTCCGACCCGGGACGATTTGATCACCGCGCTGATCCGGGGTATCGGCGAATCTTTGGCGGAGTCACTGCGGGCGGCGGTCGACGCCGTGCCCGAGCACGATCCGGCGGGCAGGCTGGTGGCCTGGGGTGGTGCGCTGCGCACCTGGGCGCTGGCGAACCCGGAAGGGTTCCGGCTGTTCTACGGGCAACCCGTCCCCGGCTACCGTCCGCCGGAGAACGGTCCGGTGGATCGCACCGCGCGCCGCGTCTGCCGCGAACTCACCCGGCTGGTGGCCGCCGCCGAACCGCCACCATCCGAGAGCGGCTCCTGGGCGGAACTGCACCCCGACTATGTGGCGAAGGTTCGCGAGGACATCCCGGAGGTGACTCCGGCCGCGGCGGCGCTGGCGCTCCGGGTGTGGGGTCGTATGCACGGTCTGGTGGCCCTGGAGATCGACGGCCATATCCATCCGGTCGCGCGGGATCCCGCGGCGCTGCACCATGCGGAAATGCTGGATCTTGTGGCATCACTGGGATTGCCCCGCCCGGGAACTGCGCCGGCCGGCTGAGAAGACGATCCCGGACCGACGCCGGCATGCCGCCCGGCTCCCGCGGTCGCCCCCGGCTGCGCGGCTCGGCGGCTCCTCCATGGTCGCGGCGCCCGGCGGCGCGGAACTCGCGCCGGCGGGTGCGGTGTGCTGTCGCCGAAGCGATTCCGTTCGCGGCCGGGGCGTCGGCAGCGTCCGTGGTGGTTGTGCCGGCGTCAACGCAACTCGCTGCTGCGATATCGAAAGAGGAGCCGCGGTCAGCGCAGTCCGGCGGCGGCGTCCTCATCCAGCAGCCAGATGGTCGACTCCGCACCGTGCGCGCCCGCCGCCGGGACCTCCAAGGGCTCGGCCCCGTTCACCGCCGCCGCGACGGGCTCGGCCTTCCCGGAGCCGGAGACCACCAGGACCACATGGCGGGAGCGGCGGATCGCCGGGTAGGTCAGCGTGACCCGCACCGGCGGTGGCTTGGGGGAATCGGTGACCGCGACGGCGTATTCGTGTTCCTCGCCGATCGTGTCGGTATGACCGGGGAACAGCGAATTGATATGCCCGTCCGGGCCCATCCCGAGCAGGTGCAGGTCGAACGCTCCGTGAGCGGCGAGATGGGCACGCACGGCGGTGGCGTATTCGGCGGCGGCCTCGACGGGGTCGGGGTATTCGCCGTCGGAGGTGGCCACGGTGTGGATCCGGGCCGGGTCCACCGGGACATGGTCCAGCAGGGCCCGGTGGGCCTGGAGTTCGTTGCGCTCCGGATCGCCGGCGGGCACGAAGCGTTCGTCGCCCCAGAACACATCGAGTTTCGACCAGTCGAGAGCGCCCGGAGCGTCCCGGACCTTCTCCAGCAGGGTGATACCGGTCCCGCCGCCGGTCACCACCACCGACGCCGAACCGCGTTCGGCCTGCGCGGCCACCAGGACCTCGACGAACAGCCGGGCGGCGGCGGTGGTCAGGGCGTCACCGTCGGTATGGATCTCGACGGCGGCTGCGGAGCTAGTGGTCATAGGTAACCCCTTCGATTCCGGCCAGGGCCTCGGCATAGATCTCGTCCGCGTCCAGCCGGCGCAATTCCTCGGCCAGGCAGTCGCGGGTCTCGCGGCGCGCCAGCGCAATGCGCTGCACGGGGTCGCCGGTGCGGGTCAGGGTGGCGGTGACACCGGTCTGCGGGCGGGCGATGGCGATGGACACCGACTTCCGGCGCAACTCCACCCGCAGCTCCCCGGTCTGCCGGTACACGGGGCAGCCCAGTCGCCGGGCCAGCCAGCCCGCGAGCATGTCCAGGGCGGGCTCGTCGCGCAGACCCGAGACGGACACCGACTGGACGGGTTCGAACGGTGGTTCGTCCATCGCCGCGGCCAGCAGTGCTCGCCAGTAGGTGATCCGGCTCCACGCCAGATCGGAATCACCGGGCGCGTAGGAGCCGCGACGTTTCTTGATGGTCGCCTGCGGGTCGGGGGCGAAGGTGGCGTCGGTGATCCGCCGGGTCGCCAACCGGCCCACCGAATCCCGTGACGGGAAGTCCGGGGCGCCCCGCGGCCACCACGCCACCACCGGGGTATCGGGCAGCAGGAACGGGATCACCACACTGTTCTCGTGGTTCACCAGCTGCCCCTGCAGGCGCAGCACGATCACCTCGGCGGCGCCGGCGTCCCCGCCGACGCGGATCTGCGCGTCCAACCGGGTCGGTGCCGACCGGTCGCCGCGTGCGAGAACCACCACCCGGCAGGGGTGTTCGCGGCTGGCGTCGTTGGCGGCGTCGATGGCCTCCTCGGCCTCGGAACTGTCCAGGGTGCACACCACCAGGGTCAGCACCCGGCCCATGGTGATCACGCCGTTGCTCTCGCGCAGCTGCACCAGGCGTTTGGTGACCGCGCCGGTCGTGGTGTCGGGGATATCGATGATCACGGTCGCCGCCATTCCCGGCCGGTGCGGGCCAGCATGGCGTCGGCGGAATCCGGGCCCCAGGTCCCGGCCTCGTACTGTTCGGGTTTCCCGTCGGCGGCCCAGTGGGCCAGTACCGGATCCAGGATGCGCCAGGACAATTCGACCTCCGCGTTGACCGGGAACAGGGAGGGCTCACCGAGCAGCACGTCCAGGATCAGCCGCTCGTAGGCCTCCGGAGACGATTCGGTGAACGCCTCGCCGTAACTGAAGTCCATGTTCACATCGCGCACTTCCATCGACGACCCGGGGACCTTCGATCCGAACCGCATGGTGATGCCCTCGTCCGGCTGCACCCGGATGACGAGCGCGTTCTCGCCGAGCTCCGCGGTCATGGTCTGATCGAAGGGCAGATGCGGGGCGCGTTTGAACACCACCGCGATCTCGGTGACCCGGCGTCCGAGGCGTTTCCCGGTGCGCAGATAGAACGGCACCCCCGCCCAGCGCCGGGTATCGACCTCGAGGGTCAGCGCGGCGTAGGTCTCGGTGCGCGACTGCGGATCGAAACCCTCCTCGTCCAGCAGGCCCACCACTTCCTGGCCGCCCTGCCAGCCGGCCGCGTATTGGCCGCGGGCGGTGGTCTCGTCGAGCGGTTCCACGAGTTTGGTGGCCGAGAGGACCTTGATCTTCTCGTTCTGCAACTGACGGGGTTCGAAGCTGATCGGCTCCTCCATGGCGGTGAGGGCGAGCAACTGCAGCAGATGGTTCTGGATCACGTCGCGGGCGGCGCCGATACCGTCGTAGTACCCGGCCCGGCCGCCCAGACCGATATCCTCGGCCATGGTGATCTGGACGTGGTCGACGTAGTTGGCGTTCCAGATCGGATCGAACAGCTGGTTGGCGAAACGCAGCGCCAGGATGTTCTGCACCGTCTCCTTGCCGAGATAGTGGTCGATCCGGAAGACCGTCTCCTCGGGGAACACCCGGTTCACCAGGGCGTTCAACTCGTGCGCGCTGTCGAGATCGTGCCCGAACGGTTTCTCGATCACGACCCGCCGCCACGGCGCGCGGCCGAGCGCGGCTGCCGAACCGGTCAGCCGGTGGCGGTGCAACTGGTCCAGCACCACCGGGAAGGCGTTCGGCGGAATCGACAGGTAGAAGGCGTGGTTACCGCCGGTGCCGCGCTCGTCGTCGAGCCGGGCGAGGGTTTCGGCGAGGCGGCCGAACGCCTCGCCGTCCTCGAAGGTGCCCTGTACGAACCGGAATCCCTCGGCCAGATGGTCCCAGACCTCTTGACGGAACGGGGTGCGCGCGTGTTGACGGACGGCCTCGTGCACGATCTCGCCGAAATCCCGGTCCGACATCTCCCGGCGGGCGAATCCGACCAGCGCGAAACCCGGGGGCAGCAGCCCCCGGTTCGCCAGATCGTAGATGGCCGGCATGAGTTTGCGCCGGGACAGATCTCCGGTGACCCCGAAGATCACCATGCTGCACGGGCCCGCGATCCGCGGAATCCGTTTGTCCCGGCCGTCCCGCAGCGGGTTACGCCACGGTGTGCCGGATGCCGTCTGTGTGCTCTCCGGAGCGCCGGCCATCTGAGTCAGTTACCTCCCGCGTCCGCAGCGTCGGGCCCGGAAGAGGTAGCCTGCGTGGCCACGGAGGGACCCGCGGAGGACGCCGTCGATACAGCAGACCGGAGTTCGGCCGCGGTGGCCTCCAGCAGTTCCTCCCAGGACTTCTCGAACTTGTCCACGCCCTCGCGTTCGAGCACGGCGAAGACGTCGTCGAGATCGATACCGGCCGCCCGCAGCTGATCGAAGACCTCGGCGGCCTCGGCGGCCGTGCCGGAGACGGTATCCCCGCGGACCTCGCCGTGATCGGCGACGGCCTCGAGCGTCTTCTCCGGCAGCGTGTTCACCGTGTTCGCCGCGACCAGTTCGGTCACGTAGAGGGTGTCCGGGTAATCGGGGTTCTTCACGCCGGTCGACGCCCACAGCGGCCGCTGCCGATTGGCGCCGGCCGAGGCCAGGTGATCGTAGGTGGAGACGTGGTTCCCGCCGGGAGCGAAAACGTCCTCGTACTCGGCGTAGGCGAGGCGGGCGTTGGCCACGCCGGCCTTACCGCGCAAGGCCAGGGCCTCCGGGGTGCCGATCGCCTCGAGGCGTTTGTCGATCTCGCTGTCCACCCGCGAGACGAAGAACGACGCCACCGAATGGATCTTGGCCAGATCGTGCCCGGCGACCCGCGCCTTGCGCAGCCCGTCGAGGTAGGCGCCCATGACCGCGCGGTAGCGCTGCACCGAGAAGATCAGCGTGACGTTCACGCTGATGCCCTCCTCGAGCACCGCGGTGATGGCGGGCAGGCCCGCCTCGGTGGCCGGGATCTTGATGAACAGGTTCGGCCGGTCGACGATTTTCCACAGTTCCACCGCCTGGGCGGCGGTCTTGTCGGCGTCGAAGGCCATCCGCGGATCCACCTCGATGGAGACCCGGCCGTCCACTCCGCCGGTCCGTTCGAACACCGGGGCCAGCACATCGCAGGCCGCGCGGACGTCATCGGTGGTGATGGTGCGGATCGCCGCGTCGACATCGGCGCCGCGGGCGGCCAGCTCACGGACCTGTTCGTCGTAGGCGTGGCCCTTACTGAGGGCGCCCTGGAAAATCGTGGGGTTGGTGGTGACTCCGACGACCCCGCGGGTAGCGATCAGTTCGGCGAGGTTGCCGGAATTGATCCGATCGCGGGATAGATCGTCCAGCCACACCGATACTCCGGCCGCGGCCAGGGCGGCGATGTTCTCGTTCTGTGCCATGGGCCCTTATCCCTTCACATTGTCGAGCGTGCGCTGCGCAGCGGCGACGACAGCCTCCGGCGTGAAGCCGAACTCGCGGAACAGGGTCTTGTAATCGGCCGAGGCGCCGAAATGCTCGATCGAAACGATCTCGCCCGCGTCGCCGGTGAACCGGTACCACGGCATCGCGATCCCGGCCTCGACGACGACGCGCGCGGCGACCGCCGGGGGCAGCACCTCGTCGCGATACGCCTTGTCCTGCGCGTCGAACCACTCCACGCACGGCATCGAGACCACCCGGGTACCGATGCCCTGCTCCTCCAGCGTAGTGCGGGCGGCGACGGCGAGCTGGAGCTCGGAGCCCGTACCGATCAGGATCACCTGCGGTACGCCGGTGGAGGCCTCGGCCAGGATGTAGCCGCCCTTGGCGACGCCCTCGAGGCTGGTGCCCTCCTGGACCGGCAGGTCCTGGCGGGTCAGGGCCAGTGCGGCCGGGCCGCCGGTGCCCACGGCGTCGCTGGAGACGAACGGGGAATTGTGCTTACCGCTGTGCTTCTCGATCACGGTGCGCCAGGCGTACGCGGTTTCGTTGGCGTCGCCGGGACGTACCACCGAAAGGCCTGGGATGGCGCGCAGCGCGGCCAGATGCTCGATGGGCTGGTGGGTCGGGCCGTCCTCGCCGAGACCGATCGAATCGTGAGTCCAGACATAGGTGACCGGCACCCGCATCAGCGCGGCCAGGCGGACGGCCGGGCGCATGTAATCGCTGAACACCAGGAAGGTGCCACCGTAGGGCCGGGTGGGACCGTGCAGGGCGATGCCGTTGAGGATGGAGCCCATGGCGTGCTCACGGACGCCGAAGTGCAGGGTCCGGCCGTAGGGGCTCGCCTTCCACATACCGGTCGAGATGGCCTCGGGGCCGAAGCTGAGCGAATCCGGGATGGTGGTGTTGTTCGATTCGGCGAGGTCGGCCGACCCGCCCCACAGCTCCGGCAGCACCGGGCCCAGGGCGCCCAGCACCTTGGCCGAAGCCTTACGGGTGGCCAGGCCCTTCGCGTCGGGCTCCCAGGTGGGCAGGCCCTTGTCCCAGCCCTCGGGCAGCTGTCCGTTGAACAGCCGGTCGAACAGCGTCTTGGCCTCGGGTGCGCGCTGGGCCCAGGCGTCGAACTCGACGGTCCAGTCCGCATGCGCCCGCGCGCCGCGTTCGGCGGCCTTGCGGGTGTGCGCGATGACCTCGTCGGCGACCTGGAAGCTCTGCTCGGGATCGAAACCGAGGGCGCGCTTGGTGCCGGCCACCTCGTCGGGTCCGAGCGCGGCGCCGTGCGCGGCACCGGTGTTCATCTTGTTCGGGGCCGGATAGCCGATGATGGTGCGCAGCAGGATCAGCGACGGCTTACCGATCTCGGCCTTGGCCGCCGCCAGCGCCGCCTCGATCGCGACGACGTCCTCGCCGCCCTCCACCACCTGCACATGCCAGCCGTAGGCCGCGTACCGGGCCGCCACGTCCTCGGTGAAAGCGATGGTGGTGTCGTCCTCGATGGAGATCTTGTTGTCGTCGTAGATCAGCACCAGGTTGCCCAGCTGCTGGGTACCCGCCAGGGAGGAGGCCTCGGAGGTGACGCCCTCTTCCATATCGCCGTCGGAGGCGACCACGTAGATGTGGTGATCGAACGGGCTGGTACCGGCTTCGGCTTCCGGGTCGAACAGGCCGCGCTCGCGGCGAGCGGCCATGGCCATACCCACCGCCGAGGCCAGGCCCTGGCCCAGCGGGCCGGTGGTGATCTCCACACCCTTGGTGTGCCGGTACTCCGGGTGGCCCGGTGTCAGCGAGCCCCATGTGCGCAGGTTGCGCAGATCGTCGAGTTCCAGGCCGAAACCGGCCAGGTACAGCTGGATGTAGAGGGTCAGGCTGGAGTGTCCGCAGGACAGGACGAACCGGTCGCGGCCCACCCACTCGGGGTCCGCGGGGTCGTGCCGCATGGTCCGCTGGAACAGTGTGTAGGCCAGCGGAGCCAGACTCATGGCGGTACCGGGGTGGCCGTTGCCCGCGGCCTGCACCGCGTCGGCGGCCAGGACCCGGACGGTGTCGACAGCTTTGGTGTCCAGATCCGTCCAGTCGTCCGGAAGGTTCGGCTGGGTGAGGGCGCGGATGTCGTCTGTCACTGACACGACCGTGTTTCTCCTGACATTTCGAGGCGTCGAAATTGGCGGCGGGCGGGGTGGCGAACCGGTGCGGCGCGGTGACTGTGGCGCCGCATACACCCCCTACCCTAATTGCGACCGGCCGCCCCCGTGCACGCCCCCCGGCCAGTCGCGCGAGCCGGTCGTTCCCCGGATGGCCGCCGTGTCCGGCCGCGCCGGTTCGCACCATGGAACGCGGCGCCCGGGTGAGCGCACAGGGGCGAGCGGCGGCGGGTACCGGGCGTGGGTCTACCATCGTGTGTAGTAGTAGCCGCGTCGCAGCCGCGCGCTGCTCCTTCCAAACCGGATGCGAAGCACAGCGTGCGAGGAGAGATAGTGCGGATCGGTCATGACACGGGGGTCGGCGGCGCCCACGATTCCGCTCCGGCACCCGCGGACCGCGTCCTCGGCAGTGAGAAGCTCGCCCGCGTCGCCCGCCGCCCGCTCGCCTATATCGCGCTCACCAAACCGCGCGTCATCGAACTCTTGCTGGTGGCCACCATTCCCACGATGTTGCTGGCCGACCGCGGCGCGGTCGATATCCGGCTCATCCTGGCGACCCTGTTCGGCGGCTGGATGGGCGCGGCCAGCGCCAATACACTCAACTGCGTCGCCGACGCCGATATCGACAAGGTGATGAAGCGGACCGCCAAACGGCCGCTGGCCCGGGACGCGGTCCCGACCTCACACGCGTTCGTCTTCGGGGTCGTCCTGGGTATCGGCTCGTTCGCCTGGCTGTGGTGGCAGGCCAATCTGCTCAGCGGTGTGCTCGTCGTCGCGACCATCCTGTTCTACGTTTTCGTCTACACCCTCGGCCTCAAACGGCGCACCTCGCAGAACGTGGTCTGGGGCGGCGCGGCCGGATGTATGCCCGCGCTCGTCGGCTGGTCGGCGGTCACCGGCACCATCGGCTGGCCCGCCCTGGCGCTGTTCGGCGTGATCTTCTTCTGGACGCCGCCGCACACCTGGGCGCTGGCCATGCGCTACAAAGAGGACTACCGCGCGGCCGGGGTGCCGATGCTGCCGGTGGTCGCCACCGAACAGACCGTCACCAAACAGATCGTCGTCTACACCTGGCTGACCGTGCTCACCACGCTGGCACTGGTCCCGGCCACCGGGGTGATCTACGCGGCGGTGGCCCTGGTCGCCGGCGCCTGGTTCCTGCTGATGGCCCACCAGCTCTACGCCGGGGTACGCCGGGGCGAATCGGTCAAGCCGCTGCGGCTGTTCCTCCAGTCCAACAACTACCTCGCGGTGGTGTTCTGCGGCCTGGCCGTCGATTCGGTACTCGGCTGGACCACGCTCGGCGGCGTCTTCTTCGGCTGAATCCGCCGCCGTCAGTCGACCTGCCCGATATATCCGTCCGGGCGGATCAGGATCCGAGTCCCCGGGCCGGCGTGGTAGGCAGCGCGGGCGTGGCCCTCGATGTCGATCACCGCGGGGCCGGCGACCGGGGTACCCGGCTCGACCACCGCGTAACTCCGGGTGCCGGGCAACGCGGGCAGCTCGCCCGTGGCGCCGAAGCAGAGCAGTGTCGCGTGCGGTCCGCGAAAGAGATCGAACAGCCGCAGCTTCCGGCCGTCGGCACCCTTCAGTGGTGCGTCGGGGGCGCGGTCGCCGGCCGCGACGGGCCGGGTGTCGGCCGGGTCGCGATAGCTGATGTCGAGCTGGCGGGTCTCCTCGCCGCGTTCCATGGCGTCTTCCGCCCCGTCGACGAGCTTGCCGAGCAGCGCGGAGCTGATACCGAGTACCCGGGCCGCGACCGCACGTCGTTCCGGTTCGTAGGTCGACAGCGGCCCTTCGTCGCCGGCCAGCGCGGCCGCGAGTTTCCAGCCCAGGTTGTAGGCGTCCTGGACGCCGGTGTTCATACCCTGCCCACCGGTAGGCGGGTGCACATGTGCGGCGTCGCCCGCGAGCAGCGCGCGCCCGGCCCGGAACCGCTCGGCGAGCCGGATATTGGGCCGCCAGACCGTTGTCCAGATCAGATCGGTCAGGATGATATCGGTGCGCCCCGACCAGCGATCCATGGCTGTCTGCAATGTCTTCAGGGTGGGTTCGGTGCCGTCGGCGAAGGGCGCGACGAACTGGAAATGACGCCCGCCCGGTAGCGGTGACAGCGCGACGCCCCGGGTCGGTTCGGCGGCGGCGGCGAACCAGTAGCCGTAGTCATGGTCGAGGGCGTCGGCCTGGACATCGCCGAGCAGCATGCGCAGCGATTCGTCGGTGGTTCCCTCGAACGCGATCCCTGCCTGTTTACGGACGGTACTGCCGCCGCCGTCGGCGCCGACCAGGTAGGCGACCCGCGCTGTTTCCGTGCCCCGGTCGCTCGACAGGTGCGCCGTGATGCTCGATTCGTCCTGAATGAACGACAGGAGCGTCGTGCCGAGTTCTACCCGCACACCGAACTCTGCCAGCCGGGTCCGCAGGATTGCCTCGGTCTGCGCCTGCCCGAGAAACCAGCTGTTGGGGTAGGGGACCGCCGGGGTGGGATCGACGGGCTCGGCCATCCGGTGCTCGCCGACCGGCTGCCCGTCGAAATAGGCCCGCATGACCGGCGCCGGGGCGCCCGCTGCCCGCACGGCTTCGAGCACCCCCAGGTCGTCGAACACTTCGAGCGACCGCGGCTGGATGCCGTCACCGCGCGATCCGGGGCAGAACTCGACGGCCTTGTCGACGATGCGCACGGCGATGTTCCGGCGGGCCAGGTCCAGGGCGAGGGTGAGGCCGGTGGGGCCGGCGCCGGCGATGAGGACGGAAGACGACATAAGAGCTCCGGATCGAAAAGTTGGCTGAATAAATATTCAGTGAATATCTATTCAGTATCGAGGTTGGTAGGTTGCCGTGTCAAGGAGGTGAGGTCGGTGGGATCGAGCCGTCGCGAACGGGCGGAAGAAACAGAGCTGGCGCTCAAGGCAGCCGCACGGCGGGTCTTCGCGGAGCGCGGCTATCTGAACACCAAGATCACCGACATCACGGCGGCGGCAGGCCGGTCGGCGGGGTCGTTCTACAACCATTTCGCGAGCAAAGAGGAACTGCTCCGCGCGCTGCTCGCCGATCTGGGGGAGGCCGGGGACGAACAGGCCGGGCAGGCCGAGCACAATCCGGATTTCAGTGACCCCGACGCCGTTCGGTTCCATATCGCCGGCTTCTGGCATTTCGCCCGCGAGCACGCCGTGGTCATGCGGGCGGTGGGACAGGCTGCCCTGGTCAACGAGGAGTTTGCCCGCGAGATGGCGCAATTCGGCGCGGAACAGCGCCGGGATATCGCCGACCACCTGGACGGTCTGGCGGCGCAGGGTATGACGCTGCCCGGCACGGTCGACACCAGCTTGGCGATGATGTTCTATCTCGTCCAGGCCATCGCGGCCGGGGTCGAGGACGGCGCGGTGCAGATCTCGGACGACGAAGCCGTGGCAAGCCTGACGCGCTTCGTCTACCGCGGCTTGACCGGGCGCGACTGCTGAGACCGCGTCCGGTCGAACGGATCAGGGCAACAGCACGATCGAGCCAGTGGTCTTACGGCTCTCCAGATCGCGATGTGCCTGATCGGCCTCGGCCAGCGGATAGGTGGCGCCGACCCGGACGGTGAGCGAGCCGTCGGCGACGGCCTCGAAGATATCGCCGGCCCGCCAGTCCAGTTCGGCGCGGTCGCGGGTGTAGTGGGCGATATTGGGCCGGGTCACGAACACCGACCCGGCCGCGTTGAGCCGTTGCAGGTCCACCGGCGGCACCGGGCCGCTGGCCGCGCCGAACAATGCCAGCGTGCCGCGGACCCGCAGCGCGGCGAGGCTGGCGTCGAAGGTGGCCGCGCCCACGCCGTCGTAGGCCGCCGCGACCCCCTCGCCGCCGGTCAGCTCACGGACCCGCTCGGCGAGGTCGTCGCCGTAGCGCAGCACCTCCTGGGCGCCGGCGCCGCGCGACAGGGCTTCCTTCTCGTCGGTGGACACTGTGGTGATCACCCGGATATCGCGCGCGGCGGCCAGCTGGGTGAGCAGCAGCCCGACCCCGCCCGCACCCGCGTGGACCAGGATCGTCTCGCCCGGCTCGGGGCGGTAGACCGATTCGATCAAATAGTGTGCCGTCATGCCCTGCAGCAGGGCCGAGGCCGCCACCGCGGGGTCGATATCGCCGGGCACCGCCACGGCGACCGCCTCGTCCACCACCGCGCGCGGGGCGTAGCTGTTCGGCCCCGCCGCCCAGGCCACCCGGTCGCCGACCGCGAATTCGGTGACCTCGGCGCCGATTTCGGCCACCACTCCGGTGCCCTCGGAGCCCGGAATGTAGGGCACCGGGCGCGGATAGGTACCGGTGCGAAAATAGGTGTCGATGAAATTGACGCCGACGGCATCGATATCGACCAGTAGCTGATTCGGTCCGGGCTCCGGATCGGGAACCTCGGCGAGGGTCAGTACTTCCGGACCGCCGTGCCGGTCTACCTGGATCGCGCGCATGGGTCCAGTTCTACACCGGTGCCCGCACCCGGTACGCGGGGGTCCGCCGCAGCGGTGCCGAGTGCCGCCGCCGTGGCGACCGCGTGGTTCGGACCGGACCCGGGGCGCCGGCCTACTCGCCGGTAAACTTCTCGGCATGAGTGCTGATTCCGCCACCGCCGCCGCTCCCCGGGAGATCGTCGAGTCGGTGCGCAAGTTCGTCACCGCGCACGGAGGTTCGGCCGAGGCCGTGCCGCAGCCGGTGGGCCGCCGGGGCGTACGGCTCACCCTGGTCGGTTCCGACGGTGTCCTCGGGGATCGGATGGTCGCCGATACCGCCACCGCGCAGGCCGTGATCGACGCGGTGGACGGGCTCACCGCCGCCGAAGGCTGGGAACGCGATCTAGTGGCCAGGACCACCCCGCGGACGGGGCACTGGGCGAAGATGGCGGGCTGGGTCGCCGATCAGAGGCGATTTCCGAAGGCACGCAACGAGAACTGACACCTGTGGGTGCTCACAGGTCGCGCGCCCGGGCTGCAGGTAGCTCGAACAGTTTCCCGACCAAAAACTACTGACGAGTAACCGGTTCGCGCTACCGTTAGTGCCTCGAGCGTCAGCCCCGGGGTAGAAGGAGCCGATATGACGGTCAGCAGTCCGACCCGTTCCAGACTCACGGTGTCCGGCCGTCCGATCTCGAACCACCTGCGAGACGTATCGACCCTGTCGCGTCAGATGGTCGGTCATTTCGTCGAACACGTGGCGCCCTGCGGGACGCTTCCGGGGGACGCGCTCCAGGGCGATGTCACCGCGGTCACCCGGCTCTGCCTGGAGCTCACGCTGAGCCGGCTCGACGGCCGCGAATTACCGGAAAAGATCGAACAGGTCCGGGAAGCCGCCGCCGAATGGGCTCGCGAGGGCATCCCGATCGACACGATCAACCATGCCATCCACGAGGGTTTCAAACTCGGATTCGATCGCATCATGGTCACCGCGGGGCCGGCCGATTCGGCGACCCTGGTCGACACCGCCCGCCGGATGCTGGAGATTCTGGACACGATCACCTCGGAGGTGGCGCTGGCCTACGTCGGCGAATACCGGGGGGTGGTCTCCGAACACCACACCGCGGTGCACACGCTGACCTCGGCGCTGCTCGGCGGGCACAGTACCGCCACCATGGCCCGGGAGTGCGGGATCGAGATCGCCGAGGCGTACCAGGTGCTGGCGCTGGCGCTGGCGCCGCATCCGGACGAATCCGCGCCGCAGGTCGACGGCCGGATCGTCGCCCGGCGCAAATTGCGCCGGGTCCAGGCCGAGCTCGCCCGCAGCTGCGGTGAGAAGGCGTTATCGCTGCTCAGTATCGACGGCGGCACGGTGCTGCTCCCCGCGGACGCTTTTTCCGAGGACACCTTGGACGAGTTGATCGCGCGTCTGGCGCAGGCGGCGCAGGTGCCCGTGACGGGCACCGTGGTCACCGCGGCCACCGCCGAGATTCCCGATGCCACCGACCGGGCTCACGAACTCCTCGACACCGTGCAGCGCATCACCGACGGCGGCGGCCTGCACCGGTTCACCGATCTCGCCCTGGAATTCCAAATCACCCGGCCGGGCCCGGCCCGCGAGCATTTGAGCGCCATCCTCGATCCGCTCGACGAACATCCCGAACTGCTGGAAACGCTGCGCCAGCACATCGCCAACAATTTCAATCGCCAGCGCACCGCCCGGCTGATGCATATGCACACCAATACGCTCGACTACCGGCTAAAACGGGTCCGGATGCTCACGGGGTTCGATCCGGCGATCCCCACGGGTCTGTGGTACCTGACCTCGGCGCTGGTGGCGCGCAGCTACCAGAACGGGCCGAGCGCGACCTGAGGCGGCGCCGGCGGCGATGCTCGTCCGGGTGGCCTCGCGAGCCGGGTGGCCGACTGTTCGGTGACCACGCATCCTGCCACCCGCAGTGGCTCGGCGGGGTCGGTGAATCCGCGCGGCCGGAAGACGCGACCGGCGCCCGAGCCGAGGTGAGTGGTCCGGCCGGCCTTCCGGTGCGGTGGCCTCAGGCCGGCTGGACGCTCGTTTCCACGACCGGGGCGGGCAACGGTTCCCGGGTACGCAGGGACGCCCACAGCGCGGCGGTGGCGGCGGTGCACAGCGCCGCGCCACCGACATGGATCGCAACCAGCGCCGCCGGGACATCGGTGAAGTACTGGACGATGCCGACCAGCGACTGCGCGAGCACCAGCCCGAGCAGAACGAACAGGCGGTCGCGCACCGGTTTTGTGATACCGGTGGCGAAGAGGCCGAAGGCGAGACCGATCAGCAGGGCGAGGTAGCCGGTCAGCAGCTGCGAATGCAGATGCACCAGCGTCACGATCTCCACCTCGAGCCGGGCCACCGGGCGTTCGATGCTCTTGTCGCCGGCATGCGGGCCGGCGCCGGTCACCAGTGTGCCCGCGATCAGCACCCCGGCCAGGGCGACTCCGCTCAGTGCGGTCAACCAGCGCAGGGGCGCGGGCGCGCGGACGGTGTCGACACCGTCGTCGGGGGAGGCGACCTTCGCGTACATCACCGCGGCCACCCACACCATGAGCATGGATGCGAGCAGGTGCAGCGCGACGGTCCACCACAGCAGCCCGGACAGCACCGTGATACCGCCGATGATCGCCTGCAGGACGGTGCCGGCGGGCATGAGCCAGGCGTAGACGAGAACTTCCCGCCGCCGCCGGGCCCGGGTGACCGCGAGAACGATGAGTGCCGCGCACAGCGTCACCACGAAGGTGAGCATGCGGTTGCCGAACTCCACCGCTTGATGGAGCACGGCCACTTCGGAGACCCCGATCGGGGTGAAACTGCCCGGGAAACACTGCGGCCAGGTGGGGCAGCCCAGACCGGACGCGGTGACGCGGACGATCGCGCCGGTCACGGCGATCCCGGCCTGGGAGGCGATCACCGCCAGCGCGATCAGCAGCTGGGTGCGCCGCGAGGGAAGCGGCAGCCGGTCGACGAGTCGCAGGAATGCGCGATACAGCACGTCCCGATGGTAGCGGGCGGCCACCGCCGGTCCGCACCCGGACTACTACAATGTGTCGTGGAAGATCATTCGAAGCGGAACCAGCGGGCCGCGAGCAGGCCCGCGCCGGTTCCCCAGACGATCAGCGCGCCCACTCCCAGCCAGTCGACGCCGCCGCTCAGCGCGTGTTCCAGCGCGACCGCCAGCGCACCCGAGGGGACCAGTCGCACCAGGGTGTGGACCGCGGCGGGCAGTTCGTCGGAGGCGAAGACCACGCTGGCGATACCGAGCATGACGAACCAGAGGATATTGGCCAGCGCCAGCACCACTTCGGCCTTGAGCGTGCCGCCGAGCAGCAGGCCCATCGCCGCGAACGTGGCGGTGCCCAGCGCGATCAGCACCGCGCCCAGCAGCAACCCCAGCGGGGTGGGCCGCCAGCCCAGCGCCACCCCGATCAGGCCCAGCAGCACCGCCTGCAGGATCACCACCAGCAGGACCGCCCCGCTCTTACCCGCGATGATCCCCCAGCGCGGCAGGGGCGTGGCGCCCAGTCGCTTGAGCGCGCCGTAGCGGCGGTCGAAACCGATGGCGATGGCCTGGCCGGTGAACGCGGTCGACATCACCGCCACCATCATCACGGCGGGCACGATCTTGTCGATCTTGTCCGGGCCCATGTCGCCGAAGGGCAACAAGGCCAGCCCGATCAGCAGGGTCACCGGAATGAACATGGTGAGCAGCAGTTGTTCGCCGTTGCGCAGCAGCAGCACCAGATCGAGCCGGGTCTGCGCGAGCAACATGGCCACCCGCGGCGCGGGCCGGGGCGCGGGCGCGAAAGTACCCGGCTCGAACCGATTGGCCGTCAGCTCGGGCTTGGTCACAGAGCCTCCCTCGAAGCCGATGGATGCAGTCCGCTGAGACCACAGTGTCGGCCGAAGTATCGCCTCACAATGCCTCCTTCGAAGCTGACGGATGCGGTCTGCGGAGAAGGAGATATGGCATCACTGGGCCTCTCCGAAGCCGGCAGATGCGGTCGGCGGAGGTCGTAGCGTAGGTGGAGGTATCCGCCTGACGAGGTCTCGTTCGGGGCTGTCGGATGCGGTCGGCGGAGGCCGTGGCGAAGGCGGAGGTATCGCCTCATGCCCGCAGGTCCCGTCCGGTCAGTTCCAGGAAGACGTCCTCGAGCCGGCGCTGGTCGATCCGGATATCGGTCGCGAGCACGTTCACCCGGGCGCACCAGGCGGTCACCGTGGCCAGCACCTGCGGGTTGATCTCGCCCTCCACCAGATACGAGCCGGGGCTGGTCTCCTTCGGCGCGAAACCCTCCGGCAGCGCCGACTGCAGCAGGCCCAGGTCCAGATGCGGTGGCGCGGCGAAACGCAACTGTCCGGCCGCACCGTGCGCGGTGACCTCGGCCGGCGTACCGGAGGCGACGATGCGCCCGTGGTCGATGATCACCAGGTGATCGGCCAGTTCCTCGGCCTCGTCCATGAGATGGGTGGTGAGCAGGACGCTGACACCGTCGCGCCGCAGCGCGTCGATCAACTCCCACACCAGGATCCGGGCCTGTGCGTCCATCCCCGCGGTGGGTTCGTCGAGGAAGACGATCTCCGGGCGGCCGACCAGCGCGCACGCCAGCGAGAGCCGCTGCTGCTGGCCACCGGAGAGCCGGCGATAGGGGGTGCGGCGGTGGTCGGCCAGGCCCAGCATGCCGAGCAGCCACGCGGGGTCCAGCGGGTTCGCCGAATAGGAGGCGACCAGATCCAGCATCTCCCCGGCACGTGCGCCCGGATAGGCGCCACCGCCCTGCAGCATCACTCCGATCCGTGGGCGCAACCGCTCGGAGTCGGCGATCGGGTCCAGGCCGAGGACCCGCACCCGCCCCGAATCGGGGCGGACGAAGCCCTCGCACATCTCGACGGTGGTGGTTTTTCCAGCGCCGTTCGGGCCGAGCAGGGCGAAAACCTGTGCGGGTTCGATGGCGAAACCGATACCGTCCACCGCGATCGTCTCGCCGTAGCGTTTGGCGACGTGGTCCACCTGTACGGCGGGCACCCGGGAAGCGGTCACGAGGTCCCACCGTAGGCCCCGGCCGGCTGTGACGGGGCCGACACCCCCTGCTGCGCCCGCCAGGGCAGTGAGTTCCGGGTGACCACGATGAACAGCAGCGACACGATTACGGTGGCCACCGCCGACCCCACGATCTGGAACACCTCGAGGTCGGCGCCGCGCGGCATGAGGATCACACTGACCACCGCGGAGATGCCGATCGCCGGGCCGCGGAACGCGGGCCGGGTGGCCCAGGCCGCCATCGGCACGATGGCCCACAGCAGATACCAGGGTTGGACGACCGGGAACAGCAGCACGATCGCGCCCAGCGAGACCCCGAGCGCGCCGACCGGGTGCAGGCGTCCGGTCCAGGTGGCGACCAGCATTCGCACGGTGATGAAACCCGCTACCACGGCGGCGATGGGCCGGGTGATGCTGAGCAGTGCGGTGGTGTGGTCGCCGAGGCCGAGCAGGACGCCGCCGAATCCGGTGACGATGCCCAGGGCGGTGGGCAGCGACATCCAGCTGCGTACCGCGTTCGCCGTGTTCAGGGTGTAGAGCCAGCCGAAACCGAGACCGCTCGCTGTGCTGATCACCACGGTGACCAGCACCGCGATCAGGCCGAGCAGTCCGGCCGCGGCCAGGATCGGCCGCAGCCCCGGCCCCCAGCGGCGGGCCAGGGCCATTCCCGCGAAGCCCAGCGCGATGATCGAGGTGACCTTCACCGAAGACGACAGGCTGATCACGACCGCGCCGCCCACCAGCAGGGTCCAGCCGCGGCTGTCCAGCGGGGGTGGCCCGCCGTCCCCGGGGACCCCGTGGATCGCGCGCAGCATGAACTCCAGGCCGGCCAGCATCAGGCCGAGCATGAGCGCGTCGTTGTGCACCCCGCCGACCAGGTGGAACAGCACCAGTGGGTTCGCGACACCCAGCCACAGCGCGCTCACCGGCGCCACCCCGCAGCGCACGGACAGTCGTGGCAGCGCCCAGACGATCAGCGCCACCCCGGCCAGGGCCAGCAGCCGGTGCACCCAGACCCCGGCCAGGATGTTCTCCCCGGTGAGCTCGGCGATCCCGTGACCTATCCACAGGAACAGCGGTCCGTAGGGCGCGGGCGTCTCGCGCCAGATGTTGGGGACATTGTTGGTGAGCACATTGTCGATACCGAGCCCGGCGACGGGGCCCTCCTGGTACGGGTCGATCCCGCGGGCGGCGATCTCGCTCTGCGCCAGATAGGAGTAGACGTCGTTGCTGAACATCGGCGGGGCCACGCACAGCGGGATGATCCACAGCAGTAGTGTCCGGTCGAACTGGCGCCGGGTCAGCCGGTGCCGCGGCGAACCGCCGATCCCGCCGACGGCGAACCGCCCCAGCAGGAGCCATGCCAGCACCACGGTCACCGTGCCGACCATGCACATGGCCAGTGATCCGGTGTGCGCCCGCGCGAAAATACCGAGTACCCGCATGCCCGAGGTCGGATTCTGGTGCACCGGCTGCGCGCCGATACCGAGGGCGCTGATCGCCATGAGCACGGTGCCGGTGGCACCCATCAGCCGGATCCGGTCCAGTTGTGCCCGCTCCCGGCGGTCGAGCCCCGGGACCTCGGATTCGTCGCTGTGCAGAATCGCGATGGTGTGATCCGAGGGCGGGACATCGAGCCCGAGGGCGCGCCGCACCAGTTTCAGTGCGCGCTGCCCGCGCGACGCCACTGCGCCCGGGGCGCCTGCCTGTCCTGCCACGGTCACCGAGACTAGTTCGCCGGGGGCGCTGCCGGTGCCCGGGCCGCGGCAGCGCGCGGCGGGCCGGACGCGCACCGACCGGTTGCCGAGGCGCCGGCTCCGGGCCGGACATCTTCTGGCTACCGTGGGTGTCCGATGCCCGGCGCATGGTGTCCGACGCCGGTGGTTCCGCGAAGGGCTTCCGGTCGCGCGGTCCGGGGAGCCCGGCGGCTCGTCCGGGCGGCGGAGCGCGGGGCGCGGGTGCAGCCGGGCAGCAAATTTTCCGGCGCGGGGTGGCGTGAGCCGCCCGGACCTCCGGGGCAGTGAAGCACATCACTGCACTGATCCGGCAGGAGCGGCACGAGCGGCACTTTCTCGCCCGAACAGGCGGTTTCGGCGTATCCGGCCGGACGTGGCCGGATCGGGCGACCCGCCTGCTCAGGGCACCCTTATTAGATTTCGGGAACGAATTCCGCCACACTGATGTTGTGAAAACTATGGGTTTGCCGAATGTGGACGAAAGGGCTGGTCACCGGGCCGGTACCGGGTCCGTCGGCGTGCCCGCGACCGGCGGCGAAGGCCATACCCGCGCCGCTATCGTCCGGCTGCTGCTGGAGGAGGGACCGATCACCGCGACCGCGATAGGCAGTGCCCTGGGCCTGGCGCCGGCCGGGGTGCGCCGGCATCTGGACGCGCTCATCGAATCGGGTCAGGCCCGCGCCGGGCGGTCGGCGCCCTGGCAGCAGAAGGGTCGCGGACGACCGGCCAAGCAGTACCAGCTCACCGCGGCGGGGCGCGGCATGCTCGGTCACGCCTACGACGATCTCGCCGGTGCGGCCATCCGGCAGTTGCGCGAGATCGGCGGCGAGGAAGCGGTTACCGCTTTCGCCCGTAAACGCGCACGCACCCTGGTCGACGGTATCGAACCGCTCCCCGGCCACCGCGCGGAGCCGACGGCGGAAGAGTCCGCCACCGCGGACGATTCCATGCGAACGGGTACGGCGGCCAAGGCCGAGGAGATCGCCACGGCGCTGTCGGACGCGGGGTTCGCCGCGAGTACCCGTCGCGTCGGCGCGGGTGTACAGATCTGCCAGCACCACTGCCCGGTCGCCCATGTGGCCGAGGAATTCCCCGAATTGTGCGAGGCCGAACTCGCGGCCTTCCGGGAGGTTCTCGGTACCCATGTGCAGCGCTTGGCCACCATCGCCAACGGGGACTGCGCCTGCACCACCCACGTACCACTGACAGTGCTGCCCACGGCGGCCGCCGATCGACCGAAGCACGCTTCACCTGCAACTGTTGCGCAGCCCGCAACGGACGCACCGAACGACTCCGGAAGGAGCGCCGAATGACGACCACCACCGACCAGGTGCCACCGCTCACCCAGGAGGAGGCCATTGCCTCGCTGGGTAAATACGGTTACGGCTGGGCCGACTCGGATGCGGCCGGAGCCAGCGCGCAGCGTGGTCTCTCCGAGGAGGTCGTTCGCGATATCTCGGCCAAGAAGGACGAGCAGGCCTGGATGCTGGAGAACCGGCTCAAGGCGCTGCGCATCTTCGACCGCAAGCCCATGCCGAACTGGGGCTCCAACCTCGACGGTATCGACTTCGACAACATCAAGTACTTCGTGCGCTCGACCGAGAAGCAGGCCGAGAGCTGGGAGGACCTGCCCGAGGACATCCGCAATACCTACGACAAGCTGGGTATCCCGGAGGCGGAGAAACAGCGGCTGGTCTCCGGTGTCGCCGCCCAGTACGAGAGTGAAGTCGTGTACCACCAGATCCGCGAGGACCTGGAACAGCAGGGCGTCATCTTCCTCGACACCGATACCGCGTTGAAGGAACACCCGGAGATCTTCCGCGAGTACTTCGGCACGGTCATCCCGGCCGGGGACAACAAGTTCTCCGCCTTGAACACCGCGGTGTGGTCGGGTGGCTCTTTCATCTATGTGCCGCCCGGTGTGCACGTGGATATCCCGCTGCAGGCCTACTTCCGGATCAACACCGAGAACATGGGCCAGTTCGAGCGGACCCTGATCATCGTCGACGAGGGCGCCTACGTGCACTACGTCGAGGGTTGCACCGCGCCGATCTACAAATCCGATTCGCTGCACTCGGCGGTCGTCGAGATCATCGTGAAGAAGGGCGGCCGCTGCCGCTACACGACCATCCAGAACTGGTCGAACAACGTCTACAACCTGGTCACCAAGCGGGCCAAGGCCGAAGCGGGCGCCACCATGGAGTGGATCGACGGCAATATCGGTTCCAAGGTCACCATGAAGTACCCGGCCGTGTGGATGCTCGGTGAGCACGCCAAGGGCGAGGTGCTCTCGGTCGCCTTCGCCGGCGAGGGACAGCACCAGGACACCGGCGCCAAAATGGTGCACCTGGCCCCGCACACCTCCTCGACCATCGTGTCGAAGTCGGTGGCCCGCGGTGGTGGCCGTGCCTCCTACCGCGGCCTGGTGCAGGTCAACAAGGGCGCGTACGGGTCCAAGTCGACGGTGAAATGCGATGCGCTGCTGGTCGACACGATCAGCCGCTCCGATACCTACCCCTACGTCGACATCCGCGAGGACGACGTGACCATGGGTCACGAGGCGACCGTGTCCAAGGTGTCGGAGGAGCAGCTGTTCTACCTCATGAGCCGCGGTATGACCGAGGACGAGGCGATGGCGATGGTGGTGCGCGGCTTTGTCGAGCCCATCGCCAAGGAACTCCCGATGGAGTACGCGCTGGAACTCAACCGCCTGATCGAACTGCAGATGGAAGGAGCCGTCGGCTGATGGCATTGGACAATGTTGCCGAGGCCGCCGAAGCTCGTACTCCGGCGATCAACAAGGGTGAGGTGTTCACCTCTTACGACGTGAACGCCTTCGAGATCCCCTCCGGTAAGGACGAGGCGTGGCGGTTCACCCCGCTGCGCCGCCTGCGCGGCCTGCACAACGGCACCGCGACCGCCGACGGGCGGGCCGGGGTCGAGGTCGGGCAGGTCACCGGGGTCACTGTGGAAACGGTGGGCCGCGACGATGCCCGGCTCGGGCAGGGCGGCACCCCGTCCGATCGGGTCGCCGCCCAGGCGTACTCCGGTTTCGAGCAGGCGACGATCCTCTCGGTGGGCAAGGAGACCGAGGTCGCCGAGCCTGTCGTCGTGCGGATCACCGGACCTGGCGAGGGGAAGACCGCCTACGGTCATCTGCAGGTACGGCTGGCGGAATTCGCCGTCGCCACCGTGGTGATCGACCAGCGCGGCAGCGGAACCTACGCCGAGAACATCGAATTCGTGCTCGGCGACAGCGCCAAGCTGACGGTGGTGGCGGTCCAGGACTGGGCCGACGACGTCGTGCACGCCACCGCGCATCACGCCCTGGTGGGGCGCGACGCGGTGCTGCGGCACACCGCGGTCACCCTCGGCGGTGACCTGGTCCGGCTCACCGGCAATGTTCGCTACGCGGGCCCGGGCGGTGACGCCGAACTGCTCGGTCTCTACTTCGCCGACGCCGGCCAGCATTTCGAACAGCGCCTGCTGGTCGATCACGCGGTGCCGCACTGCAAATCGAACGTGCTGTACAAGGGCGCGCTGCAGGGCGATCCCCATTCACACAAGGGCGATGCCCGCACGGTCTGGGTCGGCGATGTGCTGATCCGAGCCGCGGCCGAGGGCACCGACACATTCGAGATCAACCGCAACCTGGTGCTCACCGACGGCGCCCGTGCCGATTCGGTGCCGAACCTGGAGATCGAGACCGGTGAGATCGTCGGCGCGGGCCATGCCTCGGCGACCGGCCGGTTCGACGACGAGCAGCTGTTCTATCTGCGTGCCCGCGGTATTCCGGAAGACGCAGCTCGCCGCTTGGTGGTGCGCGGTTTCTTCCACGAGATCATCCAGAAGATCGGAGTCGGTGAGGTCGCCGAGCGGCTCGAGGCGGCCATCGAAGCCGAACTCGCCGCGATCGGCGCCTGACCGACCATCCGGCCCCCAGACCACCGAAGGAATTCGACACCCTATGACCACCCTGGAAATCAAGGATCTGCACGCCGAGGTCGCCACCCCCGACGGGGACACCGTCAAGATTCTCAACGGTGTGAACCTCACCGTGAAATCCGACGAGACGCACGCCATCATGGGCCCCAACGGCTCCGGTAAGTCGACGCTGTCCTACGCCATCGCCGGGCATCCCAAGTACACCGTCACCTCGGGTTCTATCACCCTCGACGGTGAAGATGTGCTGGAGATGTCGGTGGACGAGCGGGCGCGCGCGGGACTGTTCCTGGCCATGCAGTATCCGGTGGAGGTCCCCGGCGTCTCGATGTCGAACTTCCTGCGTACGGCGGCGACCGCGGTCCGCGGTGAGGCGCCGAAGCTGCGGCACTGGGTCAAGGAGGTGAAGGAGTCGATGAACGAGCTCGATATCGACGCCGCCTTCGCCGATCGCAGCGTGAACGAGGGCTTCTCCGGTGGTGAGAAGAAGCGGCACGAGATTTTGCAGCTGGGCCTGCTCAAGCCGAAGATCGCCATCCTCGACGAAACCGACTCCGGCCTGGACGTGGACGCGCTGCGTATCGTCTCCGAGGGCGTGAACCGCTACCGGGAGCGGGAGAACGGCGGGGTCCTGCTGATCACCCACTACACCCGGATCCTGCGCTATATCCAGCCGCAGTTCGTGCACGTCTTCGTGGGCGGGCGCATCGTCGCCGAGGGCGGTCCGGAGCTGGCCGAGGAACTCGACGCCAACGGCTATGTGAAGTTTACCCAGAGCTCACCCACCCCGTCGGCTTCGCCGACTGCCGTCCCCCGTCCCGCCGGAGCCGGAGCCTGAGATGACCGCGACCCTTCCCGCCTTCGACGTCGCCCGGATCCGGGCCGACTTCCCGATCCTGAACCGTACGGTCCGGGACGGGAAGCCGCTGGTGTACCTGGATTCCGGGGCTACCGCGCAGCGGCCGCTGGCGGTACTGGACGCCGAACGTGACTTTCTGCTGGCGAGCAATTCCGCCGTCCACCGCGGCGCGCATCAGCTGTCGGAGGAGGCCACCGACGCCTACGAGGACGCCCGCGCGCAGATCGCACGCTTCGTCGGCGCCGCCGCCGACGAGCTCGTGTTCACCAAGAACGCGACCGAATCGCTCAATCTGGTGACCTACGCGTTCTCCGACGACCGATTCCCGTACCACGTGGGCCCGGGCGACGAGATCGTGATCACCGAACTGGAGCATCACGCGAATCTGGTGCCCTGGCAGGAACTCGCGCGCCGGACCGGTGCCACGCTGCGCTGGTACGGGGTCACCGACGACGGCCGTATCGATCTGGACTCGCTCGACCTGTCCCCGGCCACCAAGGTCGTGGCCTTCAGTCACCAGTCGAATGTCACCGGTGCGGTGGCGCCGGTCGCCGAATTGGTGCGCCGGGCCCGCGCCGTGGGCGCGCTGGTGGTACTCGACGCCTGCCAGTCGGTACCGCACGCCCCGGTCGACTTCCACGCCCTGGATGTCGACTACGCGGCCTTCTCCGGACACAAGATGCTCGGCCCCTCCGGGGTCGGTGTGCTGTACGGGAAACGAGCGCTGCTCGAGGAGACCCCGCCCTTCATCACCGGCGGTTCCATGATCGAGACCGTCACCATGGAGCAGACCACCTACGCACCGCCGCCGCAGCGTTTCGAGGCCGGGGTGCCGATGACCTCGCAGGTCATCGGGCTGGGCGCCGCTGTGCGCTATCTGGAGGAGATCGGGATGGACGCGGTGGCCGCGCACGAGCACACCCTCGTCGACGCCGCGCTCGCCGGGCTGGGCGCGGTACCGGGTGTGCGGATCATCGGCCCGACCGAGAACGTCGACCGCGGTGGCGCGGTCGCTTTCCTCACCGACGGGATCCATGCGCACGACCTGGGTCAGATCCTGGACGACGAGGGCGTGGCGATCCGCGTGGGTCACCACTGCGCCTGGCCGCTGCACCGGCGTTTCGGCGTCGCCGCGACCGCCCGCGCCTCGTTCGCGCTGTACAACACGGTGGACGAGGTGGACAAGATGGTCGCCGCCGTGCGGAAGGCCCAGAGCTTCTTCGGGGTTGCCTAGAACATGCGCATGGAGCAGATGTACCAGGAAGTGATCCTGGATCACTACAAGCATCCGCACAACCGCGGCCTGCGGGAACCGTTCGGCGCCGAGGTGCACCACGTCAACCCCACCTGCGGTGACGAGGTGACGCTGCGGGTGCGGCTCGGCGACAACGGCGAGGTCGAGGATGTGTCCTACGACGGCCAGGGCTGCTCGATCAGCCAGGCCTCGGTATCGGTGCTGACCGATCAGGTGATCGGACTGCCGGTTCTGGAGGCGCTGGGTGTGGTCGACTCGTTCAACGAGATGATCGGCAGCCGGGGCACCATCGAGGGCGACGAGGACATAATCGGCGACGGAATCGCTTTCGCCGGTGTCGCCAAATATCCGGCCCGGGTGAAATGCGCACTGCTGGGCTGGATGGCATTCAAGGACGCGGTGCTGCGGGTCGACGGCGCGGCCGATTTCGCCGCGGGACCCGGCGCGTCCGCTACCGACCGCTCACGGAACGGGGAAACAGCATGACCGAAACTTCTGCCACCGAGGCCACCGCGCCGGAGCCGGCGGCCGGCCCCGGCGCCGAACTCTCGGCCGAGGACCTGGCGCAGCTCGCCGATCTCGAGGAGGCCATGCGCGATGTGGTCGATCCCGAACTCGGTATCAATGTCGTGGATCTCGGCCTGGTCTACGGAATGCGGGTCGAGGAGACCACCGCGGTGCTGGATATGACGCTGACCTCGGCCGCCTGTCCACTCACCGATGTGATCGAGGATCAGTCCCGCAATGCCCTGGTCCGCAGCGGGCTGGTCGACGATCTGAAGATCAACTGGGTCTGGATGCCGCCGTGGGGTCCGGACAAGATCACCGAGGACGGCCGGGAACAGTTGCGGGCGCTCGGCTTCACGGTCTGAGGCCCGCGCACCCACCGCGCGTGGCACTTCGCGACGGCGACCGATACGGTCGCCGTCGCGTTCTGGTCTGTACCCGAATTGGTGCGGAGGGAAGACCGGGAAGCGGGCCGCGGTACGGGCCGGTCGGCCCTCCCGGAGCCTCGGTCGCATTTCGGCCGGTAATGCCGGGGCTTTACTGGAATACGGCTATTCCACGTCTCCGCGGTGACCGTCGTGCCGCCTGCCGGGAGGCGCGCATTGGGCATTTCGGCCCGGGCCGGGCGCCCGATTCGAGTGGGCGCGGACAGTATTAAACCTGTCTTGATATCAATTTTCCGGGCCCGCCGCCAATTGCCGACCGTTCGGTCTTCTTTCGGTGCTCCGTCCCTGGTGATGGGGGATGCGATCGCGGTGTGCCTCGGAGCACCCCCGGCTGCACGTGCAGTCCCCGCGGCGTCCCGCGGTCGTGATCTTCACGGTCGCAATACCTTTCCGCATTCTGCGAGGTCGCGGCCCTATCACGGAAAGGTGACAATCGATTATCGGCCGTTATTGAGAGAGTTCACCACAATGCTGCTACTGTGAGCGGGTCGTCGGGTTCCGGGCCATCGGAGGATGTGCTCCGATGGTCATCGATCGGCCGAATGACTTGTCCCTTAGTTACTTTCGGGTAGTCGAAAGTAACTAAGGGATATGTCACCGACCGTTACCGCGGTGCCCGGCACGGACCCTCATCCGGCCAGGGGCGAAAATGGTCGGCGTCGCGAGGTAGGCGAGACGAAGCGCCGTGGCATGCCACGGCACCGCGTGGCGCACCTCGAGCCCCGTCAACGACGAGAAAGCTGATGAATCTGAATACCGCCGTGCTGCTTCCCTGGATACTCGCCCCCATATTGGTGCTCGGCGTGGCGTGGTACGCCGTTCGGGCCGTGCGAGATCAACAGAAACGACTCGATGTGCTCGAGCGGGAACTGGCCGTACGCGAGGATGCGCTCGAGCATCTCGCGGCCAGCACGTTGCCCGCCCTCTCGGAGTCCACCCGCCGGTTCGACCAGACCGCCGTGGCACCCGAAGTGCCCCCCGGACTGGAGAACTCGCGCTTCGCTCAATGCCTGCGCTGGATCGTCGACCGGGTCACCGAGGATCTGCGGGCCGTCCAGAGCGAAACCCGCGAAGCCGTCACCCGGGAGATGGAGGAGCAGGTCCGTACCGCCGTCTCGGCCGCCGAGCGGAACGTACGTACCGAGGCCGACGCCGGCCGCGAACGCTCGGAAAACCTTGCCCGTGAGGCGACCAGCGCCGCGGTCCGTTCGTTCGGCACCTCCGTGGTGAGCCTGGGAGCCGACGTCTCCCAGGTTGTGAGCTCCGCGCTCCGCGAACACCGCGACGACCGCGTCTACGAGACCCTCATCCGTATCGACCACACCGTGCAGCAGATGATCCGCCAGGCGCAGTCCTACGTGATCGTCTGTGGTGGTCTGCCCGGCCGCCGTTGGCCCGCCCAGTCGCTCACCGACGTCGTCGGTGGCGCGACCGGTCGTGTCCGTGACTACCTGCGGGTGCGCCCGTCCCAGCTCGACCGCATCGTCATCAGTCGTGCGGTGGAACCGCTGGTGCACACGCTGGCCTCGCTCATCGACAACGCGCTGCGCTACTCGCCGCCGACCTCCTTCGTGGATGTGACCTTCCAGGAAGGTCATCACGGTGTGACCGTGATCGTCGACGACGCCGGCGTCCGGATGAACGCCGAGCAGATGGAAGAGGCCCGCCAGGTCCTGGCCAACGAACGCTCGATCGACATCCATCAGCTCGGCCCGGCCCCCAAGGTCGGTTTCCCCGGTATCGCCGCGCTCGCCCGCCGCTACGGGTTCACCGTCTACATCGACGGACCCAACGCCTACGGCGGTATGCGCGCCATGGTCTACATCCCGGAGGCACTGCTGGTCGCACCGAAGGCCAACCAGGACAACGACGCCGCGCTGCCGGCCGGCGCCCCGGCGCCGCGGGAACTCGCCGCGGTCCCCGGCGGCCAGGTCTCGTCGGTATCGGGAAGCTCCGGTAACGCTCTGGTCGGTAACGCCGTATCGTCCGGTATCGGAGCGCATTCGGCGACGAGCACCGGCGCGCACGCCGCGATCCCGGTCGTGTCCGAGAGCTCCCGGCCTGTCGAGCGGATTTCGGCGGCAGGTGGCATCGACGAGACCGAGAGCGAGCAGCGTACGACAGTCCACGACATCACCAGCGGCGGTCTGCCCCGGCGCCGGCGCCGTGCCGCGGCCGTCCCTGATGACATCAACGATCGCGTGTCCGGACAGGACAGGACCGAACCGGGGCAGCCCCGCCCCGATATCGCCGCTGCCTGGCAGAGCGGCTCCAAGAGCGGCCGTGCCGCCGCATCCGAACACACCGAAGGGATGACATCCTGATGGGTTCACCGAGGACAGTGGTATCCGACAGCACCAACAAACTGGGCTGGTTACTGGACGATCTCGAGGTTCCCGGCGTCCGATTCGCCGTCCTGTTGTCCGAGGACGGGCTGCGTATCGCCCATTCGGCGGGTATCGCGAAAGACGATGCCGAGCGGTTCGCCGCCGCCGCCTCCGGCCTGCGTTCGCTCGGTAAGGCGCTCGGCGAGTTCTGTGGTAGCAACGGAAACGATGTGCGGCAGAACATGACCGAATACGACCAGGGCATGATCATGATCACCGCGGCGGGCGAGGGCGCGCTCCTGGGTGTGGCGACCATGACCGATATCGATGTGGGCCTGATCGCCCACCGGATGAACGAGCTCGCCGGCCGGGTCGGCCACGAGCTCGGGAGTGAACCTCGCAGAGGCGCACACGGCGGCGATCTGCAATGAGCCGGTCGCGGCGTGATCCAGATCTGGTCCGCGCGTATGTGCGGACCGGCGGACGCTCCCGTCCGACCCGTGAGCTCGGCCTGGTCACCCTGGTCGTTGCCGTCGGAGATCCAGCGCCGGGCTCCACACCGGATGCGCGTCGGGTGGTCGATGTCTGCGCCCGCGGCGCCCTGTCGATCGCGGAGGTCGCCGCCTATCTCGACCTCCCGCCGTCGGTGGTGACGATCGTCGTGTCCGACCTGCTGGACAGCGGACATCTCAATATCCCGACCCCGGCGGAAATAATGCCGGAGATCGCCCTGCTCGAGGAGGTACTCAATGGGCTCCGTGCTCTCCCGGCCTGATCGGTCCGCGGAATACGGCCGCGCGGTCGACTATGTGCCGGAGACGGTGACCCGCTCGGTGAAATTGCTGGTGGCCGGTAATTTCGGCGTCGGCAAGACCACCTTCGTGAGCAGTATTTCCGAGATAAAACCGTTGCGTACCGAGGAGACCATCACCGAGGCCAGCGTCGGTATCGACGATCTGGGCGGGCTGGGATCGAAGACGCAGACCACGGTCGCGATGGACTTCGGCCGTATCACGCTCAACCCCGAACTGGCCCTGTACCTCTTCGGTACGCCGGGCCAGCAACGGTTCATTCCGCTGTGGGAGGAACTGGCCAAGGGCGCACTCGGCGCCCTGGTCCTGGTGGACACCCGGCGTATCGAGAAGGCCGACGAGGTACTGGCCGTACTCGAGGAGCGCGGTGTGCCGTATGCGGTCGGGGTGAACGAGTTCGAGGGTTCGAGCCGCTTCCCGCTGTCGGAAGTGCGCGAGGCACTCGACCTGACCGAAGACACTCCGCTCATCGCCCTCGACGCGCGTGATCGGCGCACCTGCCTGCAGTCGCTGATCACGCTCGTCGAATTTCTGTTCCGCCGATTGGAGTCTCGTCTTTGACCACGCAGTTCTCTCCGGTTCCGCAACAACAACCTCCGTTCACCGGCTGCCCGGTCGTTCACGGAGACCCCACCGGAGGCGTCGGCGATCGCTTCAGCCTTTTTTCCGAAGAATTCGCCGGTGATCCGCATCGCGCCTATGCCGCGATGCGGAGCCGGTACGGTTCGCTGGTTCCCATCGATCTGGCCCCGGATGTGCCCGCCACCCTGGTGATCGGCTATGACGCGGCCGTGCGGATCCTCAACGATCCCGACCGGTTCCCGGCCGATCCACGGGCCTGGCAGACGAGTATCCCGCCCGATTCGCCGGTCAAGCCGATGATGGAGTGGTACCCGAACGCCTTGCGCAACAGCGGTGAGTCGCATCAGCGCTACCGCCAGGTGTATGTGCACGCGATCGACGGCATCGACCTGCACGAACTGCACCAGACCGTGGAGCGGATCGCCGTTCCGCTGATCAACTCCTTCTGCGAGGCGGGCAAGGCCGACCTGGTCACCCAGTATGCGTTTCCGCTGGTGTTCGAGGTGATCAACCAGATGGTCGGTTGCTCACTGGAACTGGGCGAGCGCGTCGCCAACGGGATGGCCGCGCTGTTCGACACGGTCAACGCCGAATGGGGGATGACCCATCTCAGCGAAGCGCTGATGGAGCTCGTCTTCATGAAGCGTTCCGATCCGGCCGACGATGTGACCTCCCGGCTGGTGCACCATCCGGCGAAACTCGACGACGAGGAGCTGCTGTCCAATCTGATCAGCTTCTACGGCGCCGGGGTGGAGCCGCAGCAGAACCTGATCAACAACACGCTGCTGCTGATGATGACCGACGAGCGGTTCGGCGGAAACATGCTCGGCGGTGCGCTGTCCACCCGCGACGCGCTGGATGAGGTGCTGTTCAACGACCCGCCGATGGCCAACTTCTGCACCACCTATCCGCGGCAGCCGATTCTCGTCGAGAACACCTGGCTGCCCGCCCACCAGCCGGTAGTGATCAGCCTTTCGGCGTGCAACAACGATCCGGCTATCCGGGGTGCCGACCACACGGGCAACCGCTCACATCTGGCCTGGAGTATCGGACCGCACGCATGCCCCGCGCAGTCGCCGGCGTTCGTGGTGGTCCAGGGGGCGATCGACCTGCTGCTCGACGCGCTGCCCGAACTGGAACTCGCCGTGGCACCCGAGGAACTCGTCTGGCGTCCGGGGCCGTTCCACCGGGCCCTGGCCGCCCTGCCGGTCGTTTTCCCGCCTTCTCCTCCGTTGCACCTCGTATAAGGAGTCAGTCGTTGGATCGCCAGCCCATCGTTCTGGATATGGCCGGTGCCGATACCCAAGGGGAAGCGGCGAGGTTGCGCGCCCAGGGTCCCGCCGCGCTGATCGAGTTGCCGGGTAACGTGCCCGCCTGGTCGGTCACCGACGCGACGGTCCTGAAGAGCCTGCTGGCCGATCCGCGGGTGTCCAAGGACCCGCGACAGCACTGGACGGCGTTCGTGAACGGTGAGATCACCGAGGACTGGCCGCTGCTGCCGTGGATCGCGGTGGAGAACATGTTCACGACCTACGGGGCCGACCATCGCCGGCTGCGCCGCCTGGTGTCCCCGGCGTTCACCCATCGGCGGACCGTGACGCTGCGCCCGCGCGTGGAAGCACTCGTCACCGACCTGCTCGACCGCTTGGCCGCGGTGCCCGCGGGTCAGGTGGTCGACCTGCGCGAAGGCTACGCCTATCCGGTGCCGATCCAGGTGATCACCGAACTGCTGGGTGTCCCGGTATCCCTCGGCGCGGGCCTGCGGGTGTGCGTGGACCGGTATTTCGACACCACCATCGATCAGGCGGGGGCGCAGGCCAACTTCGTCGAGATGTACGGTCTGGTGACCGAACTGGTCGCCTATCGGCGCGACAATCCCGGTGACGACATCACCAGCGTGATGATCGGCAGTCGCGACGAGGACGGTTCGCAGCTCACCGAGAAGCAGATCGTCGAAACCCTGATGCTGGTCATCAATGCCGGTCACGAGACCACGGTCAACCTGCTCGATCAGGCCATCGTCGCGCTGCTCACCCATCCGGCGCAGCGCGCGGCGGCCCTGGCGGGGGAGGTGAGCTGGTCGGAGGTGGTGGAGGAGACCCTGCGCTACCAGGCCCCGGTGGCGCATCTGCCGCTGCGGTACGCCGTGGAGGACATCGAGATCGAGGGCTTGCGGATCGGCAAGGGCGAGGCCATCCTGGCCTCCTACGCCGCGGCCGGCCGCGACCCGAAGATCCACGGCGCCACCGCCGATCTCTTCGACGCGACCCGGACGGTCAAGGATCATGTGTCCTTCGGCCACGGAGCGCATCACTGCATCGGTGCGCCGCTGGCCCGGATGGAGGGTGAGCTCGCACTGCCCGCGCTGTTCCGGCGGTTCCCGGACATCCGGCTGGCCGTCGAGGTGAGCGAACTGAAACCGGTGGTGAGCTTTGTTTCCAACGGTCATCAGGAATTGCCTGTGTACCTGGGCTGAAGCCGGTAGCGTAAAAGGTTCCGGTTACTACAACTTCATGCTGATGGCTCGTCGCGGACGTCGCTGAGCGGGATGTATGGGTCGGCGGATAGGTCTGCGAGAACGCACTATTCGCCGATTCATACGAACC
Source organism: Nocardia sp. NPDC050799 (assembly GCF_040654015.1). Lineage (NCBI taxonomy): Bacteria > Bacillati > Actinomycetota > Actinomycetes > Mycobacteriales > Nocardiaceae > Nocardia > Nocardia sp. NPDC050799. Next base: position 113,921 of record NZ_JBFAHF010000021.1, read on the forward strand.
TCGGAGTGTGATGTCATGACCACAGCACAACATGATCAGTACCGCGTTTCCGATCCACGCTTCGTAATCCAGGGCTCCCCGGTGGATCCCATCGGTCCGTACGTTCCCCTGTACTCGGAGGAGTTCGCCGCCGATCCGCACAAGATGTACCGGGAGATGCGGCAGCGTTTCGGGTCGCTGGCTCCGGTGGAGTTGGCCCCGGGAGTCCCGGCCACCCTGGTGATCGGCTATCACACCGCCCTGCGAATCCTCAACGACCACGACCATTTTCCCGCCGACCCGCGGGTATGGCAGCGCGGCGTACCCGAGGACTGCCCGGTACTGCCCATGATGGAGTACCGGCCCAATCCGCTGCGCACCGTCGGCCAGGAGCGGATCCGCTACCGGTCGGCCGCGGTCTCGGCCATCGGCGAGATCGATATGCACGCATTGCGTCCCACCATCGAGCAAATCGCGGTCACGCTGATCAACTCGTTTTGTACCGACGGTTACTGCGATGTGGTGGGGCAGTACGCCTCCCCGCTGATCTTCGCCACCCTCAACGCCATGCTCGGGTGCCCGCCCGAACTCGGGCACCGCGCGGCCCGCGGCCTGGCGGCCATGTTCGATACGGTGGACGCGGCCGAGGGCAACGCCACCCAGGCCGACGCGCTGCTGGAGCTGGCCCGGCTCAAACGGGTTCAGCCCGGGGACGACGTCACCACCCGGCTGGTCCGGCATCCGGTGCAGTTGAGCGACGAGGAGACCCGGCAGCAGCTGGCGCTACTGTACGGCGCGGGTACCGAACCGCCGCAGAATCTGATCGCGAACACGCTGCTGCTGATGCTGACCGATGAGCGCTTCGCGGCCAATGTGCTGGACGGCAGTCTCTCCACCCGGGATGCCCTCGACGAGGTGCTGTTCAACGATCCGCCGCTGTCCAACTACTGCATCAGCTATCCGCGGCAGCCGATGCTGATCGACGGTATCTGGCTGCCGGCACACCAGCCGGTGCTGATCAGTATGACCGCCTGCAACAACGATCCCGCCATCAAAGCCGATGGGCCGACCATCAACCGGTCGCATCTGGCCTTCAGCGCGGGCCAGCACAGCTGCCCGGCCCGTTCGGTGGCGCTGTTGATCGTCCAGGACGCCATCGACCAGTTGCTGGACGCGGTGCCGGAGATGGAACTGGCGGTACCGCAGGCGGAACTGCGATGGCGACCCGGCCCGTTCCATCGGGCGCTGGTCTCGCTGCCGGTCACCTTTCCCGAGTCCCCGCCGATCCGGATAAACAGCCGCTGAACGGCGCATATCGGTCGGCCGGGCTGGTGCTGTTCGTGGACGGCCTTGCTCTCTCGCTGCCCCGGGCGCCCGCCGCTGCGCCCGGGGGCGCCGAGCACACCCAGCCGACCGTGCATGTGTACGAACGTCCGTGGCGCTGCGAATCCCGATCGGTCGCGCCAGGTTCCAGGTAAAGTCGCGAACTCAGCCCGGCGGCCGGATCTCCGGCCGCGAGACCCTTCGCGCAGGAACCACAGACTTTGACTATCGAGAGCACACCCCTATCGCCCGCGGGACCCCGGGATTTCGACGGCCCGCGGGTTCCGCTGTACTCGGAGGAGTACGCAGCCGATCCGCACCGGGTCTACCGGGAGATGCGGCGGCGCTTCGGCTCCCTGGCTCCGGTGGAGCTGGCGCCGGGCGTCCCGGCCACCTTGGTGCTCGGCTACCACGCCGCTCTGCAGATCCTGCACGATCCGGACCATTTCCCGGCCGATCCGCGTGCCTGGGAACAGAATATCCCCGCCGACTGCCCGATTCGCCCGATGATGGAGTGGCGGCCGAACCCGATCCGCAGCGCCGGCAGTGAGCACACGCGGTATCGCTCGGCGGCCGCGGCGGCGCTCGGCAAGATCGATCTGCACCGCCTGCACGCCACCGTGGAACAGGTCGCGGTCCCACTGATCAACTCGTTCTGCGAAGTCGGTTACTGCGACGTGGTCAGCCAATACGCGTTGCCGGTGGCCTTCTCCACCCTCAATGCCACGCTCGGCTGCCCGCCCGATATCAGCCGGCGCGCGGCCACCGGGATGGCGGCGCTGTTCGATACCGTCGACGCCGAACGCGGCAATCAGATGCTGTCCGAAGCGCTCCTGGAGCTGACCCGGCTCAAACGCGCCGAACCCGGTGACGATGTCACCAGCTGGCTGGTCGAACACCCGGTGCGATTGGACGACGAAGAAATGATGCACCAGTTGGTGACGCTGTACGGGGCGGCGATCGAACCACCGCAAAATCTCATCGCGAACACCCTGCTGCTCATGCTGACCGATGAGCGCTTCGCGGCGAATGTGCTGGACGGAAGCCTGTCGACCCGGGATGCGCTGGACGAGGTGCTGTTCAACGATCCGCCGATAGCCAACTACTGCTTCAGCTATCCGCGGCAGCCGATCCTGATCGACAATGTGTGGTTGCCCGCGCATCAGCCCGTGGTGATCAGTATGGCGGCCTGTAACAACGATCCGGCGATCCGCACCGGGAACGTGACCGACAACCGCTCCCATCTGGCCTTCGGTATGGGCCCGCATGCCTGTCCGGCGCGGCCGGTGGCGGTGCTGGTCGTGCAGGACGCGATCGATCAGCTGCTGGATGCCCTCCCGGAGCTGGAGCTGGCGGTGCCGGCCGCGGAGTTGCAGTGGCGGCCGGGCCCGTTTCACCGGGCACTGTCCGCACTTCCGGTCACCTTTCCGAAGAGCCCGCCGATCAGCGTGGCCGGTTTTCACTAGTTCGGCAGTTCAGTCAGGAGTTTCCGATGCAGAACCCCACCGCACCGTTGGTCCTGGATCCAGGTGGTTCGGATATCCAGGGTGAGATCGCCCGTATTCGCGCGCAGGGTCCGGTCTCCCCGGTGGAACTTCCGGGTGGTGTGCGCGCCTGGTCGGTGACCGACGCGGCCCTGCTCGAGGAGATCCTGGCCGGGCCACAGGTTTCCAAGGACGCCCGCCAACACTGGCCCGCGTTCCAGAACGGCGAGATCTCCGCCGAATGGCCGCTGCTGCCCTGGGTGGCGGTGACCAGTATGTTCACCGCCTACGGTCCCGAGCACCGGCGGTTGCGCAAGATCGTGTCCCCGGCGTTCACCCATCGGCGGACCATGGCGTTGCAGCCCCGGATCGAGGCGATCACCACGGATTTGCTCGATACGCTGGCCGCGACCCCGGCGGGTGAGATCGTGGATCTGCGGGAGGGCTTCGCCTACCCGCTCCCGATCCGCGTCATCAGCGAGCTGATGGGGGTACCGGAGGAACTGAACCCGCAACTACGCCAAGGCGTGGACGGGTTCTTCGACACGACCCTCTCCGCGGCCCAGGCCCAGGCGAACCACGCGGAGATGTCGGCGTTGCTCTTCCGGCTCGTGGCCTATCGCCGGGAGAACCCGGGCGAGGACATGACGACTCTCCTCGTCGCCGCCAGCGATGACGCCGAGACCCCGTTCACCGAACAGGAATTGGTGGACACGCTGCTCCTGGTCATCAGTGCCGGCCACGAGACCACGGTCAACCTTCTCGACCAGGCGATATATCTGCTGCTGACCCGACCGCGGCACCGGGCCGATCTCGCCGCCGACCGGATCTCGTGGACCGATGTGGTCGAGGAGGCGCTGCGGTTCGAGGCGCCGGTGGCGCATGTCCCGCTGCGGTACGCGGTCGAGGATTTCGTGCTCGGCGAAGTCGAGATCACCAAGGGCGACGCGATCCTCGCCGGGTATGCCGGTGCGAGCCGGGACCCGAAGATCCACGGTGCCACGGCCGACGAGTTCGATCCCACACGCGCGGTGAAGGACCATCTGGCGTTCGGTTACGGCGCGCATCGCTGCCTCGGCGCACCGCTGGCCCGGCTGGAGGCGGCGGTGGCTCTGCCCGCGATCTTCCGCCGATTCCCGGATATGGAACTCGCCGCGGCACCGGAGGAACTCGGTGTGGTGCCCAGTTTCATCTCCAACGGCCACCACCGGCTGCCGGTGTACCTGAACGGGAAGTGACCTGCGCGCCCGCTCGGTCGGTATGCCGATCCGGGCGGGCCCGAGAACATTTCCGGGCGCCCGCGGACCACTCAGCCGCCGCGATGTAGTTCCAGGAAATCGGTGACGGGGCGCCGTGGTGTCGGCGGTTGTGCCGCCGCGGTGGGCGCGGTGCCCACCCGGACGACGACCTGCGGAATCGCGGGCTCGGGCAGCAGATTCGCAATGGCGCGCCGGCTCACCGGGACCTCGGTGATATGGGTCAGCGGGCAGGTCGCCAACCCGGCGACCGTGGCGTCCAGCAGTACCGCGGACAGCGCTTCCCCGGCCCGCAACCAATCCACGGGGCTGTCGGTGGCCGAACCCAGCACCAGCAGCCGCGACGCGTCGGTCAGCTCACCGCGCCGCAGCGACGGCGGCGCGGTGGGAAAGGCCCGGCCCACTCCGACCTGCGCCGCTTCCGCCGCCGAGACCAGCGCGGAGATCGGCACCCCGTCGGCGGGGGAATCGTTACCCGCCCACCAGTGCAGCTCGTTCAGATATTGCGGATCGTATTCGCGCAGCGCCGCCGATCGAGCCGACGCGGCGGCCAGGCGCAGCCGGGCGGAATCGCCCAGTACCTCGAGCTGGGCCCCGCGGGCACCGGCCGCCGCGCGCAGGCCCGGCTCGACCCGGTCCCAGTCGCGGGGCGGCAGCATCGGCAGCCGGTCGGTGTAGCGCTGCTCGATGGCCGCGGCGCGGGCCCGGACGGTATCGGAGACCGCGGTGGCCGGCGCGAAGTCGACGGTGGCGAGATGGTCGGGCGCGGTATCGGGCAGCCGGATCACCTCGGTGTCCCAGCCCGCCGCCGCGAACGCGGTCCGGGTGTGGTCGAGGATGGCCCCGCAGCTGATGGCCAGCTGTCTGCCCTGCGGATCGGCCGAGAACAGCTGCCGGCTGGTGTCGCGGTACAGATGCAGCCGGTGACCGTCGAACACCCAGCGCCACGGTTGCGTATTGTGCACCGACGGCGCCCGCCGGGCGAGGGACAGCGCGGCCTGCACTGTCGGATGATCGGGCACCCGGGCCGTACCGATGGCGTCCATCTTCCGAGTCTGCGCCTCGGGAGAGCGCCGGACCACCTCGGTCGCCGATCCGGGCCGAATCGTGGCACTCAGGGCATGGGACCGATACCGGTGATCAAGGTCCGGTCACCGATTCGCATCGTCGTGACCAGTTGCGGGTTGTATCCCAGCGGCGCCGATCCGGGCCGGTACTCGGTGACGGTGACGGTGTACTGGCCGACGAATGCGCCGGGAGCGATCCGGACGCAGTAGGTGGTCCCCTCCGGAATGGTGTCGATACCGCGCTGGATATCGGCGGCCGGCGGGACGGCGGCGTCCCCCGCGACCAGCGCGCGGGCCTGCTCCCCGGACCGGGCGACGTAGTAGGCGTGCTGGAACCCGAAGATGGCCGAGGGTCCCGAATCGGTGCCGCCCGGTTCGTTGCCCTGCACGGTGTTGCCGACCCGCTCGGCGACGCAGTGCGGGTCGGAACCGGGGGCGGCGGGCACTGTGGCGCTGGGCGCGGCCGCGGCGGGGGCGCGCGGTTCGTCCCCGCCGACGACCGCGAACTGCACATACGCGGCCGCGCCGAGGGCCGCGAGCCCCGCGACTCCCAGCAGCACCGGAAGTACGCGGTTCCGGCCGGACGTGGAGGCCGGGGCGCGGACGGGCGCCGGAGTGGTGTGGTGGTCGGGCAGGGTCAAGCGCCGGCGCAGCCGTTCCCGGGCGCCCGCGGGGGAGGTGTCCGCGGGGGCCGCTACCGACTCGGCCTCGGCCGCGACGGGGGGCTCGGTCACCGGGGCGGCCCCGGGTGGTGGTGGGGTATCGGCGGCGGGAGGCGGGACCGTACCGGGATCCACCGCCGCGGCCTCGGGTTCGGCCGGGTCGGCGCTCGCCCGCGCGACCCAGTCCGACCAGGAGCCCTCGTAGCGGGCGTTACCGCTGTCCCATCCCGGCAGCCGGAGCACCGGTATGGGTTCGGTGGGCATCGAATCGGCCGGTACCGCCGAATCGCCGTAGTGCGGGCGGTAGAGGTCGGCATGCGGGGCATACGGATCCGGGTCGGCGTCTCCGGACGCGGGTGCCGGGTACGGGTTCCGCTGCCCGGGTGGGTCCGTGTGGCCCCGGTGATACGGGTCCGGATCCGCGTATCCGGGTTCAGGCGGCATGCGCGGGTCCCGCTCCCGAGGTGGGCCGGTGTGGTCCCGGGGATACTGTTCCCCGGGACCCGAGGGCGGTCGATCCATGGCGCGGCCCCCTTCATCGGTTCACGACGCGCGATCGCTCGTCATTGTTCTAGTGGATCGGCGACCGGACCGCAGCGCGGGGCGGGTACCGGGGCGCGGCGGCCGCGCCCCGGTGACCCGATTACCAGTGGATGTTGACCGGATCGCCGATACCGACGTTCTCGTAGTACCACGCGGCGTCGTCGGGAGCCAGATTGATACAACCGTGACTCACATTGGAATTGCCCTGCTGATCGACCGACCAGGGCGCGGAATGGACGAAGACACCGCCCCAGGTGAGCCGCTCGGCCCATTCTCCGTCGATCAGGTAGCCCTCCGGGGAATCCAGGGGGATACCGATGGTCCGGGAATCGAAGATGATGTTGCGGAACTTCTCCAGCACCGGGTAGGTGCCGGTGGGCGTCTCGTAACCGGGTTTGCCCATGGACGCGGGCATGGTTCGCACCACCACACCGCCCATGCTGACGGTGAAGGTGTGGGCGGACATGTTCGCGTCGGCGACCACCCCGCCGTTGGTCTGGAACTGGGTACGGCGGTCACCGAAATTCACGGTGAGCGTGCTGTTCGCCGGCAGATATCCGGTGGGTGTCCAGGTCAGTTCCCGGTCACCGCGCCAGGTGTAGGCGCCGGGCAGCGGATCGCCGGCGGTGACCGACAGCGACTGCTCGGCGCGGGCCCGATCGGTGACCGCGTCGGAGAACCGGACGGTGACCGGATGGGCGATGCCGACGAGAGCGCCGCCGGAGGGAGTTACCGAGGCCACGGGTGCGGGGCCGGGCGGATCGATCGTCATGGCGTTCGCCCCCGCGGGGGCGACGGCCAGCGAGAGCGCGATCGCGATCGCCAGAAAAAGGTGCCGGGCAATAATATTCATGGTCCCACCCCTTACGGACGACTGGTGGACAGACGTCCATCCTAAGGGGCCATGATCAACTCAACCACCCAAGATATCGTCCCGGCACCCGTTCGCGATGTAGACACACCGCGCGATTGCTATTCGGTGACGAGTTTCCAGTCGTCGGGCAGCCCGTGGACGTGCATGGTGGAGCCCTCGGCGTGGATGCTCACCGTGGCAGAGCCCAGTCTCAGGTCCGTCAGGCCCACCTTGCCCCATTCCCGGGGCAACTGCGGGGTCACCCGCAGGACACGATGCGGTACACACGGCGAGAGTCCGAGGAAGGACCGCACCAGCAGCAGCGGCGCCGCGCTCGCCCACGCCTGCGGGGAGCAGGAGGTGGGGTAGGGCACCGGCGAGCGGAACTCGGTCCGGGCGAAACCACAGAACAGTTCCGGCAGCCTGCCGCCGAAGTCGATGGCCGCGTCGAGCAGCCCGGTGGTGAGGCGCTCGGCCAGGTCGGAGGCGCCGGCGATATGCCGGTACCGCAGCAGGCCGGCCACCGCGATCGCGGTGTCGTGCGGCCACACCGAGCCGTTGTGATAGCTCATCGGGTTGAAGGCGCCCATGCCGGCGGCGAGGGTGCGCAGGCCGAAACCACTGTCCATACACACATCGGCCAGCCGTTCGATGAGTTCGGCGGCGCGCTCGTCGGACACGATGCCGGTCCACAGACATTGAGCGGCGTTGCTGGTCAGCGCATCGACCTGGTTCTTCTGGCCGTCCAGGGCCACGGCGTACCAGCCGTTCTTGGCGACCCAGAACGCCTCGTCGAACCGGTCCTTGAGGTTCTCGGCCTGCTCGCGCAGCCGGGCGGCGGTACCGGTATCGCCGAAATGATCGGCGAGCTGGGCACGGGCCAGGCGAGCCGCGTACACATAGCCCTGGACCTCGCACAGTGCGACGGACGGTTCGGCCAGATGGCCGGAGGCATCGTTGATCGCGTCGAAACTGTCCTTCCAGCCTTGATTGCTCAGGCCGCGATCGGTCTTACGGCGGTATTCGACGAACCCGTCGCCGTCGGCGTCGCCGTATTCGTCGATCCAGGCCAGGGCCGCGTCGGCGGCCGGGAGCAGTTCGCGGACCACCTGGTCACCCGCGCCCCAGCGCCAGCATTCGGCGAGCAGCATCACGAACAGCGGCGTCGCGTCGACCGAACCGTAGTAGACGGTCCCGCCGAGCACCTGGCCGCTGGCCGGGCCGTGCCGCATCTCGTGCATGATGCGCCCGGGCTCTTCCTCGGTGATCGGATTGACTTTCGTACCCTGTAGATCCGCCAACCGGCGCAGGGTGCCGACGGCGAGCGCGGAATCCAGCGGCAGCGCCATCCACGACGTGAGCAGACTGTCCCGGCCGAACAGCGCCATGAACCACGGGGCGCCCGCGGCCACATACGCCGGAGCGCCGTCGGTGCTGCCGTCGATGCGCAGCGCGCCGAGATCGCTCTCGGTGCGCTGCAGGACCTCCGACAGGGCCGGATCGGTGGCGGTGAGGTCGGTGGCGGTGGCCCGCCACGCCTTCAACCGGCTGATCGGGCTGTCCTCGTCGTCGCCGAACGCCATCGGCACCCGGCGGTGCGACATGACCGGATGGGCCAGGATCTCGGTATCCCAGCGCCCGCGGGCCGGCACCACCACCTGCCAGGTGATGGTGCCGGGCAGCATGACCGCCCCGGCGGTGGCGCTGATGGTCAGGCCGCGTCCGGGTTCGGCATGGTCGGTCAGGTGCAGATCGCCGTCGACGGCATTGTGCTCGGCGCCGCCGCCGTGGTTACGGCCCTCCTTGACCGCGAACAGATCCGCGAAATCGGAATCGACGAACAGGGTGATGGTCATCGCCGTGTCCTCGTGCCCGAGGTTGCGCACGGTGATCGTTTCCTTGAGCCCGTTGCCGATGAGCCGCCGGCGAACCACCAGCACGGTGCTGTCGGCGACTCCGGCGCGCGGAGGTTTGCGCAGGATGAAGCGGCCCTTGAAGGCTTCCGGTGTGAGCACCGTCAGGTGTTCGGCCGGTTGCCCGTCCAGGCGCAGCTCCCACCGTGAGATCACCCGGGAGTCCCGGTAGAACAGGCCCTGCGAGGTGCCGGAATGGATATCGCCGAGGGGGTCGGACAAGCAGAAAGTGCTCGCCTCGACCAGGGTCACGGTCCCCCCGCCGCCATTGATGGCGGCGGGTTGGCCGGAGTTGAGAATTCTCGGCGGTGCGTTCATGCCCTACTCCATACCGGTGTCGTGCCGGCGTCGGCGCGTATCTCGGGTACCGCACGGCGCGTACCGGCGGCGGTCAATGCCTGGGCGCTGCTGTGGGCTTCGTCCCACGCATCGAGTATGCGGTAATAGGCCGTCTCGTACCCGGCACCCAGCTGATCCACGCCGAAATAATCCTCGACACGCCGTCGGCACGCGTGCGGGTCCAGTTCTCCGGCCCGCGCGATGGCGGCGGGGAGCTCGTCGGGGTGGTCGCAGATGAAGCCGGTGACCCCGTGCTCGACCACCTCCTCGACCGCGCCGCCGCGCAACGCCACCACCGGGGTGCCGCAGGCCATGGCCTCGATCATCACGATGCCGAACGGCTCTTCCCAGCGGATGGGGAACAGCAGGCAGCGGGCGCCCGCGAGCAGTTCCCGTTTGGCGACCGCGTCGGCTTCCCCGAAGACATGGTCGGTATCGGTGAGCAGGGGCTCGATCTCCTGGGCGAAGAACGCCTTCTCCGGCGGCTCGTTGCACTTACCGGCGAGGATCAGCTTGATCCCGGCCTCGTGCGCGGCGTGCAACGCGAGATGGGGTCCCTTGTAGGAGGCGTAGCGGCCGAGGAACAGCGCATAGTCCTGCTTCTCGGTCCGGAAGGGCCATTCGCTGGGCCGCAGCGCATTGTGCACCCGGCCGATCCAGTTGAAACTCGGGGCCAGTTCACGCTGCCGGTCGCTGATCGCGACGAGGCGAGTGTGTTCGTCGAGGGCGCCGTAGTACTCCCACATATCGTTGTCGACCGGCCCGTGCACGGTGACCGCGGTCGGAATACCCAGCGCCTCGTAGGCGGGAGCGTTCAACGGGCCGGCGAAAGTATGGTCGTGGATGATATCGATATGCCGGGAGCGGGCCAGTTTCTCCACCACGCGCCGCACCTTGAGCGCGTTGACAACTTCCGGGAAGGGATCGCCCAGCCGCTCGGCCTGCGTACTCTCCCAGACCGGGACGAATTCTGCCTCGGTACCGGGCTTTCCGGCGCCCAATAGCGTCACCCGGTGACCGCGCGCGATCAGGGTGTCGGCGAGTTCGGCGACCACGGCCTCGACGCCGCCATAACCGGCCGGGGGGACATCGAAGTAGGGCGGGGCCACCAACACGATGTTCAGCGGGTGGTTCCGGCCGTTACCACCGAACCGGGCGCGCCGCGGTTTTCGCGCCGGAGTATCCGATTCGGATTCCGCATTCGTGAATATGGTGCTCAACTCTTCCTCCTCTAGTAGTGGCCGCGCGGCATACGCCAATCGCCACCCGGCCAATGGGTGGAGCTGCTAGAGAACCATTCGGTGCGAGTTCGGTACCGCTATCGAAAGCGCGCCGGAATACCCGGCGCCGGAAAGAGTGGCGGGCAGCTGTTTCCACCCGTCACGCGGGAATCAATCGTCGTAGTGCGCGGACCGTCCGGGCGAAAGGCCGAACATGGGACGATCCGGGGCGGCCGAAGCGATGGCCAAGGTGAGACGGGCCCGTCTGCGGACCTGACATTCGGGAGAACAGAGCCGGTGGATATCGTGTGCGCGCCGGGCCTGGCCGAGCGTCAACACTCCTGGATCCGCCGAACAGTCGGCGATATTGGATACGACTCCGTGTTCGGTGATGACATCGATACCTGGGTCGGGGAGTTCCGCCGCGACCGGAGCCGATGTGTACCCGATCCTCACCGTTACCTCCTGCACTCGTCGAGCTGGGGCAAACAGTTCCCCGGCCGCCGGTGCCCCGCCGGCCGGTCTAGCTGCTCGAGCCTGGGTCGAGCGGTGGAGCAGTGTGAATATCAGGAACGAAGCCCATTCTACGCGTGCTCCGTTCTGCACTTGATCTCGAATAATCCCAGTTCGGCATAAACCTGGTTAATTCGCACGTGCTGATATGTGTACCCGAATCACCCGCCGCGAACCGCGCGAAGCACCTCCTGGTGCAGTGTTTCGGCGCGGTCGGTGATTTCCTCGATCCGCACCAGCGCCTCGCTGAAAGCGGCGGCGTGTTCTTCCGGAAGCGAGACGACATTGATCTCGATATTCAGTTGGGAGGTCACCGCGGCGGCCCGCGCCGCCGCGGCGGCCGCGCCGATATCGGTGACCACGTTCGGATTTCCGATCGGCAGCAGTTCGGTTGCCAGCGCGAGGATTTCGTCGGCCGCGTCGATCACCGCGGCGGGGACCCGGGCGGCCTCCAGCAGCGCTTCGTGGATCGCCGCCGTCCGCGCGGTGGCTTCGCTGTCGGTGCCCTTGGGCAGCTTGTAGGCGGCGCCGACGGCGGTGAAGGCCTCGGCGTCGGCGTCGGCCAGCGTCAGTGCGCGCTCGCGGGCGATATCGGCGGCCGCGACGATGCGGTCGATCACCGGCCGATGGTCGGCGTCCTTGGCCCGGGTGGTGTAGCGCGCGACCATGGCGACCAGTGCGGCCGCCTGCGCGGCGTGCAGCGCGGCTACCGCGCCGCCACCCGGGGCCGGTACCTTCGCCGCGAGTTCGCCCAGGTAGTCGCCGATCGGCGAACCCGCGAAACCGCTGGGGGCGTGCTGTGGCGATTGGGTGGGCTCCGACACGATTCGGCCTTTCTCGTTCATATTTGCCAGAAGTTAGCTAAGATGTCCGTTGTGCTATCGGGTTCAACCTACCGCGTCGCCCGGCGTGGCCGGTGCGTGGCCACCCCGTAGCCGGGATTATGTTGAGGGCATGCGGATCGGATTGAGCATCAACTACTCGGGTGGCTTCATCGAGGCGGCGGCCGAAGTGGCCGATCTGGAGCGCGCCGGCCTGGACATCGTATTCGTGCCCGAGGCGTACTCCTTCGACGCGGTGAGCGCTCTGGGCTATCTCGCCGCCAAGACCTCCCGGTTGCAGCTGGCGTCGGGGATCCTGCAGCTCTACACCCGGACGCCCACGCTGACCGCGATGACCGCGGCCGGGTTGGATTTCGTCTCCGACGGCCGGTTCGTGCTCGGCCTGGGGGCCTCCGGACCGCAGGTCATCGAGGGATTCCACGGGGTGCCCTACGATGCGCCGATCGGACGGACCCGCGAACTCGTGGAGATCTGCCGCAAGGTCTGGCGCCGGGAACGGCTGGACTACCAGGGCAAGTATTATCAGATCCCGCTTCCCGAGGGGGCCGGCACCGGTCTGGGTAAACCGCTGAAACTGATCAATCACCCGGTGCGCGAACGTATCCCGGTGCTGCTCGCCGCGCTGGGCCCCAAGAACGTGGCACTGGCCGCCGAGGTCGCCGAGGGCTGGCAGCCGATCTTCTTCCTGCCCGAACGCGCCGACGCGGTCTTCGGTGACGCGCTGCGTGCCGGAAAGGACCGGCGCGACCCCGAACTCGGCCCACTCGACATCTACGCCGGTCCGGCTCTGGCCATCGGTGAGGATGTGGAGCCGCTCCTGGGATTCGTGAAGCCCATGCTGGCGCTCTACATCGGTGGAATGGGTGCCAAGGGTAAGAACTTCTACCACACCCTCGCCACCCGCTACGGCTACGGCGCGGAGGCCGACCGGATCCAGGAGCTGTACCTGGCGGGCAAGAAAGAGGAAGCGACACAGGTGGTTCCGGACGCGTTGGTCCGTGATATCTCGCTGATCGGTCCGGCCGGATATGTGAAGGAACGGGTCGCCGCGTTCGCCGAAGCGGGGGTCACCGTGCTCAATGTCGCGCCGCTGGCCGCGACACCGGCCGACCGGGTCAAGCTGATCGAACAGTTCCGCGCGATCTGCGACTGATCCCGCCGGCGGAGACGGCTCGGGCCCCACCACCGACGGTGTCCGCACCAGCGCGCTGATCAATGTCGCGAGTATGTACGACGAACTCGGTGACCACCACGGCGCCGCGGTCCGGTACCG
>NZ_JBFAHF010000022.1:0-125499 GCF_040654015.1 Nocardia sp. NPDC050799
GGCCTCGAGACTCGAGCCTTCGGCTCATGCGCTTTCGAGGCCGAAACGGCGAGACGGGCCTCAACCCTTGGAGGTGTCTCGTAAAACTCGACGCATACGGGTTGCGTCGGCATTCGGCGTTCGGGTCGCATGCCGACTCGCGGGCACCGTGGATCACTTTCGGCGTCGTTTTTCGGGGGTGGTCACCTTCCCGAGTGGATCCCACCTGCCCTGTTGACAAAATACCCTAGGGGGGTACCGTAACCATTGGAGCGCGCGAGGGCGGAGAGCCGCGAAGCCTCCACGGAAACGGAGCATCGAATGAATACGCCGACAAAGTTCACCGGGTTCGCGCTCGGACTCGTCGCGTTGTTCGGGGTCGCGCTGGGCGTGGGTGCCCTCGCCGGCACCGGGGACAGCGAGCCGGAAACCCACGACGCCGCGGCCGGTGAACCCGCCGGGGACGCGACCCCCGGTGGGCTGACCAGCAGCGCCGGGGGCTACACCCTGGTCCTGGAGGACCCGGTCACCACCGCCACCCGCGCGGCGATCCTGCGGTTCCGGATCGAGGACAGCACCGGGCGGCCGGTGACGCAATACACCCCGAACCACGAGAAGGACTTGCATCTGATCCTGGTGCGCCGTGATACCGCCGGCTATCAGCATCTGCACCCGGCGCTCGGGCCGGATGGCACCTGGAGCACCCCGGTCGACCTCACCCGTGCCGGCGACCATCGGGTCTTCGCCGATTTCGTCACTGCCGAGGGGCAACCCTTCACTCTGGGAGCCGAACTGCGGGTCGCCGGGCAGTACACGCCGCGCCCGCTGCCGGCGCCGCACACCACCGTCACCGTGAACGGCTACACCGTCGCCCTGAACGGCACCGTCGCTCCCGGGCGCGCCACCGATGTCACTTTCACCGTCACCCGCGGCGGCGAGCCCGTGCCGGACCTACAGCCCTATCTGGGGGCGTACGGTCATCTCGTGGCGCTGCGGACCGCCGACCTCGGCTATCTCCACGTCCATCCGGCCGGTCACCCGGGTGACGGGAGCACCCCGGCCGGACCGGGCGTAACCTTCGCGGTGACGGCGCCCGGCACGGGCGACTACCGGCTGTTCTTCGAGTTCCGCCACCGCGGGGCCGTGCACCGCGCCGAGTTCACCGTGCCCGTCGCGGAAACCGCCGGGGACCCGGCCGGCCACACCCCGGACGACGCGCAGACCGCCCCCGAACCCACCGGACACGGCCATGGGCACTGACCCCCGGCCAACGGAGCCAACGATGAGCACACAGACTGCACCGGACACCGCGCAGACCGATACCCAGACCGCGCAGGTCGAGTTGGTGATCGGCGGGATGACCTGCGCATCCTGCGCCAATCGCATCGAGAAGAAATTGAACAGGCTCGACGGTGTGACCGCGACGGTCAATTACGCCACCGAGAAGGCCCGGGTGCACTACCCGGACACCGTGGCACCGTCCGATCTGGTGGCGGTGGTGGAACAGGCCGGCTACACCGCGAGCCTGCCACGGCCGCCCGCCGCGGAACCGGACACCGCCGAACCGGCCGGCCCCGCCGACCGGCTGCGCACCCGGCTACTGATCTCGCTGGTGCTGACCGTGCCGGTGATCGCCATGGCGATGATCCCGGCGTTGCAGTTCACCAACTGGCAGTGGCTGTCGCTGACCCTGGCCGCGCCGGTCGTGGTGTGGGGCGCCCTGCCCTTCCACCGGGCGGCCTGGACCAACCTGCGGCATGCCACCGCGACCATGGACACCCTGGTCTCGCTCGGCACCCTGGCCGCGTTCGGCTGGTCGATCTACGCGCTGTTCTGGGGCACCGCCGGTACGCCGGGGATGACGCACCCCTTCGAGTTCACGATCGCCCGGATGGACGGCACCGGCAGCATCTATCTGGAGGCCGCGGCCGGGGTCACCACCTTCATCCTGGCCGGCCGGTACTTCGAGGCCCGGTCCAAGCGGCGGGCGGGCGCGGCACTGCGGGCACTGCTCGAGCTCGGCGCCAAAGAGGTCTCGGTGCTGCGCCGGACCGGGCAGGACGACTGGACCGAACAGCGGATACCGGTCGAACAACTGTCCGTCGGCGACCGTTTCGTGGTGCGGCCGGGCGAGAAGATCGCGACCGACGGCGTGATCACCGACGGCGCCTCGGCGGTCGATGTCTCCATGCTGACCGGCGAATCGGTGCCGCTGGAGGTCGGGCCCGAGGACGCGGTCACCGGCGCCACCGTGAACGTGGGTGGCCGGATCACCGTGCGCGCCACCCGGGTCGGCTCGGACACCCAGCTCGCGCAGATGGCGAAACTGGTCGAGGACGCACAGACCGGGAAGGCGCAGGCCCAGCGGCTGGCCGACCGGATCTCCGGTGTCTTCGTACCGATCGTCATCGCGCTCGCGGTCGCCACGCTCGGATTCTGGCTCGGCACCGGCGGTTCGGTGGCGGCGGCGTTCACGGCGGCGGTGGCGGTACTGATCATCGCCTGCCCCTGTGCGCTGGGCCTGGCCACGCCGACCGCGCTCATGGTCGGGACCGGGCGCGGTGCCCAGCTCGGGATTCTCATCAAGGGACCGGAAGTGCTGGAATCCACCCGCCAGGTGGATACGGTCGTCCTGGACAAGACCGGCACTGTGACCACCGGCCGGATGGCCCTGGTCGACGTGGTGGCCGCCGCGGGCGAAGACACCGACGAGGTGCTGCGGCTGGCCGGTTCGCTGGAGGACTCCTCCGAACATCCGATCGCCCGCGCCATCGCCGAAGGCGCTCGGGAACGGACGGCCGGACTGTCCCCGGTCGAGAGCTTCCGTAACAGTGCCGGACTCGGTGTGGAGGGCGTGGTGGACGGCCATGCGGTGGTCGTCGGCCGGCCGGGCCTGCTCGCCGACTACGCGCTGCACCTCGACGATGCGCTGCAGGAGTCGTTGCGGGAGGCCGAGAGCCAGGGCCGCACCGCGGTGGCGGTCGGTTGGGACGGCCGGGCCCGCGGGGTGCTCGTGGTCGCCGATACGGTGAAACCGACCTCCGCCGAAGCGGTTTCCCGCCTGCGGGCTCTCGGTCTGACCCCGATCATGCTCACCGGGGACAATGCCACCGCGGCGGATGCCATCGCCCGGCAGGTCGGTATCGGCGAGGTGATCGCGGAGGTGCTGCCGCGGGACAAGGTCGCGGTGATCGAACGCCTGCAGCGGGAGGGCAAACGCGTCGCCATGGTCGGTGACGGCGTGAACGATGCCGCCGCGCTCGCCCGGGCCGATCTGGGCCTGGCCATCGGCACCGGCACCGATATCGCCATCGAGGCCGCCGACCTCACCCTGGTCCGGGGCGACCTCACCGCCGCCCCCGACGCCATCCGGCTCGCCCGCCGCACCCTCGGCACGATCAAGGGCAACCTGTTCTGGGCCTTCGGTTACAACGTCGCGATGATTCCGCTGGCCATGGCCGGCCTGCTGAATCCGATGCTGGCCGGTGCCGCCATGGCGTTCTCCTCGGTGTTCGTGGTCAGCAACAGTCTGCGGCTGCGGAATTTCCGCCCCACCCACTGACCGGGCACGACCCCGCCGGTCCCCGGATGTCCCGCATCCGGGGCCCGGCGCGTATTCAGCTCACGGGTTCGCGGTCCCCCGGAACCGGCGCTCTGGCCGCGACGACCACCGCGATCAGGGTCAGGACACAACCGAGCACTTTCACCGGGGACAGCTCCGCGCCCGTGGGCAACAACCGGTCCAGGACGAGCGACGCCGTCAACTGGCCCGCCACCGTGCTCAAACCCATCAGCAGCACCCCCACCCATCGCACCACCAGCACCCCGGCGGCGATGAACAGCACTCCGATCACACCGCCCAGATACAGCCACGGTTCGCGGGGGAATTCGGCCGGCACACCGGTCCGGGCCACCACCAGCGCTTGCACGATCAGCAGGCCCAGCAGGCCGACGGCGAAGTTGATCACCGTGGCGGCGAACGGGCTCCCGGTCGTACCGATCCGGCCGTTCCACGCCTGCTGCCAGGCCAACCCGATGCCGGCCGCGGCGGGTAGCAGCAGGAGCAGCGGCCCCGGGACACCTTCGAGCCACGACGAGGTGCGCAGCGATTCCGGCGCCGAGCCCCCGGAGCCGGCCAGCAGTACCGCGCCCACCGCCAGCACCGCGCCGCCGAGCCGCGCCGCGGTGACCGGGGTGCGGCCGCCCGGGCCCACCCCGAGCCGGTCCACGAGCAGACTGCTCAGCAGCTGACCGGATACCGCCGCGACCGTGAACGCCGTGACTCCGAGCGCGGCGACAGTCAGCGACTGGCTCGCCACGAACAACCCGCCGAACAACCCGCCCAGCAACTGCCAGGGCCGCAATTCGCCCGCGGCGACCGAGCGACGGACCGCCCGCAGCCCCGCCCGGAGCCGGGAGCTGAACAGCACCGCCACCGCCAACACCAGGAAACCGCTGCCGAAGCTCACCACCGCCGCCGCGACCCCATCCTGCAGCCGCGCCCCCAGCTCACCGTTGATCCGCCCCTGGACGGCGACCCCGGCTCCGATCAACAGCCCGGAACCCAGACCCCACCGCCGCGAAACCATGACCGCACCCTACCGACGCCGGCGTGCGCAGTGCCCGGGCCGGCCGCGGCTCAGGTCTGCTCATGAATCTCCGATTCCGGCCGCGGCGGCAGCCAGAACGGTGTCAGCACGCCCAGCGCCAGGATGGCGACGCCCAGCAGCGCGATCGTCGAGGAGACCGACAGCCACACTGTGGCCAGCGCGACGAACCCGAAAACCGCGAGGGACAGCAGCTCCTCGAGCAGTCCGGACACCGACATCACCGTGGCGCGGGCGGGCCCGCTGATGGCGTCCTGGAGCCGCGCCTCGGCGACGATCGCCGCGTTGTACACCACCCCGTAGGCGGCGGCGATCGAGGCGAAACCCAGTCCGGTGCACAGGTAGACCGCGCCCGGCCAGCGCACCGCGAGTCCGGCAACCAGCGCGCCCGCACCGAACAGCACCCCGGCCGCCCCCAGCGCCCACGCCAGGATGCGCGCGGGAAGCGCTTCGGTCCGGCCGGCCAGCAACGAACCGAGCAGTGAACCGACCACGGTCACACCCACCAGAACGGGTACGAACGAAGTGGCCACACCCGCTTCCCCGGCGACCAGTCCGAAGTACTCGTCGAACGCGGTGATCCCGTAGAGCAGTGCCCCGAGCACCACGCCGTGCCGGACCGGCCGAACCCGGACCGCCTCCGCGACACCGGTACGCAGCATCAGCAGATACCGCCCCAGCGTTCCCGGTCCGGGTGTGGCCGGGGCCCCCGGACCCGTGGTCACCGGCCGGGGACTCGGGGTGATGACCGCGGGGGTCGCGCTGTCGGCACCCGCCTCCTCCAGCTCGCCCACGTCGGCGGCCGAAATGGATTTCGGCACTGCGGGCAAGCTCGCGGCCAGCGCGGTGTGCACAAGGGCGCACCCCACACTGACCCAGCCCACCAGTTCGTACCCACCCCATAGGTACAGCGGGGTCGCGGCGAGGATCGCGAGCACCGCGCTCGACTCACTCCCCGTGCGGGTATAGCCGATAACCCGGGCATAGGCACGGGCCGCCCCGCGGGCGGCGAGTTCGTCATAGAGCAGCGCCTCGAAAGTTCCCGAGCGCAGCGAGCTGGCCACGCCCCACAGCACGAACCCGAGCGCGAAGCCGACATAGGACGGCGCCACCGTCCACACGACGAAACCGGCCGACATCAGCAAGCCGTTCAGAATCAACAGCCCACGCCGGGACACCGTATCCGCCCACGCGCCCGAGGGGACCTCGAACAAAAAGGCCGTTACCGACCAGAAAGCGAGCAGGAGCGAAATCTGCCCCGGGCCGAAGCCGTGATCGGCGAAGAGAAGCGCGTACAGCGCGTAGTAGGGAACCAGATCCCCGGTCGCAGCGAACAAGGTCGCTCGCAGGGCGAGCGCGCGTGCTCCAGGCTTACGGCCGGAATCCGTGGATCCGGCTCAACGGTGGTAGAAGACCAGTCGCATAGCGATCAGCATCCGCGAGGCGTGCGCGCGGGTCAAGCGGTTTTCTTGCATGCGCTCCGCAGACGTTGTGAACGCGGGTCCCTACCGGCCGGAGTTCACAGCGGTACCCAGCCGTTCTCATCGGCCGCGGCATCGCCCAGCGTGCGGGTGCTCAACCCGCCGAGGCGGCCGCTGTTCATATCGCCGAGCAGTTCGGCCACCGGATGCGAATCGCTGTAGTGGTAACCCTGCGCCAGCGCGAAACCCAGTTCGGTCAGTACGGCGGCCTGGTGCTCGGTCTCCACGCCTTCGGCGATGACCTGCAGATCCAGTGATTTGCTCAGGGCCGCGATCACGCCGAGCAGCGGCGGGGCGGGCGAATCGGAGCGGATGGCTGCCACGAACGACTGGTCCACCTTGATGATGTCGCTGGGCAGGGTCGCCAACCGGCTCAGCGAGGAGTACCCGGTGCCGAAATCGTCGATGGCGATCCGCACCCCACGGTCGCGTAGCGTGTGCAGGTTGGCGATGGCGGTATCGGATTCGGCGGCCAGTTCGGTCTCGGTCACCTCGAGGACCAGTTGCTCCGCGGGCCAGCCGGTGGTCTCCAGGATCGTGGCCACCTTGTCCGCGTATCCCGACTCCGCCAGCTCCAGGCCGCTCACGTTCACGTTCAGGGTCAGCTCCAGGGCGGCGAAAGTCTCCTGCAGCTGCGCGGCGTCGGCGCAGGCCCGGCGCAGCACCAGTTCGTCCAGGTCGGCGATGAGGTCGTACTCCTCGGCGACCCGGATCAGCCCCTCGGTGGTGACATCGGGCTGGGCGCTGGACGACCAGCGCAGCAGCGCTTCCACCCCCACCGCCTTCTCGCCGCCGTCGCTGAGGCTGACGATCGGCTGGTAGTGCACGTCCAGACTGCCGTTGTCGATGGCTTCGCGCAGTTCCACGGCCAGCGGCGTGCGATGCCCCGACTCGAGTACGGTGCGGTTGCGACCCGCCTGCTTGGCCCGGTACAGACCCACATCGGCCCGGCTGACCAGCAACGACGCCGATTCCCCCGGCTGCCAGGAGGTAACCCCCGCCGAACACCCGGTGCTCACCGCGGCGCGCAATTCCTCGGTGAGCAGGATGGCGGCCTGCTCGGTGGTATTGGGCAGCAGTGCCGCGAACACATCACCGCCGTAGCGGGCCAGCCGCTGATCGGGCCCGAGCAGGGCAGCCCAGGTATCGGCGACCTTCTGCAGCACCGCGTCACCGGCGCGGTGCCCCAGATGATCGTTGACCTTCTGGAAGCGGTCCAGGTCCACCAGGACCAGCGCCAGCGCCTGGCCGGAACGATCGGCCTGTTCCAGGGCCCTATTCAGCGCGCGATCGAAACCCCGGCGGTTCAGCAACCCGGTGAGGGTGTCGATATCGGCCTCCGACGCCATCCGGGTCAGGATGCCCACCACGACCCCGACACCGAAGGTGATACCCGCCGGGATGAGCCCGGACCACCACGGCAGGCCGGCGCGGGTCGGCAGCACCCACAGGCACAGCGCGACACACAGCGCGATATGTGCCGCGGCCTGCGTCCAGGCGAAGAACAGCGCGGCGTCGCAGGCCACGAACACGTAGAACGAGGCGAGCGTGATCGCCGCGACGGTATTGGGGAACGAGTGCACCGCGATGGTCACCAGTACCGTCGCCAGCACGACGTAGACGTGGTGCAGCCAGTGCGGCATCCGGGGACCCCACCCGAGCAGGCTTATCCCGAGCAACAGGGCGACCGCCGCGGCCGAACCGACCAGCATCCGGTTGCCCTCGTCGCCCGGGTGCAGCACCTGGGTGGGCGCGAGCGCGGTCACCAGCAGGCCGAGGATCCCGCCCATGACATAGAAGGCCCCGGTGGTCCTGGACATGACCATGGCCGTTGCCACACCAGACGCGGCCCGTACCCGCGTTCGGGTATCGCCGCGAGACCCGCTTCCTCGCACGATGAACAGCCTAAACAACTGATCAGCTCACCGGCGACCCAACCAGGGATATGAGGTACCCCGATTTCTCGCCGCGCAACCACATCAGTTCGGCGGAGCGAGCAGGTCGGTTCCGACAAAAGGCACCAGAGCTGCGGGAACCCGCACCGAACCGTCGGCCTGCTGATGGTTCTCCAGCAGGGCGACCAGCCACCGGGTGGTGGCGAGCGTGCCGTTGAGCGTCGCGGCGGTCTGCGGCTTACCGTTCTCGTCGCGGTAACGGACCGATAGCCGGCGTGCCTGGAAGGTCGTGCAGTTCGACGTCGAGGTCAGCTCGCGGTAGGTGCCCTGACTGGGCACCCAGGCCTCGCAGTCGAACTTCCGCGCGGCCGAACTGCCCAGGTCGCCGGCGGCGACATCGATGATCCGGTAGGGCACGTCCAGGGCGGCGAGCATATCCCGTTCCCAGGACAGCAACCGCCGGTGTTCGGCGTCGGCGTCCTCGGGACGGCAATAGACGAACATCTCGACCTTGTCGAACTGGTGCACCCGGATGATGCCGCGGGTGTCCTTGCCGTAGCTACCGGCCTCCCGCCGGAAACACGACGACCAGCCCGCGTAGCGCTTCGGCCCGCCGGCGAGATCCAGGATCTCGCCGGCGTGGTAGCCGGCCAGCGGCACCTCGGAAGTACCGACCAGGTACAGATCATCTTCTTCCAGGTGGTACACCTCGGCCGAGTGCTGCCCCAGGAAACCGGTGCCGGCCATGATCTCGGGCCGGACCAGTACCGGCGGGATCATCATGGTGAAACCGTTGGCCACCGCCCGCTGGGCCGCCAGTTGCAGCAGACCCAGTTGCAGGAGCGCGCCGTAGCCGGTGAGGAAATAGAACCGCGACCCCGACACCTTCGCGCCGCGCTCCATATCGATCAGCCCCAGCGCCTCACCCAGGTCCAGGTGATCACGCGGTGTGAAATCGAATTCGGGTACTTCGCCGACCGTCTCGAGCAGGACGTAATCGTCCTCACCGCCCGCCGGCGCGCCGTCCTGGACGATATTCGATATCGCCCGGTGCGCCTCCTGCAGTTCGGCCTCGGCGGTGTGCTGGGCGGCCTC
Organism: Nocardia sp. NPDC050799; assembly: GCF_040654015.1. Lineage (NCBI taxonomy): Bacteria > Bacillati > Actinomycetota > Actinomycetes > Mycobacteriales > Nocardiaceae > Nocardia > Nocardia sp. NPDC050799. Next base: position 9,058 of record NZ_JBFAHF010000022.1, read on the forward strand.
GGCCTCCTTGACCCGCACCGACATATCCTGCGCCTGTGCGAGCAACGCGGGGCGCTCCTCCTTGCTCGCCTTGCCGACCTGCTTACCCATGGCCTTGTGCTCGGCACGCAATCTATCGGCAGTCGCGATCGCGGACCGGCGCGCGTGATCGGCGGTGAGCAGCGCGTCGACGAGGGCCGGGTTCTCGCCCCGGGCTCGCTGCGAGGCGCGGACCAGCTCGGGATCATCGCGCAGGAGGCGGAGGTCGATCATGGCTGACCAGCGTAATGGTCGCGGAATTCTCGCCTCAACCGAGTATCGTCCCGGCCCGCCGCGGACCCGCTTCGGACAACACGCGCGCGATCCCGATCGGCCGGGTTCGTGGCACGTTCGGGTGCGGCGCTGCCATGATGGACCGCGATGTCCTCCGAAACTGAGCCCACCAGCCGGCGCGGCCCTCGCGGCGCCCAATCGTTGCGCTCGCGTGCCGCCCGTCCGGGCCGCGGTCGCAGGACCGATACCGCGCGTCCGCGGTCCGACGGACCGGCAGCGCCGGAGTCCCCGGGCCGGAGCGGGGCGGCCGGGCAGCGCCGGAACCGGCCCCGCACCGGTGCACCGGGCGGTTCTCGCCGGACCGGCGGGAAACCGCGGCGGATACCGGCGCCCAGGTTGCGCTGGGGCCTGCTCGCGGTCGCCGTGGGCGCGGTGATCGCGGCCCTGGGCACCATGCTGATCAGCGGATTCGACAACGATTCCAATCTGCAGGCCCGCAGCCCGAGCGGCTCGGTGGCCAAGGCCGACAAGGTGTTCGCCTCCGTCGGCACCGGCGACTGTCTCACCTGGACCAAACCCGACCATTCCGATCTGGTCGAACTCGATTGCGCCGACGACCATCTCTTCGAGGTCACCGACACCATCGACCTGGGCGTCTACCCCGGATCCGAATTCGGGCCCGAAGCGCCGTGGCCGGATTCCCTGCGGCTCACCGAACTTCGCGAGGAACACTGTGTGCCCGCCGCGCAGCGGTATCTGAACGGCCGGCTCGATCCGCGCGGCCGCTACGCCGTCGGGTTGATGTATCCGAGCAACGACGGCTGGATCAACTCCGGCGACCGGATCCTGCGCTGCGGGCTGCAGGTCCCGGGTCTCAGCGGCAACCCGATCGCCACCACGGGCCGGGTGTCCGACGGCGACCAGTCGAAGATCTACGAACCCGGCGTCTGCCTCGGTATCAGCCAGAATCTTCCGACCGATCCGATCGACTGCGGTCAGGAACACGCGGTCGAGATCGCGGCCACCGTGGATCTGTCCCAGCGCTTCCCGGGCGGCCCACCGGCCAAGGCGGACCAGGATCGGTACCTGGAAGAGGAATGCGGCCGGCTCACCAACGACTATCTCGGCGGCCCCCATGTGCTGCGGGACAAGACGCTCACGGTGTTCTTCGACTTCATCGATGTGCGCAGCTGGCTGGCGGGTAGCCGAAAACTCGACTGCATGATCGGAAAGGGCGCCGACCAGGAGGGTTTCGCGCCGATCGTGGGTCCGGCGCGGGGCCGCTTGCTCATCAACGGCCAGGAACCCGTGCCGCCGCCCAACTCCGGGCGTTCGACGCCCAAGCCGCTGCCCGGCGCCGCACCGCTGCCCCCGCAGCCGGAACCGCGTCCCGCGCCCCGGTAGCCGGAGTACGACGATGCCGGTTCGCATGTCAGAGGCGCGATTCGAGGAACTGGTCGGCGATGCGCTGGACCAGATCCCGACCGAGCTGACCCGCGCCATCGACAATGTGGTGATCCTGATCGAACCGCGCAATCCCGACGACCCACATCTGCTGGGTCTCTACCACGGGATCGCGCTGACCGAGCGCGACAGCCACTACGGCGGCTCGCTCCCCGATACCGTCACCATCTACCGGGACGCCCTGCTGGACGTGTGCGTGGACGAGTCCGAGGTGGTCGAGGAAGTACGGATCACCGTGATCCACGAAATCGCACACTATTTCGGGATTGACGAAGACCGTCTCCATCAGCTGGGATGGGGTTAAGCTCAGTCCGGTCCACGCAACGAGCCGGCAGGGGATGCACGGGCGGGGGCTGGGCCGACGAAGAAAGTTTCGGAATCGATGGAACCGCCAGCGGGGGTATCGCGTCCGATCTACTCGTAGGGGGAATTCTCGTGGTTCCGCCCAAGAGCCGCCACCAGAAGGAGTCGAGGACATGATTGGCAACGTCGACGTCACACCGGAGCTCATCCTCGCCGCCGCGGTCGAGCTGGATCTGCTCGCCGACAGGCTGGCCGGGGTCGCCGCGGCCACCGTACCGGCCACCTATGTCGTGCCGTCCGGCGCGGACGAGGCCTCGGTCCACGGTGCGATGCATATGAACAAGGCCGCCGCCACCCATCAGACCTCGCTCGCCCAGGCCGTCCTCGAACTGCACCATACGGCCGCGATCCTGCGCACCCAGCTGGCCCAGTACCTGGTCCAGGACGCGGCCTCGGCGGGTGTGCTGGCGCTGACCGGGGCGCCGTTCGGGTCGATCGCGGTCTAGTGGTGCTGCCGGGCGGAGCCCGTCCGCGGCCATCCGGCGGAGCGGATGCGGCGGGACGGCGGCCCACACGAAGGCCGGGACCGAGGAGCAGAGCACGGTGACCACGCATATGCGGCGAGACCGCCGATTCACCATCGATAGTTCACAAGGGGAGAAACAAGCATGACCGCAGGTATCACCGGGGTGTTCTGGCTGCCCAGACTCGCCGAGGGGAATTCGATCGCGCTGAACGCGGGCTCGCACGCCATTCCGATGAGCGCGGCCGCCGGCGCATGGGGTGGGCTCACCGGTGCGTGGGTCGATGCCACCGCCACCGTCGTCCGGGTCATGGCCGAGCTCGGCGTGGGTATGCAGAGCGTCAACGGTATCGGTGCCCTGGCCCGGCTCGTCGGCTTCACCGGATGGGCCGAGCAGCAGGGCGCGATGGCCGCGACCCTCGGCACCAAAGCCGCGTCGCAGGCCACCGCCTACACCGTCGCCTCGATCGCCATGCCGAGCCTGCCCGAGATCGCCGCGGTCAATGCCGCTCGCGTAGCGGCGCATTCCACCGGCGGCGTCCTGAACGGCACCTCCGAGGTGGCCGAGGCCGCCAAGGCCGCTCTGGATCTGCGGGCCGCGCTCACCATGGAGACCTACGAGGCGGCCATCACCGCCACCGTGCTCACCCCCGGCGAGTTCTTCACTCCGCCGCCGATCGCCAACGGCGCCGGTCAGGTCGATTCCTCTTCCGCCGAAGAGGCCATGAAGGAGGCCAACGGCGACCCGGTGAAAATGCTGGCCGCCGCCGGCACCGCGCTGGCACAGAATCCCGGATTGGCCAGCGCGGCAACGCAGGCGGCGCATGTCGCCGGTTCGGTGGCGAGCACCGGAGTCACCACGGTCGGCAATCTCGGGGCCAACGCGTTCGTCGCGGCCACCACCTCCGCCCCGGCTCCGGCTGTCGTGGCGCCGCTGGCACCCGCGATGGTCACCGGAGGCGTAGCGGCCACCACCGCGGCGGCCACCCGGGCCGGCGGTATGCCCGGTGGTTCGGCACTCGGCCTGAACAACGGTGGCCTGAAGGTGCCCGAGGGGTGGGGCGCCCCGGCGGCGAATGCCACGGCCCCGGCCACGGAGACCGTCGCGGTCGCGCGCGGGGAAGCCGCACCGGTGCGCCCGGCCGGTACCGGCTCGTCCACCAGTCCGCTGCTCGGCAATTCGCGCGGCACCGCCGGCGAGGACGAGCAGGAACACGACGGCGCCGAGTACCTGCGCGGTGATCACTTCACCGACGGTCGCTACATCGCGGACGGCGTGATCGGCGCCGAACCGCCACGAGCGGACAAGTGACAGTGCTCGGAGCAGGGCGCGGACCGTCGACACTGGCGGCGGTCACGCTGTCCCTCGACGAAATGCAGTACCTCCTGGAGGCACTGGAGATCGACGAGGTACCCGTCGTGCTCGACGCACGGGGCCGCTACGACAACCAGGTCGACCACGACGCCGCGATGGACGCCGCGGCCCGGTCGCTTACCGACCGGGACCTGTTGGACGGTGAACGAATTCATCCGGAACTCGCGGAACGCCTCCGCGGCCTGTACCGGCCGCACTGGGTGGTCGCGCTGCGCCTGATCGTCGCAGGGCAGGTGAGCCGGATGTGCCTGGCGAAGGGTGACGACCTGGTGACCGTCGCCCTGCGCGGCCCGCAGACCTATGTGATCGACGAGGCGACCGAGGATCTGCCCGGCCCTGTCATCATGGCGCTCGGCCCGGCCGCGGCCCTGGAACTCACCGGGATGAACGCGCCCACGGAACAACTCGTGCCCATCTTCGACGACGCGGGAGATCCGACGGCCACCGCCGCCCGGCTGTCGGAGGTCGGTAATCCCCCGCGGGACGCGCAAGTGATCGCCTCGGCAATGGCGCACTGCGACTCGCACGCGGAGATCGTCGGTGTGGTGTACGGCGACGCGAGTCGCGATATCGCGGAAAACCATATCGCCGTATTCGATACCCGGGCGGGCCGATTCATCGCGACGGCCAGCCTGGCCGACGACGGCACCAAATGGACCTCGTTCAGCAGTGGCACCGATGCCCGGCTCCGGATCGCACTGCAGGATCTGATCAACTCGCTGCCCGAACGCGCCGAGTTCCCGCGGAGCCCGAACCTCGCCTGAGCCGGCGCCTCAGCCCATCGGGTCGTCGGCGCCGGCCTCTGCCTTCACCCCGAACGGCGGAGTGAACCGACCCCAGCGGACGCACTCCCAGCCGCCGTCCGGGCGCGGGACGAGTTCGATCGTCTCGGTGTTGTCCAGGTGGTTGTTGGTGGTGAACGGTGGCGCCACCCCGGCGAGGAACCTGCCGACCAATCGCATGGCGGCGCCGTGGGTGACGACCAGAACGTCGCCGCTGTCGCTACCATCGAGGAACTCGGTCCGCAGCTCGGTCACCGCCGGAACGAAGCGGTCCAGCACCTCCTGCGCGGTTTCGCCGCCGTCGATGCGCTCGTCCAGCCGGCCCTCGTGCCACAACCGGTACACAGCCTGGAACCGGTCGTGGGCATCCTTGGTGTTCAGCCCGTCCAGAGCACCCAGCTGCACCTCGTGTACGCCGTCACGCTCTGTCGCGGTCACACCGGTAGCGGCCTCGATATAGCCGGCCGTCTGGCGGGCGCGCAGGGCCCGGGAGTGGAACAGCGCACGCGGCGGGACGGTCAGTGCCGAACCGAATGCCTTGGCCTGCGCCACACCGCGCTCGGTCAGCGGGAGGCCGGGAAGTTTGGTGTCCAGGATCTTGGCGACATTGCCTTCGGTCTCCCCGTGTCGCACCAAGATCAGTTTCGCGCTCAGAATGCTTCCTCCTTCGAGGCTGTTACATGCGTTCCGCGGAGACCGCAGCGAACGCCGAGGTACCGCGCCACAGCGCCTCCTCGAAACCGTTGCATGCGGTCCGCGGAGGCCGTAGCGAAGGCGGAGGTATCGCAGTACCGAATCACAGGTCGGCCACCCCCTTGCGTAGCTGTGTCAACCAGATCGCGGCGTCCTCGTCCGACGGCGGCGGCGTGCCCGTCGCCGAGGTGGCCGGCCAGGATCCGAGGAACCGGATATGCGCGGTGCGGTGCAGCGCCTTGAGCGCCTCGGCCACCGCGGCGTCTTCGATATGGCCGACACAGTCCAGGTAGAAGCGGTAGGTGCCCATACCGGTACGGGTGGGCCGGGATTCGATCCGGGTGAGATCGACCCCGCGGGTCGCGAATTCGGCGAAAGCGCGCATCAGCGAGCCGGGCATATTCGGCAGTTCCTCGAGCACGATGGAGGTCCGGTCGGCACCGGTGGGGGCCGGCGCCACCCGCGGAGCGGTGACCAGGACGAACCGGGTGACGGCCTGCTCGTGGTCGGCGACGCCCGCTGCCAGCGCGATCAGTCCGAGCCGCTCCCCGGCGAGCATGGTGGAAACCCCGGCGTCGGCCAGCCCGGCCCGCACATCTTCGGCGGCGGCGGCATTCGAGCTCGAGGTGTGCAGCGCCACCTCCCCCCAGGTGCGCTGGACCCACTGCCTGACCTGAGCGAGCGCGACCGGGTACGCCGCCAGCGTACGCACCGCGCCGATCTCGGTACCCGGACGCGCGACGATGGTGAAGGTCACCTCCAGTTCGACCTCGGCGATGATCTGCAGCCGGAGCCCGATCGCCAGCGAATCGAGAGTCGCCGAGATGGAGCCTTCGACCGAACTCTCGATCGGCACCACCGCCGCGGTCACCTCGCCTGCCCGGACCAGGTCCAGGGCGGCGGACTGGCTGGGCGCGGCAATCCGCTCGACCGGCCCGTCGAAGGACCCCGAGCTCTCGAATTCGGCGAGGGCCATCTCAGTGAAAGTCCCGGACGGACCGAAATACGCGATACGCGGCACGTCTACGAGACTACTGGTGCGTGCGCCGGGCCCGCCGACCCCGGGATCCCGATGATTGCGCGACCGCTGACGGGCCCGGTCCGGTGACGCGGTCGCCGGACCGGCTCACTACCGACGACCCCTCGGAGCCGGGTTCGAGCGCGTGCCCGAGATACCGGACCATCGCCTCCAGGACCACTCCGGTCAGCTCAGCGCGGCCCGCAGCGCCTGCTCCAGTTCGGCGGGCTCGTCGCTCTCGATCCCGAGCAGCACCTCGCGTACCGCGTCGACCGCGCCACCGGGGAGGCCGGACAGGAAGGCGGTATCCGGGCTGCGCAGGGCGGTGCGGATATCGTCGCCGCACAGCGCGGCGGCGGTGGCGGCGACGATGGCGAGCGCGCGGGTGGCGGTATCGCCGCGGGCCGCGAAGCCGTCCGGGCTGTGCGCGACCTCGGCCAGCAGGTCGGCGACCCCTTCGTCGGAGAGGGCCGGCTCGACCATGCGCGCCCCCGCGAACGTTCCGGTCGGGACCACCAGACCGTCGACGAGTCCGCGTTCGGTCGTGCGCTTCGGGACGGTCAGTTCGACGAGTACCGGCTGCGATTCACCAGCTACCACACCGAGATCGTATGCCCGGGACGTCCGCGACCGCGCCGCGCATACCCCCGAACAGGGACGGCGGATCGCATCCGCCGGTGCCTGCACCATCGACGCCCTTGCGTCACACTCGACTTTAACTTAGCTTAGGTTTACCTAAATCTAAGTTTGATAAGTCGGGCACGCCCGCAATGGAGGTACCGATGGCGCCGACCGCCGCCGCACCCGCCCCGTCCACCGCCGAACGTGTCCGCAGCGCCTGCGTGCATGCCGAACAGGCAGTGCTCGCCCTCCCCGGCACGGACCCGACCCCGGTCTCGGTGCATTTCCTGCGTCAGTGCGGCGATGTGGTGATCGCGGTACCCACCGACAGCGCGGCCGTGTACGCGGCGAACACCGCCACCACCGGCGCACCCGCCGTCCTCGAACTCACCGATCACGCACCACTTCCCCTGCGCGAACCGGTCCGGGCCCTGGTCTGGTTACGCGGCTGGATCCGCGGGGTACCGGCCCGCGCCCAGCGGACCCTGGTCAGCGCCGTCGCCGAGGATCACCCGCACCCCGGCCTGCTCGATATCGGCCACACCGCCACCCTGCTGCGCCTGGTACTGAACTCGGCCGTGGTGGCGGACTCCGCCGGAGCCGAATCCGTCTGCGTGGACGAATTGCGGCTGGCCACCCCTGACCCCTTCAGCGGAATGGAATCGGCCTGGCTCCAACACCTCGACGCCGACCACGCCGACGTGGTCGCCCAGCTGGCCCGGCACCTACCGGCGAAACTCCGCCACGGCCGCATCCATCCCCTGGCCATCGACCGCTACGGCCTCACCCTGCGCATCGAAGGTATCGACGGCGACCACGATTTCCGCCTCCCCTTCCCGACCCCGGCCGAAGACATCGAAGCCCTGGGACGGGCCGTCCGCACCCTGGCCGGCTGCCCCTTCCTCAACGGCCTGCGCCGCGGCTGAGCCGATCGGCGCCGCCTGCGGCGAGGTGAGCGGCCCCTCGGGACGTAGATTCTGGGTATGCGTGAGAGCAGCCCGGTCGATGACCGGACCCGGGAGCAGCGGGGGGTCCGGCTCGAGATCCTGGTCGTCCTCGGTGTGACTTTCGGGCTCAGCGGCATGAACGCGGCGCTGTCTCTGCTGGAGAGCGCGGTAGCGCCGGGCGGGGTCGGCGAGCAGACGATCGCGCTGAACTCGTCGCGGGCCACCCAGCCCATCATCGATCTGCTCTTCCAGCTGCTCGGGGTGCTGCGTTTGGCGGCATGGGCGGGACTGGCGCTCTACCTGCTGTGGCGTAGCGGTATCGGTCCGCGGGCGATCGGACTTGCGCGCGCCCGATTCCGGCCGGACGGGTGGTACGGTCTGGCGCTCGCCGCCGCAATCGGGCTGCCGGGTCTGGGGTTGTATCTGGTCGCGCAGTCGCTCGGCGTGAATGTGACGATCGTGCCCGACGCGTTGAGCGACCACTGGTGGCGCATTCCCGCCCTCGTGCTCTCGGCCTGCGCGAATTCGGCGGCCGAGGAGATCGTGGTGGTGGCCTTTCTGCTGACCCGGCTGCGCGCACTGGGCTGGTCGGACAATTCGGCGCTGGCCGCGTCCGCGCTGCTGCGCGGGAGCTACCACCTGTACCAGGGGCTGGGCGGCGGGCTCGGCAATGTGGTGATGGGGGTGATCTTCGGCCGATTCTGGCAGCGCACCGGCCGGTTGTGGCCGCTGATCATCGCGCACGCCCTCATCGACATCGTGGCCTATGTCGGCTACGGGTTGCTACACGGCCGGGTGTCCTGGCTGCCCTAGCGGGGTAAGCCGCCTATACCGGCGCAGGGCGCTCACCTGCGGGTCGAACGGACGCCACCGGCGCTAACAGAACAGGCCCCGATCGATAAGTACAGTTTGATGATGATGAACGGCGACGACCCACGTATGCGCCGGGTGCCGCCGCACAGCGGGGGACCCGGACGAGCCGGCGCGCGCCGGCCCCCACCGCCGCAGGGTGGCCGTCCCCCGCTCGAACCGCCGCAGGTCATGCGCCGTAATCCCGGCCCGGGCCAGCCAGGCCGTCCCACCGAACGTTACGAACCCCCACGGGCCTGGTCACAGACTCCGCAGGGTCGTAACGCTCCCCCCGCCCGGCCACCCGCGCCGGGCCGCGGCGGCAAACCCCCGACGCAACGTCCGGTGCCGTACCGCGAAGGCGACCACGCCCCCACCCAGCGCCCGGTCCCGTACCGCGACGGCCGCCGTCGGCCGCCACCGACGGGGAACCCACCGGGCCGCCGGCCGGCAGCGCCCCCGCCCCGGCGTCCGCGCCGTAAACGCCATATCGGCCGCTGGTTCCTGGCCATCCTGCTGGCTCTGCTGGCCCTGCTCGTCTACGGGGTCGTGAAGCTCGACGGTTCGCTCACCCGCATCGACGCGCTCACCGACTACGAGGACCGGGTCGGCAACACCGCCGGCACCAACTGGCTGCTGGTCGGCTCGGACAGCCGGGCCGGACTGTCCGAGGAGCAGACCAGCGGTCTGGCCACCGGCGGCGAAGTCGGCGATCCGCGCACCGACACGATCATCCTGGTGCACGTCCCGCCATCGGGCCGCACCACGCTGGTGAGCCTGCCCCGCGACTCCTACGTCGATATCCCGGGTTACGGCCAGGACAAGTTGAACGCCTCGTTCGCCTTCGGCGGCGCACCGCTGCTGGCCGAAACAGTGGAGATCGCGACCGGTCTGCACATCGACCACTACGCGGAGATCGGTTTCGCCGGTTTCGCCGGCATCGTGGACGCGCTGGGCGGTATCGACATCTGCGTGCCGCAGGCCATCGACGACCCCTTGGCCGGTATCGACCTCCCGGCCGGCTGCCAGGAACTGAACGGCCCGCAAGCCCTCGGTTTCGTCCGCAGCCGCGCCACCGCCCTCGCCGATATCGACCGGATGAACAACCAGCGTCTCTTCCTGTCAGCCCTGCTGGAGAAGGCGACCAGCCCCGCCACCCTGGCCAACCCCTTCGCCCTGTGGCCGATGGCCGGCGACACCGCCGGTTCACTGACCGTGGACAAGGACGACCACATCTGGGATCTTGCCCGTCTCGCCTGGGCACTGCGCGGCGACACCCTCGCCACCACGGTCCCGGTCGGCGGCTTCACCGACACCGACAGCGGAAACGTCCTCCTCTGGGCCGACCCCGACGCCAGCCGCTTCTTTCAAGCCCTGGCCGACGGCGACCCGATCCCCGCAGACCTCGCAGGCGGCGAGTAGGAGCCCCGCACCCGTGCGGGCACGCCCACATGCCCACCTGGGTCGAATGCTGATGTGAGCCGAGCAGTCGAGTTCTACGAGACACCTCCAAGGGTTGAGGCCCGTCTCGCCCTTGGCCGAAGGTGCTCAACGGTCGGCCTTCCGCGGAAGGCCGACCGCACGTCGCATGAGCGAAGCTCGAGTCGCGAGGCCGAAACGGCGAGACCAAGGGGGTCTCAACCCCGCGCGCCGCAGGCGCGCCAAAAACACAGTAACGTCGATCACATGCACGACAGCGATCTGGCTCAGCCGTTCATTGCCCAGTTGCGCGCGCAGGTTCGACACGGACTCACCGCTTCCCAGCAGTATCTGGCCGGCGCGGTGTACTTCGATATCCAACGGCTACCACAATTGGCCGGTCATTGTTATGCGCGTTCCGAGCAGCATCGCGGACATGCGCTACGAATTGTGCAGTATCTGATCGACCGGGATCTGGAGATCACGATCGGGGGTTTGGCGGAAGTGCGGCAGACTTTCGAATCGCCGCGCGCGGCAATAGCCTTCCTGCTGGCCAGGGAGGAGACGACGACCGATCAGGTGACCGAGTTGGCGCAATTGGCCCGGGAATGGTCCGACCATCTGGGGGAGCAATTCATGGGCTGGTTGCTCGAATGCCAACAACAGGACGTGGCCGGTATGTCTACACTGTTGGCTGTGACCGATCGCGCGGCCGGAAACCTTTTCGACGTGGAGGAGTTCGTGGCCCGGGAGCTGCGTGCGACGATTCCTGTGGTGGATCAATCCGTGCCGGAAATTGCTGGAGCGAGCCGTAATCGATAAGGCAACACTATCCTCAATTCCATAAGGCAACACTATCCTCAATAAGGCTGCACTTGGATGACAGCCTTACTTTTCGGCGTTAATGTCAAGGCATGTCCAATCATCCGGAGAGTCCCCGCAACAAATTCCACGGCCTCCTGCACGACCAAATTCGGCACGAGTTCAATGCCGAGCACCAGTACATCGCCATCGCGGTGTGGTACGACAATGCCGACCTTCCGCAGCTCGCCAAGCTTTTCTACGCGCACGCCGTGGAGGAACGCAATCACGCGATGATGATCGTCCAGTACTTCTTGGATCGGGACATCAGTGTCGACCTCACGGGCATCGATGCGGCGAAATCGCATTTCGAGAACGCCCGGGAGCCGATCGCCATGGCGCTCGATCAGGAGAAGACAGTCACGGATCAGATCGTCCAGCTGGCCAGTACGGCCCGCGAGGAGGGCGACTATCTGGGCGAGCAGTTCATGCAGTGGTTCCTCAAGGAGCAGGTGGAGGAAGTGGCGAAGATGACCACCCTGCTCACCGTCGCCGACCGGGCGGGTTCGAACCTGTTCGATCTCGAGGAGTTCATCGCGCGTGAGATGAGCGATGACCCGTCGAAGGTTTCGGGTGCGCCGTCGGCCGCCGGAGGCCATGTCTGATCGGTAACGGCCCGCGTCCACCCGCCGATGAGTTCCGTGAGTACGGAACTCTGGCGGGCTGATGTCGGCCCCGGATGATGATGGGAGCATCGGCCGTCCCGGCCCACTGCGCCGAGGTCGGGCGGCCGATGCTCCGTTACGTCAGCCGGCGCCGGGTCGTTGTGTCGGCTGACGTTGTGTCGCCGGGGGGTTCCAGAAACGGCGACCTCTGAAACCTAGCCGAGATCGCCGCCGGAGAGAAGAGTTTTTCTAAAAATATTCCGGTTTATTCAGCGGAGGGTGATCTGCCGTGACCGGAGACCGTCCCGAGAGCGCCGTTGCTCCGAGGTCAGGGGGGTGTCCACCGCCAGCGTGTCGGTCAGCCGGGCCCCGAACTCCATTGCCGGGGAGCGCCATTCGCTCACATGCCGGTCCGGGTCGAGATCGAAGACCGGCACCAGCAGACCATGAGTGCGGAAAGACCCCGCGAACCGCGAGCCCTCCCCGAGATGCAATCCGCCCGCGGCGTGCAACCGGGCCAGTGCCAGCATCAGGTCGTCTTCGGATTCCGGTCGTACCCAGCGCAGGTGGGCTTTGTCCCCGGCATCGACCCACCAGGGGGCTCCGATCGCGTCCGCTCCGAGATCCAGCCGATCCGATGGCATGATGGCCTGTTTCGCCTGTTCGATGGTCGCGGCGATCTGCGGATCGGGCTGCACGCCCTCGGGCACCCACCAGTCGAAGTCCTGGTGCACGGTCAATTCGAGCGCGGCGTCGGCCACCAGCACATCGGCCAGAGTTGGCCCGCCGGGCGCGGCGTGCGCCACGGCCAGCGAATCGCCCGGATCTGCCGACTGGGTCCACAGGATGGAGGCGGCGATATCGGCAGCCGGATCCGAACTCGGCGTCTGCACCTGCACACCGACGTAACCGGTGGGCGCATCCCCGGCCCGCACCAGCGCGGAGACCGCGCCCGGCAGAACAGTTGCCAGCACCACGGCGCGTTCGGCGGCGACGCCGTCGGCCAACTTCAGTTCGGCAGTCGCCGACGGCACGAACTCCCGCAGCGCGACCAGATCGCATTCGGCGGCCAAGCCGTGGAACGGCCGGGCCACGGCCTGTTCGTTCTCCTGCAACGCCGCCCGGCGTTCGGCCAGACGCTGGGCCCGGTTGCCGCCGGGTTTCGGACTATTGCGTTTGCTCTTACCCACGGCTGGTCAAACTACACGGCACCACGCTGGATCAGCCGCAGGCCACACCCTTCAACTGTTGGCCAGCACGGCTTTCGCGCGACCGGGATGATTGGTCGCCACCCAGCTCACGCCGAGGTCCGCGCACAACTGCATATCGTCGGGTTCGTCGACCGTCCAGCAGTAGGTGGCCCGGCCCGCCGCGGCGGCCTTGTCGACCAGATCCGGGTGTTCGCGCAGGGTTTTCACCGACGGACCCACCGCGGTCGCCCCGACTGTCGTCGCCGCACTACCACCCAGATAGCGCGACGATTCGCCCAGCAGCACAGTGGGCAGCAGCGGCGCCGCGCGGCGGATCCGCCAGACCGCGGTGGCGGCGAACGACATCACCACCGCACGGGAATGGGCTGCCGAGGCCGGGGTGGCGATCCCGAAGCGTTGCAGTTCCGCCAGCACCTTGCTCTCCACCAGGGAGCCGTACCGGACCGGGTGTTTGGTCTCGATGAACAGTTTCGTCGGCCGGCTGCGCCAATCCAGCACCAGCCCGATCAGCTCACCGAGGGTGAGGACCCCGGCCGGGGCGCCGTCACCGAAATCGAGATCCTTCAGTTCGGCCAGCGTCAGCTCGCTGACCAGGCCGCTGCCGCTGGAGGTGCGGTCCACCGTACGGTCGTGCACGCACACCAGATGTCCGTCGCGGGTGAGCCGGACGTCGCATTCCACCCCGTCGGCGCCCTCTTCCAAGGCCAGTTCATAGGCCGCCAGGGTGTGCTCGGGGCGCGCTGCCGAGGCACCTCGGTGCGCGACCACGAACGGCGGACGGCCGTTCTGAACCGACTGGTCAGTGCCCTCGCTCACTTGGCCACAACCTCCTGTGGTGCTCGGTCGGCGCCGTCGGGGGAATCGGCGCTGTCGGCGTCCGCCGCGGTGCTCACCGTAGCGGTCGTCCCCGGGTGCACCGGTTCGATCAACGGTGTCGCCGGATCGACGGCGATCACCCAGCGCTGGGCGAGCCGACTACGACCGCGCAGGTCCCGACCCTCCAGCGTGCGTACGACCCACAGCGTCAGCACCGCGACGGCGGCGGCCACCACGTCGGTGAATGCGGTGAAGAGCACACCGTCTGCCTTCGCCTGCAGTGAGTCCGCGGTCCGCCAGTACAGCGCCGCGACGGTGACCAGCCCGCCGAACACCCAGGCCGCCCACCAGACGCAAATCGCGATTCGGGCCCGCGGGTCGGTACGGCCGGACACCACCTCGGTGAGGAACACCCCGGGCCAGACCAGATTGACGATCGGGATCAGGCAGCCCAGCGCGAGCATGCGCGGCGAGCGGGGATCGCGGCGACCGGCCGCCGCGAAGGCGCCGCGCCGGACCTCGATCAGCCATCCGAGCGTGGCCACCGCGGCGACGAGGGCCATGATCAGCGCGAAAAGCGCCGCGGTATTCACCAGGGCGTCGGAGAACCACAGCACCGGCGGTTCGATGAGGCGGGTGCGGTTGCGCAGCAGGATCAGGTAGCGCGCCGATTCGGCCACGGCGGATACCGCGAACAGTACGGCCGTGGCGAAGAGGGCGGCGTGCGTCCAGCGGGTCAGTGTGCTGAGCGGGCGGGGGTGGTGGTGCCGGTCCGCTGCACGATCCGGGGCGGGCCGATCCCGCAGACCCCAGCGCGGGATCTCCGTGTAGTGCGGGGTCCCGGTGTTCGGACGGCCGGTGGCCGTGCCACGGGACGGGTGGGCGGCCCGGCCGGGCCGGCGGGCGACCCAGCGGTAGTTACGACGTTCCGGCGGGGCATCGATCGGCCCCGGTGAGAGGAGTACCCCACGGCAGCGCGGGCACCAGTGCATCGGCGGACCCTGCACCGCCCAGCGTGTACCGCAGCGGGCACATGGCTGCACCACCGTACTCACCGCGCACCTCGCTTTTCGTCAGTAGATCTTCGCGGGCTCGTCACCCTCGGCGGTCAGTGGGCGACCGGTCTGCTGCCAGGCCACCATCCCGCCTGCCACGTTCACCGCTTCGTAACCCACATTCGTGAGGAACTTCACGGCCTCCAGCGAACGACCGCCCTGCCGGCAGACCACGTACAGATCGGCGTCGGGGTCCAGTTCGCCGTAGCGTGCGGGTACATCGGCGAGCGGGATGTGCACGGCGCCGGGTGCGTGCCCGAGCTGCCATTCGTCGTCTTCGCGCACATCGAGCAGGACGGCGGCAGCCGCCTCCCCGGGCGGATGGTCGAATTCAGTGGGTACGGCCTCGACCGGTACCGACGGGACTCCGAAGCTCGTCACCCCCTTGATCCTGCCATAACCACCTCCGAGGCTGCCCGGCTCTCGTGGGAGCGGGCGCCCGGGCAGTACCCGCGCGACCGGAGCCGATCGGCCGGGCGCCGCGAACGCCGACACGCCGGACGATGCGACATATTCGCCGGCTGTCACCCACCCCCTCGAAAACCACCCGAAGGCGGTGCGACACCGACCGCTTCTCATGAGTTATGCGCATAACCCACCACGAAAGACGCTGGTATCAGCTATCATTCAGCGCACCAATATCCCAGGTTACTCACCAAATGCCCTATGACCTGCGATAACGTTCAACCGTACGGCCGATCCGGTACTCCCCTCCAAAATCCCGGAGCGGCCGCCCGGCTACTCGATCGGGTCCCGCGCCATTGCGTGACCCGATACCGAGTTGGACGCGGGGAACCCTGGATCGGTTCCACCGGAACCGGAAATCGGCGAAATCCCCTGTTCCCGGCCATGAACTCGGTAATCTGGCGCCATGACATCGACCAGGGGGTTACTCGACGGATTGGACGCGGCCGGCCTCGACAAGGCACTGTCGGAGGCCGGGTGTCTGGGATTGGAAATCGATTCCGAGGCCAAACGACTGGAGCTCGACCTAGAGGTACTGAGCCTGCCGGAGCAAATTTCCGGCATATCGGAAGAACACCCGGAATCGGGTATCGGTCATCGGCGGGTGCGGCTGGTGTTCCAGGGAGTCACCAGGATTGCCGCCTCGTTGCGGATACAGCGGTGGGACGACCTGGCACCACGAGTCCTGCCGCTGGAGCTGCCGGGATTACCCGCTGCCGTCGCGAGCTTCGGCGGTAGCCGCCTGCACGGCTGGGAATTCGTCGATCTGGACGACAGCAGCTGGATCCTGTGGAGTGAGCTGCTCAGTTTCGACACCACCATCGACACCGGGATCGCCCGGCATGTGCTGGAGTTCTCCCAGGAGGAGGGCATCGATCCGCGGGCCCTCGATATCCGGGTGTGGTTCGACACCGTGACCGCACAGACCACCGGGGGCCGGCCCGTTCCGCTGCCGGAGTTGGTCGCCGGGTCCGAACGCTGGTGGGTCGCACACGCCAAAGGCGATCCCCGGGCCGCCCATCCCGGTATCGCGCCTCCGCTGTAGCACCGGGTCCGGGCGTTGCCCGAGCTTCGTATCGGCGGATACCGCGCGGGCGGCCCGGAGCAATAGTGGCCGGGCGCGACGCTTCGCCGCGTGGCTCGGCGCGGGCACGAGAGTCGACCTCGTACCCCTCCGGAGCAGGTTTCACCGGGCCGCGCGGCATGGGCCCGTCCGATCTCGAATGGTCGGTTGTGACCCGATGTGGAATGGTGGGGCGTCGGGGCGAGTTGGACCGATCGGGTGTACGAATGGTCGGGAGCATCCCGTACAGGACGCACTCGACCCGACAAGGAAGGGACATTCGTGGCTGAGTACACGCTGCCAGATCTGGATTACGACTACGGCGCCCTGGAGCCGCATATCTCCGGGCAGATCAACGAGATTCACCACTCCAAGCACCACGCGGCCTATGTCGCCGGAGTGAACACCGCGCTGGAGAAGCTCGAAGCCGCGCGCGAAGCCGATGATCACGGCGCTATCTTCTTGCACGAGAAGAACCTCGCCTTCCACCTCGGTGGCCATGTCAACCACTCCATCTGGTGGAAGAACCTCTCCCCCAACGGTGGCGACAAGCCGACCGGTGAGCTGGCCGCCGCCATCGACGACCAGTTCGGCTCCTTCGACAAGTTCCGGGCGCAGTTCACTGCTGCCGCCAACGGACTGCAGGGTTCGGGCTGGGCGGTGCTCGGTTACGACACCCTGGGCCAGAAACTGCTGACCTTCCAGCTCTACGACCAGCAGGCCAATGTGCCGCTCGGCATCATTCCGCTGTTGCAGGTCGATATGTGGGAACACGCCTTCTACCTCCAGTACAAGAACGTCAAGGCCGACTATGTGAAGGCCTTCTGGAACGTGGTCAACTGGGCCGACGTCCAGGAGCGCTTCGCCAAGGCCACCGGCCAGGCGCAGGGCCTCATCTTCGGCTGAGCGATCGATTTCGCGAAGGACCCGCGGGCCGCCGAGCCTGCGGGTCTTTTGCCTTTTCTGCCCGAATTGGCACTCTCTGGTACTTGTGTGCCAGATGCCTTCTGCGCGATCCTCTTCTTCCACGACAGTTCGAGGACGGGCAAAGCCGCCCCCGGTAACGCACGGGAGGCCTCATGCGCAGTAACAGTCCGATCGGCGTCACGCCGTTCCACGCCGGTGGCACGCTGCGCGGGTTCGTCATCTCCGGACGCTGGCCCGACACCACCAAGGAGTGGTCGCAGCTGCTGGTGCTCGCCGTACGGGTGGCGTCCATGCCCGGCCTGCTGACCACCTCGACCGTTTTCGGGGTCCGTGAGGAACTACCCGACGAGCCGCAGCCGGATACCGTCGGCCTGGTGATCGCCGAAGGCCCGGTCCTCGGCGAGGACGGGGTGCGGCCCGGTCGGTTCGCGGAGCACATTCCGCCCGCCCTGCTCATGCTACACCCGCCCGCGGAGACCAATCCGTCCCTGCCGGAGTGCACCGGCGCCGCCTCCGGGTGCGTCCTGCTGCCGGGTCTGCCCCACCTGGGGCTCGAGCACCGCGCGGCCTGGGCCGAGGCGGAGGCGGACGGTACCGTGACCTCCCTGGTGAGCCGGGTCGGCCTGGATCCGATCAGCGACCCCGATACCGCCGTGCTGGCCATGCTGCTGGCCGCCTGATCCGGGCGTCGAGCCCGGTAGAGCGCCGGGCTCGCGTCGATGCCGCCACCGCCCGCTCCCCGGAGCGACGACGATCCGCTGATTACTGCAGTTTCGCCAAGATCTCCGCAAGCCTGTCCATGACGGCTTGCTGGCCGCCACGCAGCTCATGCACATCGCCACGCAGCTCCCGCACATCGCCACGCAGCTCCCGCACATCGCCACGCAGCTCCTGGACGTTGCCACGCAGCTTCGTCTGCCCGGCCTCGAGCCGGGCCTGTCCGGTCCGAAGATCCTGGACGTCTGCGTGCAGACTCCCGAGTTCGCCGAGGACCGCATTGTGGTTGCTGTCGATCCGAACTCGCAGGGCCCGGATAGTTTCCGGCTCCCGATCCCGCTCGTTGATGATCTGCACGACCTGGGCTCCCAGGACAGCAAGGCGGTTCTCGATCGACATCTCGAGTGATCCTCTCGTTGGTCGGTAGTCTACCGATCGACCGGTTCCGTCAGGCTTCCGTCCGGTCTCGCGGCACCGTTTCTTTCGGTGATCCAGCTGTTCAGCGGCCGGTGGGACTTCCACGACCGCTAGGGAGCTTCCACCCCCGGTGTGGTCGTCGCGGACCCACACGCCGCGATTTCAGGGCTTGCGATCTGTTTGCTGTCGCGATGCCATCAATCCGTTCCGGACGACCGGACAACGGTTATCAGGGCCCCCTAACTATGTCGCTACCTTAACCAAACATATTGCCAGAAGCCATTTTTCGCGGTTGCGTGATTGCGACACCCGCATAGGTGCGGTAGGGTTGCCGGAAGTGAAGGGGAGTAGCCCCCAATCACGCGGTCGACATACTGACCCACCGCTCGTCGGCGGGTCCGGTTGCGTGAACCGGTCCTTCCGGTGGGCGAGACCTTCGGCCGAACAGCAATTTCGTTGTCGGCCGGAGGCGAACCCGTTTCCGGCCGGAGGATCGGGGAGCACTCGTCAGATGATCGCCACCGTCGGGCTCGCCATCGGCATCGTTTTCTTGGCCGAATTGGGCGACAAGTCCCAGCTCATGGCCCTGACGTTCGCCCTGCGCTACCGCTGGTGGGTGGTGCTGGGCGGGATCGCCACCGCCACCGCCGCGGTGCATGTCATTTCGGTCGCCATCGGGCATTTCCTGGGCGCGGCCCTGCCGACCACCGCCATCGCGGCGGTGGCGTCGATCACTTTCCTCGCCGTGGGCCTGTGGACACTGCGTGAGCTGGTCGGCGGTGCGGACGACGACGAGGAACCGGCCCCGTCACGGTTCGCCACCACGGCCCCCTTCTTCGTCGTGCTCTCGGCCTTCCTCCTGGCCGAACTCGGTGACCGCACCATGTTCGCCACCGCGGCGCTGGCCACCGACAACAACTGGGCGGCGGTCTGGCTGGGTTCGACGATCGGCATGGTCGCCGCCGATGCCCTCGCCATCGCCGCGGGCATCCTGGTGGGCAAGCACCTGCCCGAACGCGCCATCGGCTTCGGGTCTGGGTTGCTGTTCCTGTTCATCGGGGCGCTGACCGGCATAGATACCGCGGTTCCGGCGCTCGGGCTCGCCGGTGCGGCCGGTATCGCCCTGCTCGTACCGGCGGTGGCGGCTCTCGCGCTCTGGCTGCTGCGGGCGCGCCGCGCGGCCGCGGATCGGCCCGCTACCGGGGCCCCTGCCACCGACCTGCCGCAGCGCCGGACTCAGCGCCTTTACTGAGTACGATTTCGCCGATCAGCGCAAGGGGACCGTCCACAAACTCTCCGCACGCACCGGTTAGGGTGCAATTGACGTTAGGCCAACTGGCTTGTCACGAACGAGAGGACCATCGTGGAGATTTCGGGTTCCGCCGCCATCGTTACCGGGGGCGCGTCCGGTCTGGGCGCCGCCACCGCCAAGCGTTTCGCCGATTTGGGCGCCACCGTCTTCGGGCTCGATGTACCGCAGTCGATCGAGCGCGCCGGCGACAATGTCCCCGACGGGGTCACCCTGCTCGCCGCCGATGTCACCAGCCACGACGAGGTCGCCGCCGCTGTCGCCAAGGTGGTCGAATCGGGTACGCCGCTGCGTATCGTGGTCAACTGCGCCGGGGTCGGCTGGGCCGGGCGCATCCTGTCCAAGAACGGGCCGCACGATCTGGAGCTGTTCCGCACGGTCATCACCGTGAACCTGCTCGGCACCTTCAACGTGATGCGCCTGGCCGCCGACGCCATCGCCAAGACCGACGCCGTGGACGAGGCCGGACAGCGCGGTGTCGTCATCAACACCGCGTCGGTGGCGGCATTCGAGGGCCAGATCGGCCAGATCGCGTACTCGGCGTCCAAGGGCGGCGTGCACGGTATGACCGTGCCGGCCGCGCGTGACCTCGCGCAGTTCGGTATCCGGGTCAACACCATCGCCCCCGGCATCATCGACACCCCGATGCTGGCCGGTGTCACCGAGGAATACCGGCAGGGCCTCGAGGCCGGTGTGCCGTTCCCGTCCCGGCTGGGCCGGCCGGACGAGTACGCACAGCTCTCGCAGTACATCGTCGAACACGACTACCTCAACGGCGAGACCATCCGGATGGACGGCGCCCTGCGGATGGCGCCGCGCTAGGCCCGCTCCGCAGTACGACGCCCGCCGCCCGGCCGTAAAGCCGGGGCGGCGGGCGTTCGCGTACCGGGCGGGCGTGGCCCGGCGGCACCGCGTACGGATCAGCCGGCGCTGCCGGTCGCCGGGCGTGCCCTCCAAGCATCGCAAACCGCGCGGTCAGCCCACGGCCGGTCCTTGCCGTCGGCATGGCATCCCGCGCGTGTGTATCCCTCGCGGTCGAGCCCGGAGCGGTCGAAGCCGGCGTGGTCGCGGCCCCACCGGTCGAAGCCGAACCGGTCGTAACCGAACCGATCGAAGCCGGCGTGGTCGCGGCCGGCGTGGTCGCGGCCGGAGTGGTCGCGGCCCGACCGGTCGAAGCCGGACCTGTCATAGCCGAACCGGTCGAAGCCGAACCTGTCGTAACCGAGCCGGTCGAACCCGGCGCGGTCGAACCCGGAACGGTCGTAACCGAAGTTGTCGTAGCCGTCGGGGCCGAACGGATCGTGTGGGCCCGGAGGAGCGGGGCAATCCGGCCCGGCGGGCACTACGCCGCCCGGGCACGAGGGGGGTGGCCCGGGTGTCGCCGGCGACGTGCCGGGCGCTGTCGTTCCAGGAGCGCTCGGCGCTGTGGTCCCCGGAACGCTCGGCGCTGTGGTCCCCGGAACGCTCGGCGCTGTGGTCCCCGGAGCGCTCGGCGGCGTGGCGTCGGGGACGCTGGGCGGGGTTGTGGCCGGAGCCGTCGGTTCCGGTCGCCCGGCTTCGAGGTCCACGGGAGTAGGTTGCGTTGTGACCGGTACGTCACCCGGATCCGCCGAGGCGGGTGTGGCCGCCGAAGCGGGGGCGAGCATCAGCGCGCCCAGCAACGCGATCCGAAACGAGGCCTGGCGCACTCCGCGGTATGCCACGGTAGTGGTCGACATTATCGATCTCCTGTCCGGAACACTTTCGCGCGTTCCGGACGATCTATCGTCTATACACCTCGACGGTTACAAACCGCAGGTGAACCGTACCTCGACGGGTTTCGGACATCCGCGTCCGAAACCCCCGGCGCACAACGCGATCCGGATCACCAGGTCGGCGGCGGGCACGCTCTGTACAGCTCGAGGAACGCGGAAACAGCAGCGGTAACCCGTTACTTGTAGCCGACCCCGAGATAGGCGGTGGTGGTCAGCGGGCTGCCCGGCCGGTAATGCTCGGTCAGGTAGGAGCGCATGGCTTCGATACGCTCCGCCATCGCCCGATCGCCGATACTGCGCCGCATCAACGCCAGGGGCGCGATACCGCGGGTGAGCCGGGCGAGCAGTGCGTCGGCATCGGCGAAGACCATCTCCACCGTATGCGGCACCACGGAGACCCGTTCGAACCCCGCCGCGCGCATCTCACGCTCGAATACCTCGGGGTTCTCCAAGCTTTCGGGGTTCGGTGCCGGTGGACGGATATCCGGGTCGGCGGAGCCCAGCGCGCGCCACGACATCTGCATCCAGGTGGACCGGTCGGCCGGCGCCCAACTCGACACCACCGCGACCCCGCCGGGCCGCAACACCCGGAACAGTTCGGCGAACCCGCGCGCACGGTCGGGGAAGAACATCAGCCCGAACATGGAGAAGCCGGCGTCGAATTCGGCATCGGCGAACGGCAGCGCCTGGCCGTCACCGACCCGGGCCTCCACATTGCCGACTCCGGCCGCCCGCACGGCTTCCGCCAATTGCGCGATCATCGGCTCCGAGAAATCGAGCGCCTCGACCCGCTCGGCGTGTTCGGCGGCGAGCAGGCTCAGCGTGCCCGGTCCCGCCGCGATATCGACGACCCGGGGCGGCACCGGCCGGTCGGAAAGGCCGGCCAGTCGCACTGCCCGGTCCGCGAACGGCCGCATCACCGAAATCGTGGACGCCGCGTATTCCTCGGCCACCAGATCCCATGGGTCCACGGCGGCGAGCGGGTTGTCCGGCACGAGCAGAAATCCGTTCTCTTCGATTGTCACCGGCAGATGGGGGGAGGCCGCGGGGGTGCCGCGGCCTCCGGCCCGGTCAGAGGGTACGCGTCAGCCGGTCGGCGAGGATCTGCGCGAATTTGGCCGGATCCTTCAGTTCCCCACCTTCGGCCAGCACAGCCGTGCCGTACAGGAGTTCGGCGGTCTCGGTGAGCTCGGGAACCTTACCCGCGTCGGCGTCGTCCCGGCGGGCGTCGTAGGCATCGCGCAGACCGGTCACCAGCGGATGGGTCGGGTTGAGCTCGAGGATCCGCTTGAACTGCGGCAGCTCCTGACCCGAGGCCCGGTACATCCGTTCCAGCATCGGGGTCATATCGAACACATCACCCACCAGGCAGACCGGCGAACTGGTCAGCCGCGAGCTGAGGCGGACCTCCTTGACGCTGTCCTCGAGGGTTTTACCCAGCCAGGTCAGCACCTCGGCGAAATCCTTGTCCTGCTGTTCGCGCAGGGCCTCGGATTCCTTCTTCTCCTCCTCGGTCTCCAGATCGACCTCGCCCTTGGCGATCGACTGGAAGGGCTTACCGTCGAAGTCGGTTACCGACCCGACCCACATTTCGTCCACCGGATCGGTGAGGATCAGCACTTCGCGGTCCTTGGCGCGGAACGCCTCCAGATGCGGCGACTTCTCCACCTGCTCACGGGATTCGCCGGTCATGTAGTAGATGGCGTCCTGCCCTTCGGGCATCCGTTCCACGTACTGCGCCAGCGTGGTCGCCTCGGTGTCGGAGTGTGTGGAAGCGAAGGACGACACCTCCAGGATGGTTTCCCGGTTGTCGAAGTCGGAGAGCAGGCCCTCCTTCAGCACCCGACCGAATTCCTGCCAGAAGGTGCGGTATTTCGCCTGGTCCTCGGCGCCCTGCAGATCCTTGACACTGCTCAGCACCTTCTTGACCAGACGTTTGCGGATCATCTGGATCTGCCGGTCCTGCTGCAGGATCTCCCGGGAGACGTTGAGCGAGAGGTCCTGCGCGTCGACCACACCCTTGACGAAACGCAGATACTCCGGCATCAGCTCTTCGCAGTTGTCCATGATGAACACACGCTTCACATAGAGCTGGACACCGCGTTTGTGTTCGCGGGTGAACAGATCGAACGGTGCCTGCGAGGGCAGGAACAGCAGCGCCTGATACTCGAACGTACCCTCGGCCTTGAGCGGGATGATCTCCAGCGGCTCGTCCCAGGCGTGGCTGACATGCCGGTAGAACTCCTGGTATTCCGCCTCGGACACCTCGCTGCGCGGGCGGGTCCAGAGGGCCTTCATCGAGTTGAGCGTCTGCTCCTCGACGACGGTTTTCTCCTCCTTCTCCTCACCCTCGCCCTCGGTGACCGTGCGTTCGACCTGCATCCGGATCGGCCAGGCGATGAAATCGGAGTACTTCTTGACGATCTCGCGGAGCTTGTGCTCCTGGGTGTAGTCGAAGAGGTGGTCCTCGGGGTCCGCCGGCTTCAGATGCAGCGTGACGGCGGTCCCCTGCGGGGCCTCGTCGAGGGTTTCGATGGTGTAGGTGCCGGAACCGGCGGTCGACTCCCAGCGGGTGCCGGTGGTCTCCCCCGCCCGGCGGCTGGTGAGCACCACCTTGTCGGCGACCATGAAGGTCGAATAGAAGCCGATACCGAACTGGCCGATCAGCTCCCCGGCCGCGGCTTCGGATTTCGCCTCGTTCAGTTTCCGGCGCACCTCGGCGGTACCGGATTTGGCGAGGGTGCCGATCAGGTCCACCACCTCGGCACGGGACATGCCGATGCCGTTGTCCCGGACGGTGAGGATCCGCTGATCCCCGTCGACCTCCAGCTCGATGTGCAGGTCGTCGGTGTCTACGTGCAGATCCTTGTCCCGATAGGACTCCAGTCGCAGCTTGTCCAGCGCGTCGGAAGCGTTCGAGATCAGCTCCCGCAGGAACGTGTCTTTGTTGGAGTAGACCGAGTGGATCATCAGCTCGAGCAGCTGATGGGTCTCGGCCTGGAACTCGAGTTGTTCGACGTGCTCTGTCACGCTGGACAATGGTAATCAAGCCTGTGCGGAACTTGTCCACAGGTCGGGTGATGTTCCGCGCGGCGCGGCGAAGTCGCTCAGCGCGGGCACCTCACGTTCGGCACTGTGCTCCCGAGGCGCCCGGGGGTTCATCCACTCGCGCAGGACCGCGGTGGCCCGGACATCGTCCTCGTTGTATTCCAGCAGCCGGGTGCGCTGGGTGAGGTCGGGCTCGGCGTCGTAACCGACCGCACGCCGATACCAGCTCATCGACGCCTCCCCACCCGCCTCGGGATCGCGCCAGGCGAAGCCGGCCACGGGTGCGATCTTCTTGAGTCCCTTACCGCTCGGGCAGATGAACTGATCGGTGACCGCCTGGAACATATCGACCCATTGGATCGAATCGACGAACTCGGTGACCTGTGCTTCGGTCGGCACCCCGGGACGCCCGGCGAACCGCCGCGCCGACTCGTAGAGCCATTTGTCCTCGGCGCTGCGCGAATAGCAGTACGCGGCGAAGGTCTTGCCGGCGGTCAGGGCCTGCGCCCTGACCTCCATCAGCCAGGTCCAGAACTCGCCGAAGGAGCGGCCCTCGTCCTCGGTGGGTAGCGGATCCCAGGTGACGAACGGCCGGTACCGCCCGTCGAGCAGGGTCCCCCACAGGTAGGCGCCCTCCTCCTGATAGCTCTCCAGATCCACATCCACCTCGACGTCGGCCCGGCGCACCCAGACCCGGTCGAACCGGCGCACCAGCGGTGCCTGTACCAGCCATGCCCGGGCGGTGACCACGGCTTCCTCGAACGGCCCGTGCTGCCAGTCCTCGGGTTCCGGTCCCGACCAGGCGGCCAGTTCGTCGATGGTCCGCACCCCGTGCCCGCGCAGCACCTCCGCGCGCGAGCCCGGCGCCACCACGCTCACATCACGATGCTCGTTCAACCAGGCCTGGCACCCGCCCTCGGCGCCCCGGCTCCACCAGACGCACTGGCGGCATTCGGGGACCTTCGACGGCACGGTTTCCGACTGGCCACGCACCACCGCGATCCGATCCGCGAAACGACTGTCGTAGTCGGGCAGGACCGTGGTCAGGTCGTGGACGAGGATCCGGTCGAAATGGAAGCCGATGACCCCGCCGACCCGGGCGGCCGGCGCCAGCCCGTGACGCTCCAGCATCCGGTACACATGGGCCAGCCGCTGCTGGTCGCGGGGTTGCTGGCGGAGTTTGCGAGCACGGTCGAGAACGGGATTCCAGAAGAACAGATCCGAGGTCAGCGGGTGGAATTCGGCCGGATCCGGTCGGCGCGGGTCGGTCACCTTGTGGTTGACCACGATGACCGGGATATAGCCGCCGTTGCGCTCGTCGCGCAGCAGGATCTCGGCGCCGCCGCGGCGCCCGGTATCGGGCTCCTGCGGCAGCAGCCCACCCCAGATCCGGGGCGCGCCCGCCGCGCAGGCACGCAGCGTGGCCTCGGCACGCGCGCTCGCCGGCAGCGCCGGGTCGATGATCATCCAGCCACCGGGGTCGGCCGCGACCAGAGTGTCGCGGACCCGTTCGCGATGGGCCTGTGCCGCCTCGCGCCGCTGCTGCACCCCCGTGTCCTCGCGCACTTCGGCGAGCAGTTCCGGGTGCGCGGCGTCCATCCCGAGCCGATGCCGGCAGCCGATCAGACCCCGGGCATCGAGGAACGCGAGCCGGCCCGCACCGGCGGAAACCCGCCCGGCGGGCACGGCGGACTCCCGCCGCTCGCGATCGGCGTGGGAGGGGTCTTCGCTGTCGACACTGCCCGGTTGCACGCAAGCAGTATGGTCCCTGTCCCCGACAGACCACCCAATCGAGCATCCGGTAACAGCGTCGCCGCACCGCCGCGGGCAGCGTCTCTCGCCGCCGCGGCCGGTAACCCGATAGGGTGTCGGCGAACCGTGTGACACGGGTGGACGGTGCGGTTTCCGTGTCGTATCGCCGTAGCGAACCAGCATTACGGAGGGCCTTCGATGGGGTTGTTCACCAAGCGCAAACGGCGGCCGAGTCGGCGGGCCGAGGCCAAGGCTCTCAAGCACAAGGCCGCGATGGAGGCCAAACTCGGCGCGAAGAACGACCGGAAACGCCAACGGGCGGAGGCCCGTTCCCAGCGCAAGGTCGCCCAGGCCCAGGTCGCCACGCTGCAGGCCGAGGAGAAGGCGGCCCTCAAAGCGGCCGCGCGGGCCGAACGCGACCCGTTCAGCCCGGCCCAGATCAGGAAGTACATCGGGGTGGCACGGGTGCTGGTTCCGGTGCTCGCCCCGCTGGCCTACCGCGGCGCGACCTATCTACGCGGGCAGCTCGATGCCCGCCGCGCCAAACAACTCGGCGTCGGGGTGAGCCAGCTCGGCGACTACGCCGGGCACGGCGGCCGGCTACAGGCACGGATCGGCAATACCGAGGCCGCGCTGGACAAGATCGCGGACGGGCGGTCCGGCAAGGACACCCAGCAGTTCGTCGCCGACGCCCGTAACCGGCTCGACGCACTCACCGCCGCCGTCCGCACCGCCGACCAGATGCCCGCCGGGCGGCGGCGCTCGGTGTACGCGTCCATCACCACCGAGCTGTCCCGGATCGAGGCAGACGTCCTCGCTCGCCTCGGCGTCGCCTGACCCGGGCAGTCATCGAGTGGGCGTTCCCGGCCCGATCCCCGGGCCGGGTGCGCGGGCCCGGGCCCGGTCGGCGACCATGGACACTGCCCTGCCCACTCCCCGACCAGCCGGGCCTGGTCAGGTCGGCTGAATCCGAGAGTCCGCGATGCCCAGCACGTACCCGTCTCCCGCGCCGCTGCGGGGTTGCGTGGTGGGCGCGACCACCGGGATCCTGGCCGTCGCCGCCCACGGCGTCGCGGGTGGCGGATACCCGACGTCCGCCGGAGCGGCGTTACTCCTGCTGACGGCCCTGGTGACCGGGGCGGCCGCCGGTTCGGTCATCGGCGGGTCAAGCCGGTCGCGGACCGGGCCGGGCCGGAACACCCTGATCGCTCTCGCGGCCGGGCAGTTCGCCGGGCACTGGGCGCTGACCGGTCTCACCGGTCATCACGGCACTCCCGCCGAGACGCCCCCCGAGGACCTGCCGGGGGTGGCGATGATCGCTTTCCACCTGCTCGCCGTCGTGGTCTGCGCGCTGGCGATCATCGCGGCCGAGCGGCTCTACCGTCGCACGTCCTCGGTGCTGCGCGCGCTGCTCGAACCGCCACACCCCACCCCGGGCCCGCCCCGGGTCCGTATCGCCGCGACCACCCCGGTCACGGCCCATCGCTCTCCGAAGGGAGCGCCGGGTCCACGCGCACCGCCCGCGCGCACCGACCCCACCACCCCTTACCTCGGAGAGAAAGCTTCCAACACATGTCCCACGGGATCTCCCCCGTCCTGCGCCGTGGTCTGACCGCGACCTTCGCCGCTGGTTTCGTCCTGGCCGCGGCCGGTACCGCCGCCGCGCACGTGAGTGTTTCCGCACCGGATGCCACACCCGGTCACGGTGCGGTCGCCACCTTCAGCGTCCCGACCGAATCGGATACCGCCGCCACCACTTCGGTACGGATCACCGTGCCCGGGTTCTCCACCGCGCGCACCGAACCGGTGCCCGGCTGGACCGCGAAGGTCGACCGTAACGACAAGGACCAGGTCACCGCTGTCACCTGGACCGCGAACCCGGGCTCCCCCGGGATTCGGCCGGGTGAGTTCCAGCGTTTCGCGGTATCGCTCGGACCGTTCCCGGACTCGGAGTCGGTCGCCTTCCCGGCGGAACAGACCTACAGCGACGGCACCGTCGTGCGCTGGAACGAGAACGGCGACCACGATTCGGTCGAACACCCCTCGCCCGTCCTCGCCCTGACCGGGGCCGAAGCCGATCACGGCGGTCACGGCGGTCATGGTGACGAGGCAGCCGCCGCGCCCGCCGACGACGGTGGCGACACCACCGCTCGCTGGCTGGCCGGTCTGGGGCTGGCGCTGGGCGCATTGGCGTTGGGCGCCGGAGCCGGCGCGGTGCTCCGGAGCCGGCGATGAACCACCGCACGGCCCGGTGGGGCCGGCGCTTCGCGCTGGTCGCCACCCTGCTCATGGTGACCCTCGGCGCGCTGGCCGGTCCGGCTGCCGCCCATTCCGCGGTGGTGGGCAGCGATCCCGCGGACGGCGCGACCGTCGAGGTGGGGCCGCAGCGCGCCACCATCACCTTCAACGAACCCCTGCAGCCCGACTTCCCCGCCATGACCGTGGTGGGTCCGGACGGCAATCTGTGGTCCAAGGGCGAACCGGTCGTCGACGGCAGGACTCTCAGCGTCGAGGTCGGTGAGCTCGGCCCGGCCGGCGAATACCGGATGGCCTTCCGGGTCACCTCGGCCGACGGTCACGTGGTCAACGGGGAGCGCGCTTTCACGCTGAGCAAGCCGGGTAACGGCACCCCGGGCCCGGCCGCGAACACCCGCGGCGAGAACGGCGGCTCGGGCGGCGGAATCCCGGTCTGGGTGTACATCGTGGGTGCGGTCGCCCTGTTCGGCGGCGGTCTCGGGTTCGCGCTGTACGGCTCGAACCTGGGCAAGGGCAAGAACCAGCGGTGAGAAACGGTGTCCCGAGCGGAACCGACGACCGGTTCGCGCTCGGACTCGTGATACCGGCGGGCCTGGTCGGGGTACTGCTGGCCTGGGCGCTCGGCGGGGTTCCGGCGGCCGCGGCCGTGCGCTTCTGCGCAGATATCGCGGGCGCGACGGTGCTCGGCCTGGCCGTGCTGCCCCGGCTGGCGGACCGGATCGAGCTCCCCTGGCGGATGATGGCGGTCCTGGCCGGACTGTGGTGCTGCCTGGAATTCGCCACTCTGGTCGTCGCCGCCGGCGAGGTGGTCGGTTCGGGGGCGACCGCGCTGAGCCCGGCCGATTTCGGCACCTACCTGGCGCGGATCAGCGCGGGCCAGATCGGCCTGGCCATCCTGCTGGCCACCGCGGCGATCGCGGTGTACGCCGCGATCGCCTTCCGGCGGTCCGGGCAGCCCTCGCCGGACCTGGTGCTGGTGTTCGCTGCCGTCAGCGTGACCCTGCGGCCGATCACGGGGCATATGTCACAGCAACCGGCCGGGTCGGTACTGGCCGGGGTCCACGCGCTGGCGGCGTCGACCTGGCTCGGTCTGCTGCTGGCACTGGCCCTGGTGGTGCGGGGCCGCCGCGGCTGGGCCGACGCACTGCCCAGGTACTCGGCGGTCGCGCTGCCCATGATCGCCGCGGTGGCGCTGACCGGCGTGATCAACGGTCTGGTGCGACTCGGCGGAATCGCACCGTTCGTCACCACCGGCTACGGGCGGATCATGCTCGCCAAGACCGTGCTGCTGGCGGTCCTGCTGGCGCTGGGCTGGTGGTGGCGGCGAAGCTGGGTGGAGGCGGCGGCCCGGCACCAGATGTCGGCCGAGGGCTCACTGCGGCGCGCGGCGGTGGAGGTTTCGGTGATGGCGGTGGTGTTCGGGCTGGCGGCATCCCTGGCAGTCACGGGATAGCCTGGGTTCATGGCTGCCGGTGCCCCGACTCCGAATCTCTTCCAGCGGATCGGGTACATCTGTGGCCGCACCCTGCCCGCCGAATACTCCGACTGGGTGCTGAACGATCTCACCGGGCCGGGAGCGAGCCGCCGCTACCTGGTGCGGATGTTGGTGCCGCTGGTGCTGGTGCTGTTGTTGTTCCTGCTGGTCCCCGGGCCGCTGTGGATAGGAGCGTCGATGATGGCGCTGCTCCTGCTGCCGCTGATCTACTTCACCGTGGCGCTGACCTACGTCTTCCGGCGTAACCGGCTGGTCAAGCACGGCCTGGATCCGGCGCTGGCCGACGCCGACGTCCGCCGCCGCGCGGAACGCGAGCGCGCCGCCTACGAACGACGGCACGGCCGGGGCTGAGCACAACACCCCGACTTACCCCTGGTGAGCGATATCACACAGGCATAGCCTGGAGCTATGGACAAGCCGACCTTCAAGCAACGGATCGCCTACGATCTGGGCGGCCAACTGCCCGCGGAGCTGCACGGGTGGGTGGTCCAGGACGTCGCCGGCCGCGGCGCGATGGAGCGCTACCTGATCCGGTTCGTCGGCCCGATCATCCCCTTCTTCGTGCTGATCCTGCTGTTCCCGGGACCCATGACCCTCAAGCTGGGCCTGATCGTCATGATGATCGTTCCGTTGATTATCTTCACGATCGCACTGACCTATGTGTGGCGGCGGTACCGGTTGGTCCAGCACGGGTTGGATCCGGATCTGGTCGACCACGAGAAATGCAAGGACTGCGATCGTGAGGTGTACAACCTGCGCTATCGCTCTCAGCATCGAGACGCGCGGATGACGCAGCCCGGGCACGGGGGTTGATGGGCGCTGCCCGGACGCACCCGGCACAATCGGGACCGTGACCGAATCAGAGCAGCAGGTGGCCACCGCGGATCTCGCCGACGAGATCGGGCCCGATATCCGCAGTTGTGACACGCAGTTCATCCAGTTCGGCGGCCACCGGGTGTTCTCCGGCCGGATCACCACGATCCGCTGCTTCCAGGACAATCTGCTGGTCAAACAGACACTCGGGGAGCCCGGCGCCGGGCAGGTCCTGGTCGTCGACGGCGGCGCGAGCATCCACACCGCCCTGGTCGGCGATATCATCGCCGGCCGCGGGGTCGACAACGGCTGGGCCGGGGTCGTGGTGAACGGCGCGGTCCGCGACTCCGCGATCCTGCGCACCCTCGGTATCGGCGTGAAGGCCCTGGGCACGAATCCGCGCAAGAGTACCCAAACCGGTAGCGGCGAGAAGGACGTCCCGGTGGAGTTCGGGGGCGTCACCTTCAATCCCGGCGAGATGCTCTACAGCGACCACGACGGCATCGTGGTCCGCGCCGAACCCTGATCGCCGCGCCCGGTGCCGGCAACGGCCGGGCCGGTGTTATCCGCCGCTCACCCGGGCGGAGTGGCCGGCGATGGCGACCACATCGCCGACCTGCAACTGCCGTCCGCGGCGCAATTCGACCTCGTCGTTCACGCGCACCAGACCGGCCGCGATAACGGTTTTGGCCTCCGATCCGGATTCGATCAGATTGGCCAGCTTCAGGAACTGCCCGAGCCGTATGGCGCCGTCGTCGATCGACACATCGATGGGATCCGACATAGGTTCATGCATACTCCCCCGGTCACGGCGCTTTCCGACCGCCCCCGGGCACCCGGCGCGCGAACAGCCTCGGACGCGTAACAACAAGACATTTCCGGCATTTCACGGCCGCTTCGCGCGCCACGCCCGGGACCCGGTTTCCCATATCGGCCAACCGCGCCCGCGCACAGCGAAATACATGCGTTTCCGGGCCGATATACCATTAACACGCCGGGCCACAGCCATGATTCGGTGATTCCTGGCGGCAGACTGGAACCGTGATATCCACGCAGGAACCGCGACACCCCGCACCACCCGGCCCATCCGGCACGCCCGGGCGGTTCGCGGCGATACCGGGTGTCGCCACGCTGTTCTCGGGTGTTCTCACGGCCGCCTGCCTGCTGTGGAGTCTTTCGCCGGCCCTGTCGGCGGTACTCGCCGGCGCCCGCCACTACCTGGACCGCTACTACCTGTACGCACCCGATACCAACCTGCTGTGGGCCGGACTGCTCGGATCGCTGACGCTCGGACTGGCCGGGCGCAAGCGGGTCGCCTGGTGGGCGCTGGTGCTCTACACAGCGAGCTGGGTCCCGGCGAATCTGGCCGATATCGTGCGCGCACACGACCGGCATGCCGCGGTGGCCGCGCTCATCCACTCGGCCGCGCTGACCGTACTGGTCCTGAGCCGCGCGGAATTCGGCGCGCGGATCCGCCGCTGCGCGCTGCGCCCGGCCGCGCTGACCCTGGCCGGCGGCCTGCTGATGGCGGCCGTCGCCGGCGGGGGTGTGGTCCAGCTGCTTCCCGGATCACTGCCGTCCGTCGCGCAGCGTGCGCTGTGGGTGATCACCGAACTCACCGCGCATCTGGTACCCGGCGCACCGGAAACCTCCGGCGTACCGTCCTTCCCGGCCCAGTTCCTGGTGGGACTCTTCGGCGCCCTGGCGGTCACCGCGAGCGCCCTGGTCCTGCACCGCACCCAGCGCACGGAGTACGCGCTCACCGACGCCGACGAATCGGCGCTGCGCGACCTGCTGGCGGGCGCGGACCCCTCCGGTACCATCGACTACTTCGCGACCCGGCGGGACCGGGCCCTGATCTTCACGCCGAACGGCAGGGCGGCCATCGGCTATCGCGTGGAGTACGGGGTCTGCCTGGCCCTGGGCGATCCGATGGGCGCGCGTGACTGCTGGCCACAGGCGATCGAGACCTGGCGGCACCACGCCCGTGATTTCGGCTGGCGGGTCGCGGTGATCGGAGCGAGCGAATCCGCCGTACCGGTCTACCAGCGCGCCGGGCTCACCGCGGTCACCGCCGGCGCGGAGGCCGTCCTCGACACCCGCAGCTTCTCCCTGGCCGCCCCGGAACTCGGGCCGGTCCGGCAGTCGGTGACCCGGCTTCGCAAAGCGGGTGTGACAGTCCGGATCCGCAGGCACCGCGATATCGGGACCACCGAACTCGCCCGGCTCACGGTACGCGCCGAGGAGTGGCGGCACAGTGAGAGCGAACGCGGGTACCCGCTTCCCCTGGGCCGCCTCGGCGATCGCCGCGACGGTGACTGCCTGCTGGTGGAAGCCGTCGACGCCGACGACCGAGTGCTGGGGATGCTGTCCCTGGTGCCCTGGGGGAAGACCGGCGCCACATTGGAATTCCTGCGCCGGGCGCCCGGCAGCACCACGGAGACGACCGACCTGCTGATCGCGGAATTCGCGCTGCGCGCCGAACAGCACGGTATCCACCAGGTATCGCTGAGTTTCACCCTGTTCCGGTCGGTGTTCGAGGCGGCGGCACGCGAGTACTCTCCGGCGACCTCCCGGAAGCTCCTGGCCGCGCTGCATACCGCGGCCGGATTCGGGCGCGGTGCCCGCACCCTGCCGCTGGCGTTCTCGCGCTGGTGGCAGCTGGCCCAGTTACACCGCGTGAGTATGCGGTACCAGCCGCGGTGGGATCCCCGCTACGTCCTGTGCGACTCCTCGCGCGACCTGGCACGGATCGCCGTCGCCGCGGCGCGCGCCGAAAGTCTGCTGCCCCGGGTGAACGGAGGATCCACGGCCTTCACGCATACCGGCCGGCACCGTGCCGCGCCGGAACATCCGGCTCCCGCACGCGCCGGCGCGAATACCGGGCCCGCCGAGATGGAATTGGAGCCGATCACCGCGCACCGCCCCGAACAGGTTCGGGTGCGGATCGAGAAGCTGGACCGGCTCGCCGCCGCGAACGTCGATCCCTATCCCCTACCGTTCCCGCCGACGCATACGGTCGCCGCCGCTCGCCGGACACCGCGCGGTACGACGGTCCGCGTCTCGGGACGACTGCTGCGCCGGCGCGACTACGGGGGTGTGATCTTCGGGGTGGTCCGGGACTGGACCAGCGATATCCAGCTACTGCTCGACCGCGACCGGCTCGGCCGGCAACGCCTCGACGAATTCGGTGAACTCGTCGATCTGGGAGATCTGGTGTCGGTCAGCGGTCAGCTGGGGTACAGCCGACGCGGGGAACTGTCCCTGCTGGTGGCGGATTGGCGGATGCTCGGTAAATGCCTGCACCCGCTCCCCGACAAATGGCGCGGCCTCAATGACCCGGAGGTCCGGATGCGGCGCGGTTACCTGGATCTGATGATCGACCGGGAAGCGCGCGAACTGCTGGCCCGGCGCAGTGCGGTGCTGCGGGCCCTGCGCGATGCCCTGCACGACTGCGGATTCCTGGAGGTCACCACACCGGTGCTGCAGCACAGCCCCGGCGGGACGGCCGCCCGCAGTCTGCGCACCCATATCGATGCCGACAACACCGATCTGCATCTGCGGGCCGCCCCGGAACCGGCGCTGAAACGGTTGTGTGTCGGCGGTGTCGAGAAGCTGTTCGAACTGGGCCCGGGTTTCCGCAACACCCACGCCGATACCCGCCACCTGCCCGAATACACCGTACTGGAGGCCTATGAGGCGCACAGTGATCATCGGCGCATGATGACGCTGTGCCGGCAGCTGGTGCAGCAGGCCGCGCTGGCCGCCAATGATTCGATGATCGCCATGCGGCCGACCCCGGACGGTTCGCTGCACGCGGTGGACATCTCCGGCGAATGGCGGGTGCGGTCGATGTACGAGGCGCTGTCGGCGGAGGTCGGTGTCGATATCACGCCCCGTACCGCCCTACCGGACCTGCGGGAACTGTGCGAGAAAGCCGATATCGTCCATCAACCCGGCTGGGACGAGGGCCGGACGGTCTACGCCCTCTATGAGCGACTGGTGGTGGAGGCCACCCGGGAACCGACCTTCTACATCGACTTTCCGAGCTCGGTGTCGCCGCTGGCCCGCCCGGCCCGCCGCGACACCGCACTGGCCGAACGCTGGGATCTGGTGGCGTGGGGTATCGAGCTGGGGTCCGGGTGCAGCGAACTCACCGACCCGGTGGAACAGCGGCGGCGGCTCGCCGCCCAGTCCCGCATCGCGGCCGACGGCGGCCAGGCGGCCATGGAACTCGACGAGGACTTCCTGTGCGCACTGGAACACGCCATGCCGCCGACCGGTGGCCTGGGTCTCGGCGTGGACCGGGTGATCATGCTGCTGACCGGGCGCGCGCTTCGGGAGACCCAGCCGTTCCCGTTGGTCCGGCCGCGATGATCAGGCACTTCCCCGTACTGACCGGAGGGAATGTTTCCGCCCCGCCACTCGGGGAAGTACGGTGTAGTGACTTCGGCCCCGGGAGGAGGGGCCTACCTTCGGAACGGGGTTCGATTTGAGTTATGTGGACCTGCTCACCCATGCCGGCCAGGTGGACTATTCGGCTTGGGCCAACACCGATACGCTGGCGTCCGCGGTCGAGCTGAGCGCCCGCAAGAGGAGCAAGGGCAAAGGCGGCGGCTTCGGCCTGTTCGGCGTGATCTGCTGCGTGCTCGTGGTGGCGATCATCGTCGGTGTCATTCTGCTGGCCCGTAAGAAGAAGAACGACAACAACTCCTCGGGCCAGTTCCCCCAGCCCGGCCAGCCCCCGCAGGGTTACCCCCAGCAGGGCGGCTATCCGCAGCAAGGCGGTTACCCCCAGCAGGGTGGTTACCCGCAGGGCGGTTATCCGCAGCAGGGCGGTTATCCCTCGCAAGGAGGCTACCCGCAGCAGGGCGGCTACCCGTCCGATCCGAACTACCCCAATCCCCCGCAGGGCGGCCAGCCGCCGTACCCGCCCACCGGGCAGTAGGCTCACCCAGTACACAGGGGCCGGGGGGGGGGGGGGGAGGGGGGGCGGGGCCCGGGGGTTTTGTTGGCAGCCCGGGTGTTAAAGGGAGGGCGCCCCCGGCCCGGGGCCGGCGGCGTTCCCCCCCCCCGGGGCTTTCGCCCCCCCCTTTCCCCGGGGGGGTGTGGGCCTTTATCCGGGCGACCCGGCCCCTGTGCTTTTCGAGACCAGCCGGGATTTCATCGATCGGCCGACCGGCTCCGTGACCTCGCTGCCGGCCCACCGGGCCGATGCGGCAGAGTGGACGCGTGCAATTGATACTCGTTCGCCATGGCCAGCCGCTCCGGGTCGACAATGCCGGGCAGGCAGCCGACCCCGGGCTGGCGCCCATCGGCGTGGAGCAGGCCGAAGGGGTACCGGCCGCCCTGGAACACCACCGCATCGTCCGGGTGATCAGCAGCCCGCAACGCCGGGCCCGCGAAACCGCCGCGCCGACGGCCGCAAAACTGGGTCTGGACGTGGACATCATGGACGACCTGGCCGAATACGATCGCGACCTGCCGTCCTATATCCCGATCGAGGACGCCAAGGTGGAGTTCCGGGACGCCTACGACCGGATCAAGGCCGGGCACCTACCGGTGCAGATCGATGCCGATGCCTTCCGGCACCGGGTGCACGACGCGATCACCGAGATCGCCTCCACCACCCCGGCCGCCGATACCGTGGTGGTGTTCGCGCACGGCGGCGTCATCAATGTCACCCTGCAGGACATTCTCGGTCTGGCCCGGCCGCTGACCTTCCCGATCGATTACTGCTCGATCACCCGGATCCTGTTCTCCCGGACCGGTCGCCGCACCGCGGCGACCGTGAACGAGAACGGACACGTCTGGGAATTGCTTCCCCGCAATATCTCCGGCTGATCAGGCCATTCCGGCGATCCAGTTGTGCATCCAGGACAGCGCGGTCTGGCCGCCACCGACCTTGTAGCTGCCGTAGGCGACATGCGACTCGGACCGGTAGAAGGTGTCGAGATCCTTGACCCGCTGCTCGTTGGCGCCGCGGGTCAGCTGGGCCTGCAGCGTGGGCAGACCGCCGTTGGAGATCAGATCGCTCACGATGGCGCCGACCTCCAGCTGGTAACGCCAGATATTGGCCGGGTTGGCGTCGGAACTCTGCGCGAGGAAACCGGCGAACCGGGTGACGAAATCGTTCGACGCGGTGGCGCAGTAGAGATCGTCGGGGATGCACACCGTGCGGGTACGGTCGCTGACCCAGCCGAATCCACCGACCCGGGGGCCGCCGGCACCGGCGCCCGGCGCGGGCGGACCGACCTGGATATCACCGGGCGCCCGCCGCGGATCGGAGATCAGCCCGACGCCCGCGATACTCTCCGGCCGGATCGGCCCGAGACCGGTACCGATCTCGGCGGCGAGATCACCGGCGGCGTCGGCGCCCTGGCTGTAACCCACCAGCGCGACCTTGGTGCCGCCGCAGCGCTGCACCATATCGGTGATCATGCCGCGCGCATTGGAGACGGCTTCCCTCTTGGAGTCGGCGTAGATATCGCCTTCCCACGGAAAAGCGGTTGCCGCGTAGGTGACATAGTCGACCTTCGCCGAGGACGGTAGGCCGTTGGTCACCCGGGCGAGCATGCCCGGCGTGGGGCGCTTGTCGTGGCCGGTTTCCCAGGTCCCGGGAATCGCCACCACATACAGACTCGGGCATCCGGGGTCGGCCGTTGCCACCGATCCCCCGAAAGCCAATCCCGACGCAACCGCCGCACAGGCACCCAGCGCCGCGGCAACCCTTTTGAACTGCATTCTGCTCCAGTCAACCCTGGCCCCTGATCGGGACGCTCCCGTTAAGCCATCGCCAAGATGCTGAGCCCGGCCGGTGACACCGATGTGTGTAACAGGTGAACAACAACCACGCGTCACAATTACACGATCGGATCACGATCTCGTACCGGGACACACCGCAGATAACAATAGAGCGACGATCTTGGTATCGCCAGTCCAACCCCGGGCTGACCACCGGATACGACCGATCGACCGCATTTCACCGGAAATGCTGGGTGCGGAATTCGGTCCCCGCCCGAAATACGTCGGCGCGGTGTCCCCCGGAGAAACCGGGAACACCGCGCCGTAGCGTATTCATTTGTGCCGCAGCATCTCCGGCTCGGTGGTACCGGGCCGCAGCGCGGAGGTTACCGCTGGGCGACGGCGGTCGGCGGAATCGGCGCGGGCAACGCCGTCTCGCCTTCCAGGTACCGGTCCACCGCGGACGCGGCGGCCCGGCCCTCGGCGATTGCCCAGACGATCAGGGACTGACCGCGGCCCATATCACCGGCCACGAAGACACCGGGGATATTGGTGGACCAGTTCTTGTCCCGCTGGACATTGCCGCGCTGGTCGTAACCGACCCCGAGATCGGTGAGCAGGCCCGGCTTGTCGGGACCGACGAAGCCCATGGCGAGCAGCACCAGATCCGCTTCGAGGGTGAAATCGGTGCCCTCGACCTTCTCGAACCGGCCGTTGACCATCTTGACCTCGTGCGCATCGAGCCCGGTGACCTTGCCGTCCGCGCCGACGAAACGTTCGGTGTTCACCGAGAACACCCGCTCGCCGCCTTCTTCGTGCGCCGAGGACACCCGGTACACGAGCGGGTAGGTCGGCCACGGCGTGGAGCCGGCCCGCTCCTCGGGCGGCCGCGGCAT
The DNA here is from genome assembly GCF_040654015.1 of Nocardia sp. NPDC050799. Classification (NCBI taxonomy): domain Bacteria; kingdom Bacillati; phylum Actinomycetota; class Actinomycetes; order Mycobacteriales; family Nocardiaceae; genus Nocardia; species Nocardia sp. NPDC050799. The sequence continues at coordinate 47,508 of NZ_JBFAHF010000022.1, forward strand.
GATCTCGAACTGGTGCACGCTGGCCGCGCCCTGCCGGTGCGAGGTGCCCAGGCAGTCGGCGCCGGTGTCACCGCCGCCGATGATGACGACCTTCTTACCGTGCGCGTGGATCGGCGGCAGACCCTTGTCGTCGGTCACCGAGTCACCGTGCTGGACCCGGTTGGCCCACGGCAGGAATTCCATGGCCTGGTGGATCCCGTCGAGCTCCCGGCCCGGGATGGGCAGGTCACGTGCCTGGGTGGCGCCACCGGCGAGGACCACCGCGTCGAACTTCTCGCGCAGCTCGTCGGCGGTGATATCGACACCGACGTTGACGCCGGCCTTGAAGATGGTGCCCTCGGCCTCCATCTGCGCCAGGCGGCGATCGATGAAGCGCTTCTCCATCTTGAATTCCGGGATGCCGTACCGCATCAGACCGCCGATACGGTCGGCCCGCTCGAACACGGTCACGGTGTGACCGGCGCGGGTGAGCTGCTGTGCGGCGGCCAGACCCGCGGGGCCGGACCCCACGACCGCGACCTTCTTACCGGTGAGCCGGGTCGGGTAGACCGGTGTGACCCAGCCCTCGTCGAAGGCGTTCTCGATGATCTCGACCTCGACCTGCTTGATGGTCACCGGATCCTGGTTGATCCCGAGCACGCAGGACGCCTCACACGGCGCCGGGCACAGCCGCCCGGTGAATTCCGGGAAGTTGTTGGTCGCGTGCAGCCGATCGATACCCTCGCGCCAGCGGTCCTTGTAGACCAGGTCGTTCCATTCGGGGATCAGGTTCCCCAGCGGGCAGCCGTTGTGGCAGAAGGGAATACCGCAGTCCATACAGCGGCTGGCCTGCCGCTGCAGGGTCTGGTGCGGGAATCCCTCCTGGTAGACCTCTTTCCAGTCCATCAGCCGCAAGGGCACCGGACGGCGTTCGGGTAGCTCCCGGGACGTGTGCTTCAGAAATCCTTGGGTGTCACCCACGAGCGGCCCCCGAATAGTCACAGCGCCTCATCGACGCCACCTGCGGAATTTTCTTACTGGCCGCGAGCGGCCTCGAATAGTCACAGCGCCTCATCGACGCCGCCGGAATTTTCTTACTAGCCACGAGCGGCCTCCATGATCGCCTCATCGACATCTTTACCGCTCTTCTCGGCCTCGGAGATGGCGAGCAGCACCTTCTTGTACTCGCGCGGCATGACCTTCACGAAGTGGTTGACCTGTTGCGACCAATCGCCCAGGATCCGTTCGGCCACCGCCGAGCCGGTCTGCTCGCGGTGCTGGCCGATGATGTCGCGCAGCCAGGTGAAATCGTCACCGGACAGCGGTTCGACGGCCTCGGCCTGTTCCGGGTTGAGCCGGCCGGCGAAGGTGCCGTCGGGGTCGTAGACGAACGCCAGGCCACCGGACATACCGGCGCCGAAGTTGCGTCCGGTATCGCCCAGGATGACGACCCGGCCACCGGTCATGTACTCGCAGGCGTGGTCACCGACGCCCTCGACCACCGCGGTGGCACCGGAGTTGCGCACGGCGAACCGTTCGCCGACCACACCGCCGATGAACGCCTGGCCGCTGGTCGCGCCGAACAGGATCACGTTGCCGGCGATGATGTTCTCCTCGGCCCGGAAATCGGCCGGGGCGTTGGGCGCGGTGCGTACCACCAGGTGGCCGCCCGAAAGGCCTTTGCCGACATAGTCGTTCGCGTCGCCCTGCACCCGCAGGGTGATACCGGCGGGGACGAACGCACCGAAGCTGTTACCGGCCGAGCCGGTGAGGGTGATGTCGATGGTGTCGTCGGGCAGGCCGGCGCCACCGTAGAGCTTGGTCACCTCATGGCCGAGCATGGTGCCGACCGTGCGGTTCACGTTCGTGATCTTGGTATCGATCCGGACCGGCTTGCCGAACTCGAGCGCGTCGCGGCTCTGCGCGATCAGCTCGTTGTCCAGTGCCTTGTCCAGGCCGTGGTCCTGTTCCTTGGTCCGGCGGCGGTCCTGGAACATGAACGCCGTCTCGACATCGTCGAGGATCGGCGACAGATCCAGCTTGCTGGCCTTCCAGTGCCGCTTGGCCTTACCGGTGTCGAGTAGATCGACCCGGCCGATGGCCTCGTCCAGGGTGCGGAAACCCAGTTCCGCCAGCAGTTCCCGGACTTCCTCGGCGATGTACATGAAGAAGTTCACGACGAACTCCGCCTTACCGGTGAACCGCTCGCGCAGCACCGGGTTCTGGGTGGCCACCCCCACCGGGCAGGTGTCCAGATGGCAGACCCGCATCATGATGCAGCCCGAGACCACCAGCGGCGCGGTCGCGAAACCGTACTCCTCGGCGCCCAGCAGGGCGGCGATCATCACATCGCGGCCGGTCTTCATCTGACCGTCGACCTGCACCACGATCCGGTCGCGCAGACCGTTGAGCAGCAGGGTCTGCTGGGTTTCGGCCAGGCCGAGCTCCCAGGGACCACCGGCGTGCTTGAGCGAGGTCAGCGGGGAGGCGCCGGTCCCGCCGTCGTGGCCGGAGATGAGCACCACATCGGCGTGCGCCTTGGACACCCCCGCCGCGACCGTGCCCACACCGGGCTCGGCGACCAGCTTGACGTGGATCCGCGCCTGCGGATTCGCGTTCTTCAGGTCGTGGATGAGCTGCGCCAGATCCTCGATGGAGTAGATGTCGTGGTGCGGCGGCGGCGAGATCAGGCCGACACCCGGGGTGGAGTGGCGGACCTCGGCGACCCACGGGTACACCTTGTGCGCGGGCAGCTGGCCGCCCTCACCCGGCTTGGCGCCCTGGGCCATCTTGATCTGGATATCGGTGCAGTTGGTCAGATAGTGCGCGGTCACCCCGAAGCGGCCCGAGGCCACCTGTTTGATCGCGCTGCGCCGCCAGTCGCCGTTGTCCTCCGGTTCGAAACGGGCGGGCGATTCGCCGCCCTCACCGGAGTTGGAGCGGCCGCCGAGGCGGTTCATCGCGATGGCCAGGGTTTCGTGCGCCTCCGCCGAGATGGAGCCGTAGCTCATGGCACCGGTGGAGAAACGCTTCACGATCTCACTGGCGGGCTCGACCTCCTCGATCGGAATCGGGGAGCGCGCGCCCTTCTTGAACTTGAACAGACCGCGCAACGAGGCCAGCCGCTCGGACTGGTCGTCGACCAGCTTGGTGTACTCCTTGAAGATCGAGTACTGACCGCTGCGGGTGGCGTGCTGCAGTTTGAAGACGGTGTCCGGGTTGAAGAGGTGGTATTCGCCCTCGCGCCGCCACTGGTACTCACCGCCCACCTCGAGCTCGCGGTGCGCGCGCTCGTTGCGGTTCTCCAGGAAGGCGACCGAGTGCCGGGTCGCCACATCGGTGGCGATCTCGTCCAGGCCGATTCCGTCCAGATGCGAGCGCAGACCGGTGAAGTACTCGTCCACCAGTTCCTGTGACAGACCGATCACCTGGAACAGCTGCGCACCGTTGTAGGAGGCGACGGTGGAGATGCCCATCTTGGACATCACCTTCAGTACGCCCTTACTGGCGGCCTTGTTGTAGTTCGCGACGGCCTTGCGGTAGTCGGCGGGCAGGTCCCCGGTGCTGCCGGGAACCTGCAGAGCGCCTCGCTCGAGCATGTCCTCGATCGACTCGAAGGCCATGTAGGGGTTGATCGCCGCGGCACCGAAACCGACCAGCGTCGCCATATGGTGCACCTCGCGGGCGTCACCGGCTTCGACCACCAGACCGACCATGGTGCGGGTGCGTTCCCGGACCAGATGGTGGTGCACCGACGCGGTGAGCAGCAGCGACGGGATCGGCGCGAGCTTCTCGTTGGATTCCCGGTCGGACAGCACGATGATCCGGGCGCCACCGTCGATGGCAGCCGAGACCTGGGTGTTGATCGCATTCAGCGCCCGGCGCAGGCCCTCGCCGCCGGCCGCGACCTCGTACAGGCCGCGCACGACGACCGAGCGCAGCCCGGGCTGGCTGCCGTCGTCGTTGATGTGGACCAGCTTGGCCAGTTCGTCGTTGTCGATGATCGGCTGCTGGAGCACGATCTGCCGGCAGGACTCCGGACTCGGGTTCAGCAGATCGGACTCCGGGCCGATATGGCGGCGCAGGCTGGTGACGACCTCTTCGCGGATGGCATCCAGCGGCGGGTTGGTGACCTGCGCGAACTGCTGCGAGAAGTAGTCGAACAGCAGTCGCGGGCGCGCCGACAGCACCGCGATCGGGGTGTCGGTACCCATCGAACCCAGCGCTTCGGCGCCGGTCTTGGCCATCGGCGAGATCAGCAGCTCGAGTTCCTCGTTGGTGTATCCGAAGATCTGCTGGCGGATCAGCACGCGATCGTGCGACATGTGGATATGCGGCCGGTCCGGGAGGTCGGAGAGGTTCTTGATGCCCTCGTCGAGCCATTCCCGGTAGGGGTGTTCGGCGGCCAGCTGCGCCTTGATCTCGTCGTCACCGACGATCCGGCCCTGGGCGGTGTCGACCAGGAACATGCGGCCGGGCTGCAGGCGGATCTTGCGGATGACCTTGGACTGGTCGATATCGAGGACACCGACCTCTGAGGCCATGACCACCAGACCGTCGTCGGTGACCCAGACCCGGCTCGGGCGCAGACCGTTGCGGTCCAGGACGGCGCCGATGACGGTTCCGTCGGTGAAGCACACCGACGCGGGGCCGTCCCACGGCTCCATCAACATCGAGTGGTACTCGTAGAACGCCCGGCGCTCCGGGTCCATGTTCTCGTTGCGTTCCCAGGCCTCGGGAATCATCATCAGCACCGCGTGCGGCAGGCTGCGGCCGCCGAGGTGGAGCAGTTCCAGGACCTCGTCGAAGCGAGCCGTATCGCTGGCCCCCGGGGTACAGACGGGGAAGATCTTGTCCAGCCGGTTCTTGCCGGCCGAATCCTTGCCGAAGATGTCCGAACGCAGCAGCGCCTCACGCGCCCGCATCCAGTTCTCGTTACCGGCGACGGTGTTGATCTCACCGTTGTGCGCCACCCGGCGGAACGGGTGGGCCAGCGGCCAGGACGGGAAAGTGTTGGTGGAGAACCGGGAGTGCACGATGCCCAGGGCGCTCTCCACCCGGTCGTCCTGCAGGTCCAGGTAGAAGGCCCGCAGCTGCGGGGTGGTGAACATGCCCTTGTAGACGAAGGTCTGGCCGGACAGGCTCGGGAAGTACACCGACTCCTTGCCCACCGCACCCTCGCCGGCACCCGCGCGACCGAGTTCGTGCTCGACCCGCTTGCGTACCACGTACGCGCGCCGTTCGAGATCCATCCCGGACAGCGGTTCGGCCGAATCGGCGGGCGAACCGATGAACAGCTGCCGGAACAGCGGCATGGCATCACGCGACAGTGCGCCGAGCGACGATTCGTCGATCGGTACCTCACGCCAGCCCAGGACCGTCAGGCCCTCTTCCTTGACGATCTTCTCCACGCCGTAACAGGCGCGCGCGGCCTCGCGACGTGCCTGCGGCAGGAAGGCGATACCGGTGGCGTAGGAGCCCTCCGGCGGCAGGTCGAAGTCGACGACTGCCCGGAAGAACCGGTCGGGTACCTGGATGAGGATGCCCGCGCCGTCACCGGAGTTCGGCTCGGCGCCCGCGGCACCGCGGTGCTCCAGATTCAACAGGGCCGTAATAGCCTTGTCGACGATGTCACGGCTGCGGCGGCCGTGCATATCACCGACGAAGGCGACACCGCAGGCGTCGTGTTCGTTCGCCGGGTCGTAGAGCCCGATGGGTCCGGGGGACCTGTGGCCAGGTAGTTGCGTCATGCCTCTGCCTTCGAGAAAGTCGGCCTCGACGTGGTGCGGCCTTTGCGAGAACGCCCTGTCGAACGCCGGTACTGTCGAACGCTCCCTGCTTGGACTGCGTTCGTACGTTGGCCGACACCAGCCGCGCTGATGGTGTTCGGCGTGCAGTCACGTCTGAAGTTTTTCCACCTGTCGCTGTGCGCAGGTACCCGCCGGTAACGAAACGCTTACGCGTTCGGAACCCGGGAGCGGGATTTCGCCCGCCGGGCTGCCCTGATCGGTGGTCGCCCGAACACGCCCTTCGGCCGGACACGGTTATGTGCGGCGTAAGAGCAAACGATAAGCCAGGTCCGGGACCCAACCAACCAAGGTTGCCCTAATAACTGGATCTAGCTGGGCTTCTTCATTCGTTCCTCCACATATGCGCGTTTTCTAGTGTAAAGCAGCTTTCGGGGGTGAATCGATCCCGGATCGGCCCTCCGAACAGCGGCGATCCATCGGTTCCGAGCCTTTCCCGATGCCGCGCCGCATCCACCGAACCCGCGCTCACCTGCATCGAAGATGATTTCCCGACAGCGGCGGACGGCAAACCCACCAGCCTGCGGCTAACTGTTGCGCACCTCGGTGAGATGTTCGTGACAGCCTCGTGACAAGCGCGGAACATGATCCGACCGTTCGGCCTGTTTTGCCGATCGACACTCACAGCACATGATCAGCAAACCACTCGGCGAGTGGTTTACGACACACTTTTCCGGGCTGCTCCCGCCTCGCTTCCGTTGCGCGAGCGCGGGTTTCGACAGCGCCGGAAGTACGGCCGGGACGGGGCTCGCGGATCGGTCACCGTATGCTGCGCGACACCCCTGTGAAGATCCCCACACCCGATCCCCAAGGGTCGATGGACAGGCGCGTGCCCTGTCACGCTGAGACAACGAATCGATGGCAGCTGCAGAGGATATGGGCCCCATGAGCGTCACCGGCATGTTCATCCGGCTCGGCGGCGGGCAGCCCGCCGAAACCGCCGAGGGATACGAGCGCACGGGCTACACCGTCACCGGAGCGGGGGTGGCGCTGTTCGCCCTCGTCGCCGGCGCGGTCACCGCCTCCGCCATGGGCGCCGCCGATCAACCACCTGCCGCGGTCGCCGCCATCGCCCTGGTGGCCGGCGTCCTCGCGGGCCTGCTCGGCCGGGCACTGGCCGGGGCCCAGCCCACCGCCCGCCCCGATCTACCCGCCGGGACCGTCAATGTTCCGGCGGTCGCCGCGCGGATCGGTACCGCGCTGCTGGCCGGCGTGGTGGTGGCCGAGATGGCGGTGACCGTACTGTTCGGCGGCACGGTGGACCGGATACTCGACGAGCGGGCCGCGACCGCGACCGCCTCGGCCCCCGCCGTCCGTACCGCGCAGGACGAGCTGGACCGCGCGGTCGCCGATCGCACCGCGCTGGACGGGTCCATCGCGGCGGCCGCCGCGGATATCGACAACGCCCTGATCATCGCCCGATGCGAGTTCAATCCCACCCCGGAGTGCCCGCAGACCAAGATCACCGGGGTGCCCGGTCGTGGACCGGAGGCGCAGACCGCCAACGCGATGCTCGACGACGCCCGTACCGCGCTGAGCGCCGCGCAGAACCGGGTGGCCCCGCTGGACCAGCGCGTATCCGACGCCCGCCTGGCCCTGCACGACGCGCAGGCGGTGGCCGCCGACGGTGACCGCGGGTTCGGTGCGCGGTGGTCGGCGGCACACGAGTACACCGTCGGTGAGCTGGGCGCGCTAGGACTCCGGGCGCTGACCTGGGCGCTTTTCGCCCTGCTGGCGCTGCTGCCGCTGATCCTGCGCTGGTGGCGCGGTGAGACCGCGCAGGAGCGGCGCCGAGCCGCCGACACCGTACGCGACCGCGCCGAACGCGCCGCCGACGCGGCCATCGCCGAGAAGGAGGCCCGGGTCCGGGCCGATACCGCCGCCGTCCGGCTCGAGCAGCAGCTCACCGCTGCCGAACTGGCGGCCGAGGCCGACACCACCATCGACCGGGAACGCCAGCGCACCCGGGTCATCGCCGCGCTCGGCGGGCTGGAGATCGGCGTCACCGAACGCGACCCCGACCCCGCCGTCCCGGCGGCGGCCCCGAACAACGCGTTGCCGCCGGGAAGTGAGGGGTCGGACCTGCCCGTACCACTGGGCAAGGAGATCGCGGTCCGGCAGCCGGCGGGTCTGGAACTCCCGATCATCGGCACCGTCCCGTTCACCGATACCGCCGCCCGCTGGATCCGCCCGCTGGTCCCGGGTTTCGTCAGCTCGGCCATCGACACCGCCGTCGATACCGCGAGCCGACCGCTGCGCACCGCTCGCCAGGTGCTCACCGAGGCCGAGGAGATCACCTTCACCCTGCGCCGGGCCCGAAAGGTCAGCGTGGACAGCGGTATCGAGGATCCGCGCACCGCCGGTGACCGTCCGGCCGCCCGTCGCGGCGACTCGGTGGACGCCGATATCACCCTGGGCTCGGATGCCATCGTCTCCGCCACGACCCATCTCGAGCCGGCGACCACGCCCATGCTGCCCCCGGGTGGCGAACGACAGACCGCCGCGCCTCGCGAACTGCCCCCGGGCAGCTGACCACCACGCGGCCCGCAGCTCACCCGCGCGCCGCGACCCACCGCACCGGCAGGCATATCGCTGCCTTCGCTCCGGACCGGCGCGGACCGCACCGGCGCCCATTAGACTCGGCCGCGTGCAGCCTGCCGCTGATACGGCCGGTTCCGTCGGGGCGGGAATACATCCGGAAGGCCGAGCCCAGGTAGCGACGGTTCCGATCCGTCCGCTGAGTTTCCGGGAACTGCTCGACGCGCCGTTCGCGCTCCTACAGGCCGATATCCGGACGCTGGCGGGCTGTGCCGCGGTGCTGCTGGTGGCCGGAGAACTCGTGGTGGCCGGGTCGATCGGGCTGGTCTCGTATCTGACCGACGGCTCCGATACGGGTACCGCCCTCGCCGCGCTGTTCGCGACACTCGGTAGCGCCTGGATCGTCCGGCTGGTCCTGCGGGGTGTCACGGTCTGCACCGGCCTGGCCCGGGCCGGGCGGCAGCCGATCGGGTTGCGGGAAAGTCTGCGCCGGACCACCGGAAGGCTGGGCCCGCTGCTGCTCACCCAGCTGTCGTTCACCGCGATCGGGATCGCGGTCCTCGGGATCGGCGCCGCGCTCTTCCCGTTCACATTCCTCGGCGGCCTGCTCTGGTTCGTGGTCGCCTACCCCTGCTGCCTGCTCTGGCTGGCATGGCTGCGCGCGCGCCATCTCGCGGCCGTGCCGGTGCTGTTCGCCGAGGGCCTCGGCGCCAGGGCGGCGTTGGCGCGGTCGGGCGCGCTGGTCGCGAACCTGCGCGCCCGGCGAACCGGCCTCTGGATCTGCCAGCGCCTCCTGTTCACACTGCTCGTGGCACCGCTGCTGGGCCTCCTGCTCTTCATCGGTGATATCTCGGGTACCCATCGGTGGGCGTTCCTGGTGCTGGTCACCGCCGCCGGCCTGCTGCTGGCGGCCTTCACCGAGATCGTGGAGTCCAGCGCCCGGGTGGTCGGTTACCTGGATCTGCGTTGCCGGCGCGAGGGCGCCGATATCCGGATCCCCGACGGAGGTAGCCGGTGACCGAGCCGTCCCGGACCGTTCCGGAGCCACCCCGGCTGGATGCCGCCGCGGTCCATTCGGCCGCCGCCGAACACGCGGCCGCCCGCGGTGACTTCGATACCGCGCTGCGCGAACGTTTCCGTGCGGTGCTGCGCGGGCTGGAGCAGCACGGCCTGCTCGAGGTGCGCCGATCGCGCACAGCCTACGAAACCTCATACGAAGCGGCGGCGCGCCTGCCCGCCGGGGACTCCGGTGGACTCCCGTCTGCCGCCAGATCGTTCGACGAGGTCGTCTACGGCGGCCGCCGGGCGGAGGAAGAGGAATACCGCCGCCTGACGCAGGCCGACCGGTTCTCCGCGGCGGCGCCGCCCCCGGCGGCCGAACCGTTCGATATCGAACCGGCCCGCCGCGGGTCGCGGTGGCGACCAGGTTCCGGGAAGTGGCCCGCGGTACTGCGCGACCCCCGGTTCTGGGCCTGGTCGGCCGCGCTGGTCGTGCTCCTGCTGGTGCTGTACGCGGTCCTGCAGGGCTGTTCCGGGCCCAGCGCGCCGCGCGCCCCGGACGTGCCGCCGATCGACCCGTCCCCGATGGACCCGCCGAGCGGCGACTACGACCCCGACCTGCCCCGGCCGACCGGCGACGACTCGCTTTTCGAGCGAACCCCCGACTGGCTGGCCTTCGGCGGACTGCAGTTCCTGATCGCCGCCGCCCTGCTGGTGTGGTGGCGGGCGCGGCGGCGGGGCACAGTGGTCGGTGAACCGCGGCCGGTGGAGGTCGCGGCCGATGAACTGCTGGCCGGACAGGCGGGGCTCTACCGCCGCTCCGGTGATCACGCGCATATCGCGGGTGTGTTGCGCGCCGCGACCGTGCGCAGATTACGCCGCGCGCTCGGCACCGGGACCTCCCCGGAGGAGCTCGCGGCGGCGGTCGCCGCGCGGATCGGCACCGACCCGGCCGTTGTCGGGTCGGCCCTGTACGGGCCGGTGCCCGACGCATCGGCCCTCGAACTCGTTGCCGCGCAACTCGAATGGATCGAAGCGGAGGTCGGATGACCAGCATTGACACCAGTAAGGCCGGCACGGGAGGCGCCACGTCCCCCACCCCCGCCGAGGCGGCTGCCGCCTTCGCGGCGCTGCGCACCGAGATCGGCAAGGCGGTGGTGGGTAACGACAATGCCGTCATGTATCTGGTGCTGGCGTTGCTGTGCCGCGGCCACGTACTGCTGGAAGGGGTCCCCGGTGTGGCGAAGACCCTGCTGGTCCGGGCCCTGGCCACCGCCCTCGATCTACGGCACGCCCGGGTCCAGTTCACCCCGGACCTGATGCCGGCCGATGTCACCGGATCACAGATCTACGATCCGCATTCGGCCGAATTCACCTTCCGCGACGGTCCGGTGTTCACCAACCTGCTCCTGGCCGACGAGATCAATCGCACCCCACCGAAGACGCAGTCGGCGCTGCTGGAATCCATGGAGGAGCGCCAGGTCTCGGTCGACGGCGCGCCCCGGCCGCTGCCGGACCCCTTCGTCGTGGTCGCCACCCAGAACCCCATCGAGCAGGAGGGCACCTATCCGCTGCCCGAGGCCCAACTGGACCGGTTCCTGTTCAAGGTCGATATTGATCTCCCCGACCGGGACGACGAGTTCCGTGTCCTGCAGCGGCACGCCGACGGTTTCGACCCCCGCGACCTCACCGCGGCCGGGTTACGGCCGGTGGCCGGGCCGGCGCATATCGCCGCCGCTCGCGCGGCGATCGCCGGGATCACGGTCCGCCCGGAGGTTCTCGCCTATATCGTCGATTTGTGCCGCGCCACCCGCACCGCGGCGGCGGTCCAGCACGGCGCATCCACCCGCGGCGCCACCGCGCTCATGTCCGCGGCCCGGGCGCTGGCCTGGCTGAACGGACGGGGTTTCGTCACGCCCGACGAGGTGAAATCTGTTGCCGTGGCGGCTCTGCGACACCGCCTGCAACTGCGTCCCGAAGCCGAGCTGGACGGAGTCACCGGCGAACAGGTGATGGCTTCACTGCTGCTGTCGATCCCGGTCCCGGTGTAGGCCGTGGTCGTCACCGGTCGGCTGGTCGCCATAGCGGCCGTCGCGGCAACGGCGGTCATGCTGCCGGCTCCGTCCTGGGTCGCGGTCTTGATGGCCAGTACGCTGATCATCGCGCTCGCCGTGACCGACCGCCTGCTGGCCGCGCGGAGCGCGGCGGTGACGCTGCACCGGCCCGAGTTGTCGGTCCTGCGTCTGGGCGCGCACACGGAGGTCGAGCTGACGCTGACAAATACCGGAGCCCGGACGGTGCGGGGGCTGCTCTGGGACGACTGGCCCGACAGTGCCCGCGCCACCGAGCGCGAACACCGGATCACCGTCCCCCCGTCCGGCCGGATCCGGTTGCGTACCACCCTCGCTCCCGCCCAGCGCGGCGATCGCGCCGCCGGCCCGGTGACGCTGCGCCTGTGGGGGCCGCTGGGTCTGGCCGGGCATCAATTCCACCGCGATGTCCCGGCCCGGGTCCGCGCGCTGCCCCCGTTCCGCAGCGAACGGCTCCTCGCCGCCAAGGTTAAGAGGCTGCATCATCTGGAAGGCCGTAATCCGGCCGATGTACGCGGCCAGGGCACCGAGTTCGACTCCTTCCGCGAATATGTACCGGGCGACGATGTCCGCTCCATCGACTGGCGGGCCACCGCGCGAGCCACCGATGTACTCGTCCGGACCTGGCGTCCGGAACGCAACCGGCAGGTGCTCATGCTCCTGGACACCGGCCGGATCAGCGCGGGACGCGTGGGTGCGGGCACCCGTCTGGAGACGGCGATCGAGGCGGCCCTGCTGCTGGGCGGCCTGGCCGCGACCGGCGGCGATATGGTCGGCCTGCTCGCGTACGACCGGGCGGTGCGCGCCGAGGTGCCCACCGGTGTCGGCCGCGGCATCCAGCCCAAACTCATGCACGCCCTGGCCGGCGTCACCCCCGCGCTGGTCGACACCGACGCCGACGGTCTGGTCCGGGCCGCTGTCCAGCGGGCCCGGCGGCGCAGCCTGATCGTGTGGTTCACCAGCCTGGACGGCGCGGCGGTCACCGAGAACCTGCTTCCGGTGCTTCCCGTCCTGGCCGCGCGGCATCGGGTACTGATCGTATCGGTCACCGATCCCGATATCGCCGCGGCAGCCGCCGACCGCGGCAGCTTGCCGGCGTTGTACCGGGCCGCCGCCGCCGAATCGCGAATCGCGGAACACGCGGTACTTCAGGAATCGCTGCGCCGGATGGGAATCGCGGTGGTCGCCGCGGCCGGGGCGGATCTGCCCGCGGCGCTGGCCGACGAGTACCTGGAACTCAAGCGATCCGGAGCCCTCTGACCCCGGCACCGGCCTTGTCGACCTCAGGGCACGGGAGCGAACGACACCGGCGGCAAGGCGAACGCCGCCGGGGGCGGGGGCGTCGGGAGCGCACGACGCTGACGTTCGGCGATCACGCTGCCGAGGATCTGCACCGGCGGGTACCCGGCCGGCGGGGCGACCCGCAGCCGAGCGCACACCGCGTGGACGAGTGCGTATCCGAGTTCGTGCTGCGCCGCCGGGGTCAGCGAGCTGATCCGGGTCAGGTACTGCCGCATGGCCAGGGCCAGATCCTCGGGCAGCGCCGCGAGATCCAATTCGGCGGACCAGCCGCTCAGCCATACCGGCGGAACGGCCAGCGCGGGCACCGACAGTCGCTGCCGCATATGCACCACCACGGTGCCCGCGAGCACATCCCCCACCCGGCGTGCGTGCGGTGAGCACATGGAGCTCACCACGGCGATGACGCCGAAGAGCCCGAGCATCCAGAAATCCACGATCGCGCCGGTGAGTCCCCGGGTCAGGGCGTGCCGGAAATCGATCGGGCCGCCGTCGGCGCGGACCACCCGCAGCCCGAGCGCGAGTTTTCCCGGGGTGGCACCGCGCAACAGCGTCTCGAACACGACCGGATATCCGACGAGCACGGTGACCAGCGAAACGAGTGTCAGAGTCGTGAACCACGGGTCGGTATCGTCGCCGCGGACGAGCAGCAGCACGCCGGTGAACAACACGATCGCGAGCCCGGCCTGCAGGAGAAGGTCGAGTACGAACGCGGCCGCACGGGTCGGGACGCGAGCGACCGGCAGTTCGATCGCCACGGCTTCGCCCGTCGTGAATTCGGCCATATCGCATAGCATTCTTCCACGGCGGGCGGTTTCCGGCCCCGTGTCGGTGACCCGGGGGTACAGCCGTCGCCATCGGATCGTCGGGTACGGGCCATCGCTGCCGTTGTGCGCAGTCCGCGGCGGGTGGCCGGCGCGGACACGACGGCGGTACAGGCGGGAGCGGGAGGCGAACCGATGGACGTGGACGCATACAGCGCGAGGAACCGGCACCTGTGGGCCCGGCTGGACACGTTGTCGCGCAAACGCAGCCTCACCGGCCCGGAAACCGACGAACTGGTGCTGCTGTACCGGCGCACCTCGCAGCAGTTGGCCCGGTTGCAGACGCACAGTCCGGAGCCGGAACTGGTGGCCGGACTCAGCGCGGTGATCGCCCGGGCCCGCGGCCGGATCGTCGGCAGCGCCCCGAACACCGGGACCGAGATCGTCCGGTTCGTCACGCACGGTTTCCCCGGTGCGGTGTATCGGGCACTGGGCTGGTGGCTGGCCGTCGCGGTGGTCTTCCTGGGTGTGTCGGCCGGGTTCGCGACCTGGATCGCGAACGATCCGTCGGCCCGGAAGACGCTGGGCCTGCAGGGCAATACCGGTGTGCTGACCGCTCCCGGTGGCGCCTTCGAGACCTATTACACCGAACATTCCAACGATGCGTTCGCCGCATTGGTCTGGACCAACAATGCGTGGGTATCGGCGCTGGCCCTCTTTCTGGGCGTATTCATCGTGCCCGTGCTCTACCTACTGTTTATGAACGCCCTGAATATCGGCATTACGGCGGGCTTGATGGCCGAGGCCGGGCGGCTGGACTCGTTCTTCGGATTCCTGCTGCCGCACGGAATGCTGGAGCTGACAGCCATTTTCATCGCGGGCGGAGCGGGGCTGAAACTCGGCTGGACGCTGATCGATCCAGGCCGCCTCAGCCGGACCGAGGCGGTCGCCCGGCAGGGCCGCATCACCGCCGCCATCGCGCTCGGATTGGTGCCGACCTTGCTGGTAGCGGGCCTTCTGGAGGGATTCGTGACGCCGAGCGCCTTGCCCACGCCGGCCCGGATCGCCATCGGATTCGCCGCCGAGGCAGCCTTCCTCGCCTACATCTTCCTCGCCGGTAGCCGTGCCGACCGGCCCGCCGGGACCCCGGCGACAGAAGTAGCGGTAGCGCGACTTTCGCGGTAGCGGGCAGACAACCTCGAGCACACCGCAATCGCCCACGTATTGTGAGGTCGCAGCAACGCGAACCGAGTGACCTGCGTGGATTCCCCCATTTGAATTCCGCTGGCCGCAGCGAGTCGCCGCTCTAGCTGCGGCCAGCGTTACCGTCGACTCTACACAATCGTTATCCCTACGCAACCCGTTGCGGCTGAGGTCACAGGTATGCGTCGCAGTTCGGCAAACATTCAGACACCCACACCCAGACCCTCGTCCAGCTAACTTTCAGCAGGCCGAGCCGGACTTACAGCGGTGCTTTCATTTGCAAGTACATTTGGTTTTTACTGGTCATAGACATATCCGTAACCATGGTTACAGATAACGGGAAACCGGTTCGCCGCGCGGTTCCCCCGAACGGCCGTTAACTCGGCCGTTCCCGCGCCGACCTGCGCGTTCGCGCATCATTAACGCGGTTGCCGAACAGGCGACACGAACGAAAAATACCTAGAGTTTGTTTAGCGCGGACAAACCTGCCACACCCCCCGTACAACGGCCCGGTAAACACCTCGCGGTAGTTAACCAAGGCGGTTCCGGGGCGTGAACTGGGTCACCGGAGCCGCCTACTGAGGCAACCCTCAGCAGCGCCGCCGCAATCGAAAAGTTCTTGTGTGATCTCGGTCTCATTCAGGCATACCGGGAGGACGGCGTGCTGTTCGCACCGGAGTCGGCAACCGCGGTCGTCCGCCCCGGCCGGCCGGAGCACCCGCCCGGGACAGCCCCATCCGGGGCCCGGAAAAGAAGAAGGCCGCAGCGGCGATCGCGACTCGCGCGAGCACCATTGCGGCCTCGGAACATCGGGAGAGATCACATGAGCGCGCCGCCGTCGACCCGGATCTCGGTGCCGGTGATGTACCGGCCGTCATCGGATCCCACCATCGCCACGACGCCGGCGATATCCTCCGGAGTGCCCAGCGCACCACCGTTCAGCCAACCGGTCAGCCGGGCGAACAGGGTCCAGTCCGCGTCCTCCGGCTGTTCGGTGATGGATTCGGTGGTGATCCCGCTCATGATTCCGGCCGGGACGATATTGACCGCCCGCAATCCCTGCTTGGCGTACTCCAGACCGATCGCGTGGGTGAAAGAGGCCACGCCACCCTTGGAGGCCGCGTAGGCGGCCAGATAGGGGGCCGACTGGAAGGCCGACGTCGACGACAGATTGATCACCACGCCCCGGCCGGATTCCAGCAGGGGTGGCAGCAGCGCCTGGGTCACCAGGAACGTGCCCGTGAGATTGACGGTGATGACCCGGTTCCACTCGTCGAGCGGCATCTCGTGCGTACGGGCCGGCTTCAGGATGCCCGCGCAGTTGACGAGCACATCCAATCCGCCCAGGGTGTCCACCGCCGTCTCGGCGGCCGCGCGTACCGACTCGATATCCGCGATGTTCACCACCACGGTGCTGAGCCGGTCGGCCACATCGCCGGCCTTCTCCACCGTGGCTGCCAAACCGGGCTCGTTGATATCGGCGGCGACGAGCCGGGCTCCTTCGTCCAGCAGTCGCAGGGCCACGCCCTGGCCGATCCCCGATCCCGCACCTGTCACCAGTACTCGACGGCCTTCATATCTCCGCATGGCATGAATTAGAACAGGTTCGAATCGGGAGTCAACGGGTTCTGCGGATTTTCCGGCATGTTTCTGAAACACGTTCTAGGCGTCCCGCGGAGCCACGGCGGACAAGCATGACCAACGCCACACACCGGATTTCGCAGACCATGATGCCGGGGCGGTACGCACTCGACGGCAGAAAAGAACAAAGCCGTGGACCCGGAGGGATCCACGGCTTCTTCTCGGTGGGCGAAGGGGGACTTGAACCCCCACGTCCCGAAGGACACTGGCACCTGAAGCCAGCGCGTCTGCCATTCCGCCACTCGCCCGAGCGACGGTCAGACACTAGCACGGAGATGTCTACGAGACGAAATCGCGTGGTCACAGGCTTTTCGAACCAGTCGCCGACCAGGGCTCGGAGCACGGGGACCGCCGGGAAGGGAACTCCGGCGCGGTTCCGGTAGTTACAGGTACAGCGGAACGTGGATATCATGCAGAGAACGTGCTCGTAGAACGACACGCCGTATTCGCGTGTCGTCGTAAAGAATGAGGAGAGACTCACCGAAGGGAGGGCCCGGATGGGGATCGTCTCGCGTTTCGAGCGTCGCCTGCAGGGCGCCGTCGGTGACGTCTTCGCCAGAGTCTTCGGCGGGAACGTCGTTCCCCAGGAGGTCGAGGCAGCGCTGCAGCGTGAGGCCGCCGACAACGTCCGAGATGTCGGTGGTGGGCATCTGCTCGCACCCAACAGCTATGTGATCACCATCAACTCGTCGGACCACCGGCAGCTCGACGCCGATCACGACCTCACAACCCGTGCTTTCGCCAAACATCTGCAGGATTACATCCGTGAGCAAGGCTGGCAGACCTATGGCGAAGTACACGTGGCGTTCGAGGCATCCCCTACGCTGCACACCGGAATGTTCAGGACGAGCGGTCGCGTCGACCCCGACGCCGGCCGCGGAGCCGCACCGGCTCACCGCCCCGAACCGCTACAACGACCCGCTAACCCGCAACCAGGAGCTGGCCCCATGACGCAGAACTCTGGCTACGACCCGAGCCGTGAGCACGCGGAGTCCGATCCACGTAATCGCGGGTACGCTCCCGGACCCGCGGGACGCGGGCCGCAGAACGGCGCGTACCCCGAGGACTACGGTCCCGGCGCGGCCTACAACGGCGGCCCGGATTATCAGAACGGCTACGACTACCAGCAGGGTGGCGCCGCCTACGACCAGCAGGCCTACGGCGCCCAGCAGGGCGGCTACGACCAGGGCTACGGTCAGCAGGGCTACGGCCAGCAGCCCGGCTACGACCAGGGTTACGACCAGCAGGGCTATGCCCAGCAGCCCGGGTACGACCAGGCCGGCTACCAGGGCCAGCCCGGCTACGACCAGGGTTACCAGGGCCAGCAGGGTTACGACCAGGGTTACGACCAGCAGGGCTATGCCCAGCAGCCCGGGTACGACCAGCAGGGCTATGCCCAGCCCGGCTACGACCAGGGGTACGACCAGCAGCAGGCCTACGGCCAGCAACCCGGCTACGACCAGGGGTACGACCAGCAGGCCTACGGCCAGCCGCAGGGCCAGGGCTATCCCCCGCAGGCCCAGCAGCCCGGTTACGGCGCACCGGGCGGATACGCGCCGGCGGCCGGGCCCGGTTTCTCCGCGACCCTCGCGCTCGACGACGGCAGCGGCCGGACCTACCAGCTACGGGAAGGCAGCAACATCATCGGCCGCGGGCAGGACGCGCACTTCCGTCTTCCCGACACCGGCGTCTCCCGGCGCCATATCGAGGTTCGCTGGGACGGCCAGACCGCAATGTTGTCCGATCTCGGTTCGACCAACGGCACCCTGGTGAACGGGTCTCCCGTGCAGGACTGGCAACTCGCCGACGGCGATGTCATCCGTGCCGGGCACTCCGAGATCCTCATCCGTATTGTCTGATGCCGTAGGCTCGCCGTGCGGATCACGGGGCGGCTCTCGCATAATGGGGCGGCCTAATCGTGATCGGTATCGTCCGACGGCCCTATGATGTGCCAACACACGCGCGGCACCGCACAGCGGTCCGCCGGGACGAGCATCGCAGTGGGGTGGGTCGCACCACGCCTACAGCACCGACACACGGTCGAACAGGAGGTGGAGCGCCGTGCAGGGATTGATCTTGCAGTTGACCCGAGCCGGGTTCCTCCTGCTGCTGTGGCTGTTCGTGTGGGCAATCCTGCGTACCCTCCGCAGTGATATCTACGCGGCCTCCGGCAAACGACTGCAGACCCGGGGACCGCGCGGTTCCGCGGTGCTGCCGTCCATGCGCCGAGGCCAGAAGGGCGCCAAATATCTTGTGGTGACTCAAGGTTCTCTCGCCGGTACCCGCATAACGCTTGGTACCCAACCGGTGCTGATCGGCCGTGCGGACGATTCCACGCTGGTGCTCACCGATGATTACGCCTCCACCCGACATGCCCGGCTGTCCCTACGCGGTGACGACTGGTACGTCGAAGACCTCGGCTCGACCAACGGTACCTACCTGGATCGTGCCAAAGTCACCACCGCAGTCCGCGTTCCGCTCGGCACTCCTGTCCGGGTCGGCAAGACAGTGATCGAGCTCCGATCGTGACACTTGTTCTCCGCTACGCAGCGCGCAGCGACCGCGGCCTCGTCCGCGCAAACAACGAAGATTCCGTCTACGCCGGCGCCCGCCTGCTGGCCCTTGCCGACGGCATGGGTGGCCATGCGGCCGGCGAAGTGGCGTCGCAGCTGATGATCGCCGCGCTGGCGCATCTGGATGACGACGAACCCGGCGAGGATCTGCTCGGTAAACTGAACCGGGCCACCCACGCCGGTAATGCCGCCATCGCCGAACAGGTCGAGGAAGAGCCCGAACTCGACGGCATGGGCACCACGCTCACCGCCATCCTGTTCGCCGGCAAGAAACTCGGCATGGTCCATATCGGCGATTCGCGCGCCTATATGTTGCGCGACGGCGAACTCGCCCAGATCACCCGCGACGACACGTTCGTCCAGTCGCTGGTGGACGAGGGCCGGATCACCGCGGAACAAGCTCATACTCATCCGCAGCGCTCGCTGATCATGCGCGCGCTCACCGGTAACGAGATCGAGCCGACCCTGGTGATGCGCGAGGCCCGGGCCGGGGACCGCTATCTGCTCTGCTCGGACGGTCTGTCCGATGTGGTGAGCGATGAGACCATCGCCAACACCATGCGTGAGGGCAGTACCGACGAATGCGCCGACCGGCTCATCGAGCTCGCGCTGCGCAGCGGCGGGCCCGACAATGTGACCGTTGTCGTCGCCGATGTCATCGACCTCGACTACGGCCAGAGTCATCCGATCGTGGCCGGCGCCGCGTCCGGCGAAGCCGAGGACAATCCGCCGCCGAACACCGCGGCCGGGCGGGCCGCCGCGATGCGTCCGCCGGCCGCCGCCCCGCGCCGGGCCGCCGGTGAGCCCGAGCCGCAACCGAAGAAGTCCCACAAACTGCGCTGGCTGTTGCTGGCGGTCGCTCTCGTGCTCGCGGTGGTGGTCGGCCTGGTCGTCGGCTACAAGATGATCCGGACCAACTACTACGTCGGGGCGGACAACGACAGTGTCGTGGTCATGCAGGGCCTGCCCGGGTCGATACTGGGCTACTCGATCCACGACGTGAACCTGGTCGGCTGCGTCACCTCCAAAGGCGAGCTCGGTCTCGTCGAGAGCGGCGCCGCCCTGCCGCAGGGCTGCCGGGTTCTGAAGGTCAGCGATCTGGAACAGACCGGCCGTGACCAGGTCGAGCGCGGGCTGCCGCCCGGCACCCTGGACAAGGCCCGCGAACAGATGGCCGTGCTGGCCGATCGTGAGCTGCTGCCGGTGTGCAAGAAGAACGCCTCGGCCGCGCAGCCGGGCGTGGTCACCACCACCCCGGCCCCCGCCCCCGCTCCGGCGGCGCCCGCGCCGACGCCTACCGACGCTGCTCCGCCCGCCCCGGCCAACCAGCCGGCCGCGCCCGGCACCAACGGGGAGAACCCCGCGCCGCCCGCGCCCCCGACCACCACCGTCCCGGCTCCGACGACCACCGCTCAGCCCCAGATCGCCGGGGAGAACTGCCGGGTGACGGACTGATGTCCGCACCGGCACCACCGTCCGCCGGGGCTTTTCCGAGTCCCCCGGGCGGTTTCGCTCCGGCGCCGTCGCCGACGACCCGGCGCAATACCGAGCTCATGCTGCTCGGATTCGCGGCGCTGATCACCACCGCCGCACTGGCACTGGTGGAAGCGAGCCAGGAAGAATCGCTGACCTGGGATATCGCCAAGCTCGGCCTGGCCTATCTCGGCCTCTTCGCCGTCGCGCACCTGGCGGTACGCCGTTTCGCGCCCTACACCGATCCGCTGCTGCTGCCGATCGTGGCACTACTCAACGGCATCGGCCTGGTGCTGATCCACCGGCTCGATCTGGCCGATCAGCAGACCGCCGCCTACAACTCTTGGGAGATCCCTTCTCCCGACGCGAACCAGCAGATCCTGTGGACCGCACTGGGCATCATTTTGTTCGTCACAATCCTGCTGGTGCTGCGCGACTACCGCACGCTGGCCAAATACGCCTACACCCTCGGTCTCGCCGGCTTGGTGGCACTCGCGATCCCGGCGATCCTGCCCAGTTCGCTGTCCGAGGTCAACGGCGCCAAGATCTGGATCCGGCTGCCCGGTCTCAGCCTGCAACCCGGCGAATTCGCGAAAATCCTGTTGATCATCTTCTTCGCTTCGGTGCTGGTCTCGAAACGGGAGCTGTTCACCGCGGCCGGGCGGCACTTCCTCGGCATGGAGTTTCCGCGGGCCCGCGATATGGGCCCGATCCTGGCCGTGTGGATCGTGTGCATCGGTGTCCTGGTGTTCGAGAAGGACCTCGGCACGTCGCTGCTGATCTTCAGCACGGTCCTGGTGATGCTCTACATCGCCACCGAACGCGTGGGCTGGCTGCTCATCGGTGGCGGTCTGCTCGCCCTCGGTTTCGTGTTCGCCTACCAGCTGTTCGGGCACGTCCGGGTGCGGGTGGAGACCTGGCTGCATCCGTTCGACGACTACAACAACACCGGCTACCAGATCGTGCAGTCGCTGTTCGGCCTGGCGACCGGTGGTCTGGCGGGTACCGGCCTGGGTGCCGGACGGCCGTCGCAGGTGCCGTTCGCCAAAACCGACTTCATCGTGACGACCATCGGTGAGGAACTCGGTCTCATCGGCCTGACCGCGATCCTGATCCTGTTCCTGGTGCTGGTGCTGCGCGGTATGCGCACCGCGCTCGCGATCCGGGACAGTTTCGGCAAACTGCTCGCGGCCGGGCTCTCGTTCACCATCGCCATCCAGGTCTTCGTAGTGGTGGGCGGCGTGACCAAGCTGATCCCGCTGACCGGTCTCACCACGCCGTTCGTTTCCTACGGCGGTTCCTCGCTGCTGGCGAACTATGTGCTGGTCGCCCTGCTCATCAAGATCTCCGACGCGGCTCGCGAACCCGCGCCGGCCCGCCGCCGCGAACCCGCCCCGGCGCCGCTGGCGGAAGCGCAGACAGTGATGGTGTCACGACGGCAAGGGGGTCTGCAGCGTTGAACACACCATTACGCCGCGTCGCCATGGCGGTCATGGTGATGATTGTCGCCCTGCTGCTCAACGCGACCTACGTGCAGGTCATCAAAGCCGACGACTATCGCGCCGACCCCCGCAACTCACGGGTGCTGCTCGACGAGTACTCCCGCCAGCGCGGCCAGATCTCGGCCGGCGGCACCGTGCTGGCCAGTTCGGTGTCCACCGACGACCGCTACAAGTATCTGCGCGTCTACCCGACCGATCCGCAGGCCTACGCCCCGGTCACCGGTTTCTACTCCATGCAGTACGGCAGCACCGGACTGGAACGGGCCGAGGATCCGGTGCTCAACGGTTCGGACGCCCAGCTCTTCGGCAGCCGGCTGGTCGACCTGGTCTCCGGTCGGGACCCGCGCGGCGGCAATGTCGTCACCACCATCGATCCGGTGATGCAGCAGGTCGCCTACAACGAACTCACCAGTAAGGGCTACACCGGCTCGGTGGTGGCGATCGAACCCAGCACCGGCAAGATCCTGACCATGGTGTCCACCCCCAGCTACGACCCGAACCTGCTGTCCGGGCACGACGGCGCCCAGGGCACCCAGGCCTGGGAGGATCTCGGCGCCGACGAGAACCAGCCGATGCTCAACCGGGCTATCTCGCAGACCTACCCGCCCGGTTCCACCTTCAAGGTGGTCGTCACGGCGGCCGCGCTGTCCAATGGGAAGGCGAATCCGCAGTCCCAGTTCACCGCGGCGCCCAACATCACTCTGCCGGGCACGAGCACGACCCTGGAGAACTACAACGGCTCGACCTGCGGATCCGGTCCCACCGCCACCCTCTACGAGGCGTTCCGGCGGTCGTGCAACACCGCGTTCGTAGAACTCGGCGTCGATGTCGGGGCGGCAGCGCTGGAAGACGAGGCCGCGGCGTTCGGTATCGGACCGCATCGCGGGATCCCGATGCCGGTCGCCGAGAGCACCGTGGGCAATATCCCGGACAACGCCGCTCTCGCGCAGAGCAGTATCGGCCAGCGTGATGTCGCGCTCACCCCGCTCGACAACGCCGTGATCGCCGCTACCGTGGCCAACGGCGGTGTCCGGATGGAGCCCTACCTGGTCGACCAGTTGCAGAACCCGGATTTGAGCGAGCTGTCCACCACCGAGCCGGTCTCGGTCGGCCAGGCCGTGAGCGCCGATGTAGCGTCTACGCTGACCGAGCTGATGGTCGCCTCGGAAGAGAACACCGCGGGCAGCGGCGGAACGTCTTATCGGATCGCGTCGAAGACCGGTACGGCCGAACACGGCGCCGATCCACGGAACACCCCACCGCATGCCTGGTACATAGCCTTCGCACCCGCCGAGAACCCGAAGATCGCCATCGCGGTCATCGTGGAGAACGGCGGTGACCGGGCGCTGGCGGCAACAGGCGGGTCGGTCGCCGCGCCGGTCGCCCGGTCGGTGCTGGACGCAGGTTTGCGAGGTCGCTGAACGAGATGGATGTGCGAGTGAATCTGCGGGGAACCCGATGCTGACAAACGGCGCGTTGATCGCGGACCGCTACCGGCTGCAGCGGCTGATCGCCACCGGTGGGATGGGCCAGGTCTGGGAAGCCCTGGACACCCGGCTGGATCGCCGGGTCGCGGTCAAGGTCCTCAAGTCGGAGTTCTCCGCGGACCCGACCTTCCGGCACCGGTTCCGCACCGAGGCCAAGACCACCGCGCAGCTGAACCATTCCGGTATCGCGGGTATCTACGACTACGGCGAGACCTACGACCCCCAGGGCGGCGAAACCGCCTACCTGGTGATGGAACTGGTCCAGGGCGAGCCGCTCAACACCGTGTTGAACCGGCTCGGCCGGCTGTCGGTGGCCCAGGGCCTGGACCTGCTGGAACAGACCGGCCGCGCACTCCAGGTCGCGCACCTGGCCGGCGTGGTGCACCGCGATGTGAAACCGGGAAATATCCTGGTCACCCCCACCGGCCAGGTGAAGATCACCGATTTCGGTATCGCCAAGGCGGTCGATGCCTCTCCGGTCACCAAAACCGGCATGGTGATGGGCACCGCGCAGTACATCGCGCCCGAGCAGGCGGTCGGTGAGGACGCCACCGCGGCCAGCGATGTGTACTCCCTCGGTGTCGTCGGATACGAGGCGCTCGCGGGGCAGCGGCCGTTCACCGGAGACGGTGCGCTCACCGTCGCGATGAAACATGTCCGCGACGTGCCGCCGCCGATGCCCACCGACCTGCCGCCGAATGTGCGCGAACTGGTCGAGATCACGCTGGCCAAGGACCCGGCCCAGCGCTACGCCGACGGCGGTGAATTCGCCGAGGCAGTCGCCGCGGTGCGCTCGGGCCGCCGCCCGCCCCCGCCCCGCAATCTCCCGGTGGCGGGGCCCACCAGCGTGATCGCGGCTTCGCAGCCGGGTTACGACGAGACCGCGACCGTCCGCTACAACACGCCTCCCGCCGCCATGGCCGGGCCGGCGACCACGTACGACCGCGGCGCGCACGACCCCGGCGACGACAACTACCGCGGCGACCCCGGCGGCATCCTCAACAAGAACCAGAAGTGGATGATCGCGCTCGGTATCGGCGCGCTGCTGCTGGGCGGTGTCGTGGTGTGGCTGCTGTTCGGCGGGGACACCAACCCGGCGGGAACTGCGCCGGTCACCTCCTCCACCGCACCCACCACCCGCCCGCTTCCGGCACCGGTCACCACTACCTACGAAGTGACCGAGCCCCCGGTATGGACGCCGCCCGTGGAGCCCACCACCACCGCGCCGCCGGCCGCGACGACCACCACACCGCCGCAGCCCTCGACCACGACGACTCAGCCGCCGACCACCACCACTTCGGCGGCTCCGAGCACCACCGAGACGACGGCGAGCGAAGAGACCACCGGCGAGGAAGAGGAGACCACCACGCGTCGCCGCCCGCCGGTCCCGACCATCGATATCCCCTTCCCGGGAAACCCTGTCAGCAACATCGCGCCGGACCTTAATTTGCAAGGACAGCCATGACGACCCCGAAGAATCTCTCCTCTCGCTACGAGCTGGGCGAGATCATCGGGTTCGGCGGGATGTCCGAAGTCCACAAAGCACGCGATCTGCGGCTCAACCGCGATGTCGCGATCAAGGTGTTGCGCGCCGACCTGGCCCGGGACCCCACCTTCTATCTGCGCTTCAAACGTGAGGCGCAGAACGCCGCGGCGCTGAACCATCCGGCCATCGTGGCGGTCTACGACACCGGCGAGGCCGAGATCGACGGCGGGCCACTGCCGTTCATCGTGATGGAGTACGTGGACGGTGACACGCTGCGCGATATCGTGCGCAACGAGGGACCGCTGCCGCCCCGGCGCGCGATGGAGGTCGTCGCCGATGTGTGCGCGGCACTCGATTTCAGCCACAAGGCCGGGATCGTGCATCGCGATATGAAGCCCGCCAACATCATGATCAACCGTGCCGGTGCGGTGAAGGTGATGGATTTCGGTATCGCCCGGGCGATCGCCGACGCCGCCAATCCGATGACCGCCACCGCGGCCGTGATCGGCACCGCTCAGTATCTGTCGCCGGAACAGGCGCGCGGCGAGACGGTGGACGCCCGGTCCGATGTCTACTCGGTCGGTTGTGTGCTGTTCGAAATCCTCACCGGACAGCCCCCGTTCACCGGTGACTCCCCGGTCGCCGTCGCCTACCAGCACGTCCGCGAGGATCCCCGGTTGCCCTCGCTCGTCTACGAGGGGGTGCCGCGGGAACTGGACTCGGTGGTGCTCGAGGCGATGGCCAAGAATCCGGCCAATCGCTATCAGAGTGCGGCGGAAATGCGCGCGGATCTCATTCGGGTGCTGGGCGGTCAGAAACCCGGCGCGCCGATGGTGATGACCGACGAGGACCGCACCACCATGCTCGGCCCCGCGGACGGTTCCGGCCGTGGCTATCGCGGCGGCGACGAGGACGACGACTACGACGATTACGGGCACGACTCCGGGGGCCGTTCCCGCCGCACGGCCTATATCGCGGCGGGTGTGGTCGCCGCGGTGGTGGCGGCCTTCGGGCTCTTCTGGATGTTGCTCGGCCCGGGTAGCCGACCCGATCAGGTGGCCGTCCCGGATCTGTCCAACACCTCCGCCACCGAGGCCCAGAAGAAGCTCGATTCGCTCGGCTTCGATGTGGCCGTCCAGGAGAAACCCGACGGCAAGATCAGTGCCGGCAATGTGATCGCGACCCAGCCGCTGGGTGGCTCGCGCGCCGACGAGGGCAGCACCATCACCGTGCAGGTGTCCACCGGTCCGCAGCAGGTGCCGGTCCCCCGGCTCACCGGCCTGTCCCAGCAGGATGCCGAACAGCAACTCGACAACGCCGGCCTCCAGACCAACCCGGACGTGAAGCGGGAACCGTCCAGCGCGCAGGACAAGGACAAGGTGATCGGGCAGGATCCTTCGCCCGGTATCGAGATGGACGCGGGCAGTCAGATCACGCTGACCATCGGCACCGGTCCCAAGCAGGTCCGCGTCACCGAGGTGGTCGGCCAGCTGATCGATGTGGCCCAGCCGAACCTCGAGGGCGCCGGCTTCAAAATCGTGGTCGAGCAGGTCCAGTCGGCTCGGCCGCGCGGCGAGGTCCTCTCCACCAGCCCGGCCGGCGGTTCGACGGCCGACGAGGGTTCCACGATCACGGTCCAGGTGGCGCAGAGCGATCGGATCGCGATGCCGAACCTGGTGGGACTCACCACCGCGGAGGTCGTGGACACGCTGCGCGAAAGCGGCTGGCAGGGCAGCCCGAACCAGGTCCGTCAGATCACGCAGATCACGCTCAACTCCGATCAGGCCGGCAAGGTTCTCAGCCAGCAGCCCTCGGCCGGGACCACCGTGCCGTCGTCGACGACGGTGACGGTCAATACCGGCGTCATGCCACTGGGACCGCCCTGATCCGCTGCCGGGCCCGGCCCGGCGACTCGGCAGAAGATACGAAACCGGGCGGCCGTGAATCGGCCGCCCGGTTTCGAATATCAGACGGCCAGAGAGGCGACCTCTGCTTCCAGCATCTGCACCAGCCCCTCCTGGGGGCGCTCGCCGCAGACCTCCAGCCAGTTCGCCAGCATCCGGTGCCCGCCCTGGGTGAGCACCGATTCCGGATGGAACTGCACACCGTGGATCGGCAGTTCGTGATGGCGCAGGGCCATCACGATTCCGGTCTCGGTGCGGCCGATGACGTCGAATTCGGGTGGGAGCGTCTTTTCCACCACGGTGAGCGAGTGATAGCGGGTGGCGGTGAAGGGATCGGGCAGCCCGGCCAGGACTCCGGTTCCGATATGGAACACCGAACTGGTCTTACCGTGCAGCAGTTCAGGGGCTCGGGTCACCGTGGCGCCGAAGGCCGCCCCGATGGCCTGATGTCCGAGGCAGACGCCCAGCAGCGGGGTGCCCCGGTCGGCACAGGCGCGTACCAGGTCGATACTGGCACCCGCGCGTTCCGGGGTGCCGGGGCCGGGGCTGATCAGGATTCCGTCGAAATCGCCCACCACGGCCGTCGGGTCCGCCAGCTCCGGATCGTCGTTACGCCAGACCACTGCCTCGACGCCGAGCTGGCCCAGATACTGGACCAGGTTGAAGACGAAGCTGTCGTAGTTGTCGACGACCAGTACACGCATGACCAAAGATTACGTGTTCGCACGCCCCATATCCGCTCCGGCCTGCGATTGCGCCACAATCGGGCACGCGAATCGTACGGCCGCTGGGCATCACACCGATTACCTGGTGGGATAGCCTTGGAACACGACCTGCACGCTGAACACGAGGACATCATGCCCAAGTCGAAGGTCCGGAAGAAGACCGACTACACGATCAACCCCGCCAGCCGTACGCCGGTGAAGGTGAAGGCAGCCGGTCCGTCGCCTGTCTGGTACGTCACCATCATGCTGGGCTTCATGCTCGCGGGCCTGGTCTGGTTACTGGTCTATTACCTCGCGGCCGATCAGATCAGCTGGATGAGCAACCTCAATGCCTGGAACTTCCTGATCGGGTTCGGGCTGATGGTGGTGGGTCTGATCATGACGATGCGCTGGCGCTAGCGGCGCCTCGCCCGGGGGTTACACCGGTGTGATTAATGCACACCTGTGGATAACTCTGTGGATAACCCTCGACCTCAGATGGAGGTATACCCGCGTGCAGCCCGACCGCACCGAACCCCGTCTCGCCTGGACGACGCCCCTGCCCGCGTTGATCGCGGCAGCCGGCGGTGGGGTGGTCCTCGCTGTCGCGGCGGTACTGACGACCGAGCTGCCCGGCAAATTCTTGCTCGGGGTGGCCGCGCTGGTACTGCTGGGACTCGCCGCACTCGGCATGCGGCAGCGACCACGGCTCTCGGTGGTGCCCGGCGAGAACCCGCGGCTGGTGCTGCGCACACTCACCGGCGTCACCGAGTACACCCGTGACCAGATCCTGCGGGCGCGGGTGGTCGGCTACCGCCGCCTGGGCCGGAAATCGCCGATGCTGGAGATCGATGTGGACCATCGGGGATCCGAGCGGCTACTGATCTTCGGCCGCTGGGATCTGGGCACGAGCCCCGAGGATGTCTACGACGCGGTGCGGACGGCACTGCGGTTGCGCGGCGACGCCGCGCGCTGAGTGCCCCCGCGGTCACCTCCGTGGCCGCGAGAACTCGCGCGCCCAAATGTTTCACGTTGAACATGTCGGGACCCGCGAAGCTCACGTGCCGGAGCTGCCGCGCTGTACGTCCGGCTCAGCGCAGCGAAACCGCCGCGAGCACTATCACCGCCACGGCCACCACCGCCAGGGCGGCCAGCGCGAGCACCCCGGCCAGCCGGGCCCGCTCCGGCGTCCGAACCCGCACCCAGGCGGGCAGGAACATGATGCCGAGCGTCGCCAGGGTGCCCGCGGCCAGACCGCCCAGGTGACCCCACAGCGAGATACCGGGTAGCGAGAAGCTGATGAACACGTTGATCGCGATCAGGATCAACATATTGTTCGGGTTCTGCCGCAACCGGATCAGCACGACCGTGATCGCGCCGAACAAGCCGTACACCGCGCCCGAGGCCCCGGCCGTGAGACTGTCCTGGGCCAGCAGCATCACCGCGGCCGAGCCGCCGAGCAGCGAGATGAGATATACGGCCGGGTAGCGGGCCCTGCCCAGCACCAGTTCGATATCGCGGCCGACAATGTACAGCGCGAACATATTCAGCAACAGGTGGATCAGCCCATAGTGCAGGAACCCGGAACCGAGCACGCGGAACCAGTCGCCGCCGGCCACCGCGGGCGGGTACATGACCCAATCCACGAACAGCGCCGATCCGCGCTCGTTCTCCATCACGCTGCGCGACTGCGCCGCGGTCACGGCGTAGACCAGGATATTGAGCGCGATCAGGATGTAGGTGACGAGCGGGACCGAACTGCGGGCGGCGGCCGAACCCGATACGGTCCGCACCTGCGGCGTGCTGCGCTGACCGGCGCGCACACAATCGACACAGTGCTGACCGACCGAGGCGGGACGCAGGCATTCCGGGCACGCCGGACGTCCGCAGCGGGTACAGGACAGACCGGTCGGGCGGTCGGCGTGCCGGACACACACCGGAGCCGGCGTCGAGGGCTGCTGGGGATTCACCACGGCCTCCGCTTCGTTCCCGGAGCTGTTTCGCGGCGCGCTCGCCACCTGGCCGGGCGTGTCGTACTCACCAGCCCATCGTGCCATGCGAGCCCGCGGTCCGTAGCTGGCCGGTTCCGCACCCTCGCTCGACAGCGATGCCCTGACCTGCCGGTCTGCGTTATCCGCCGGGCTGTGCCAGAGTTGAGCCATGAGCTCGAGGCCACTGCGTCCATCCAGTCGTTCGCGCTATCGGTTGCTGGCGGCCGCCGCGGTGGCGGCGGCGGGCGGTACCGCGTGGCTGGTGCGCAGCAAGCGCCCGCAACAACCCGAACCGGCCCCGGCGCCGCCCCGGATCGGCTATACGCGCAACGGCGCCGCGGTGGCCTCGGACGATCCCGAAGCCACCGCGGACTGACCTGTGCTCAGCGGCTGACGGTCTTGCGGTACTGCCGCAGCGCCAGCGGTACGAAGAAGACCAGGATGATGCCCACCCAGACCAGGGTGGTCGCCACCGGGTGCCGCATCGACCACGCGGTGGATTCCGCGGTGAGCGGGGCGGTATTGCCGAACAGTTCCCGGGATGCCTGAGTGAGCGCCGATACCGGATTCCATTCGGCGAAAACGCGCAGCGGTGTCGGCAGTTCGTCCATCGGCACGAAGGTGTTGGCCAGGAAGGTGAGCGGGAAGATCACCATGAAACTGGCGTTGTTGAACACCTCCGGTGTACGCACGATCAGGCCGACCACGGCCATGATCCACGAGATCGCGTAGGCGAACAGCAGCAGCAGGACGTAGGCCAGGACCGCGTCGACGACCGACCCGCGGATCCGCCAGCCGACCACCAGGCCGGTCAGTGACATGACCACCAGGCTGACCACATTGATCACCACATCGCTGACCGTGCGCCCGATCAGCACCGAGGATGGGGCCATGGGCAGCGAGCGGAACCGATCGATGATGCCCTTCTGCATATCCTCGGCGAGGCTGAGCCCGGTGAACGTGGACCCGAACACCACTGTCTGCACGAAGATGCCCGCGATCAGGAATTCGCGGTAGCCGCCCTCCATACCGGGGATCTTGATGGCGGTACCGAAGATATAGGCGAACAGTAGGACGAACATGATCGGCGAGAGGGTGCTGAAGATCAGCACGTCGGGCACTCGCTTTATCTTGATCACATTGCGCTTGGTGACGGTCAGACTGTCGCTGACCACCATGGACAGCCGCTCTACCAAGGTGGGGTTCTCCCCGATACCGCCGACGGTCGCCAGCGCGGTCATCTGCTTCTTCCTTCCATCGCCTCGATTGCTTCCACTTCGCGCGCCGGACCGGATCCGTCGGGTCTGTCCGCTGCGGGGGGCGCTTCGGGTCGCCCACCGCCACCGGCCTCTCCGCCCTGCTCGTCTCCGCCCGCGTCATCGGCCGTTTCCTCGGCCTCGTGCCCGGTGAGTGTGAGGAACACATCGTCGAGCGAGGGCCGGCGCAACCCGACGTCCTGGATCTTCACACCCTCGTCGCTCAGCTTTCCGATGGCGGCGACCAGCGCCTGGGATCCGTCGCTGACCGGCACCACCAGCCGGCGCAGCCCGGGTTCGACATGGATATCGCCGTCGGCCAGCGGCGCGAGCGCTCGCCGGGCCACGGCCAGGTTGTCGGCGTGATCGACGGTCAACTCGATCCGGTCGCCGCCGACCATGCTCTTCAATTCGTCGGCGGTGCCGCGGGCGATCACCTGGCCCCGGTCGATGACCGCGATGGCATCCGCGAGGCGGTCGGCCTCTTCCATGTACTGGGTCGTCAGCAGCAGGGTGGTACCGGCGGCGACGAGTTCCTCGATGACATCCCAGAGGTCCAGCCGAGCCCGCGGGTCCAGACCCGTGGTGGGTTCGTCGAGGAACAGCACCGGCGGGTTGGCCACCAGCGCCCCGGCCAGGTCCAGCCGGCGGCGCATACCACCGGAATAGCCGCGGACCGGGCGATCGGCGGCATCGCTGAGACGGAACCTCTCCAGTAGCTCGCGCGCGCGTTCCTTACTGCGCCGCGTGCCCATGTGGTACAGCCGCCCGACCATCTCCAGGTTCTCGAAACCGGTCAGATATTCGTCGACCGCCGCGTACTGTCCCGAGGCCCCGATCCGCGAGCGCAGCGCACGCGGCCGGGCAAGTACGTCGATCCCGGCGACGGTCGCCCGGCCGGCATCGGGCACCAGCAGAGTGGTGAGCACTCGTACGGTGGTGGTTTTACCGGCTCCGTTGGGTCCCAGCAGCGCGGTGACCGTGCCTTCGGGCACAGTCAGATCGAGACCGTCGAGTGCGCGCACTCGGCGGCCGTAGTGTTTGACGAGACCCTCGGCGACTATTGCGTCGGGCATGATTCTCCTGAACTGAGTGATCGACAAGGACGAGTCGTATATCGCCGGTGGCGGGCCACCGACCTCAGGCGCTTCGGCCACCGGCCGATACAGTGCAGTATCGTCGCGGCCACCGACGTTTTCATCCGATTTATCCGGTTCTCCGGCCCCCTCCCCGCACTGCGCAAGGTCCCGTCCCGGGCCGGCCGCGCTCGGGGTAGTCGAGACGGGATGCGATCGCTCTCGTATCCGTCGCTCCGGGTCGTGAAATCCCGCGCAGCGCACTACTCGATTCGGTTTCCGCGGCTACTCGATCCCGCTCCGGAGCACGACAGTCGAGGTGGCCGTGCGCACGCTCACAGTGCACAGCGGCATAGTGACACCGGGGTCCGACAAGTCGGCCGGACAGCGCTCGGCGAGAACCCCCGTACCCCGTGTTCCACTGGGCGGAATACACCGGTACGGTGGGTCAATTCCATTGAGCGGCAACGGTTCCGGAACCTCTCACCCATAGTGCCCCGACCTCGCGCGACACTGTGATCTGCACCGAAAAAAGTTCGAAACTCTTGGGCCCCTTATGCGCGCATTTTCGCGATATCGCGTAGGATCGGTTCCGTCGGCCCCTCCCCCCCGGGCCGACCTTACGCGGGCCTCGGCTAACTCCCCCCCTTCGCCGAGGCCCGCTCTCATATCCGGGTTCTGCCGTCACCGGACAACCCGACCCGGCTCCCCCTCTTCGGGTACCGCCTTGCTCCGCCAACATCGGACGCGCACAGCTGCCGAGCCCCATTCTCCGGCCACCGATCGGGCTACCGCGCGAATCTTCGGCGCAATGGTGAGAGGTTTGCAGTATCATCGTCTCATCAGATCAAGGCAGTAGATCAAGGGAGATCCGCATGACCGCGTCCGTCGCAGCCACCGACACGCACGCTCCGGTGGAGCGCCGTCCCTTCGGTCCCGGTACCCGGACCTGGGAGGAGACCGGCCTGATCACCTTCTCCCTCACCGCGGGCTCGGCCTTCCTCCTGCAGACCATGGAACCCACCATTTCCGCGGTGGTCGATGCCCACTCCACCTTCCGCACCGACCCGATCGGCCGCGCGGTGCGCAGCCTCTCGGCGGTGATGATGTGGACCTACGGCGGCGAGGAATCGCTGGGCGAGACCGACCGGTTACGCAAGATGCACGCCACCCTCAACACCACCGACGCCAAAGGCGTCCGGCACACCGCGCTGTCCAGCGGCCCATGGGCCTGGGTGCTGCACACCGGCACTTTCGCCTTCTCCGAGAACGCGAAGTACTTCTCGAAACGTCCGCTCACCGCGGCGGAGAAAGAGGATTACTACCGCGAAGCCCTGCAGCTGATGCGTAACTTCTCGGTACCACCCAAGGAACTGCCGGCGACCTACGCCGATTTCGAGGAATTTTTCGCCGACCAGGTCGAGAACCATCTGGAGGCCACCCAGACCTCGAAGGACTACCTGAGGGTCATCCGGACCATCGCCCCGCCCACCCAGCTGCCGGGGGCGCTGCACCCGGTGTGGCGGGTGCTGACCGGTCCGTTCGGCCGGATGCAGTACTTCGTCACCGTGGGCACCACGCCGGATGCGGCCCGCCGCAAACTCGGTCTCACCTGGAGCGAATCCGACGAGCGCAAACTGCGGATCCTCGGCTGGTTCCTCGCCCGGCTGGTGCCGTTGCTGCCGGAACGGCTGCGGTACTTCCCCATCGCCTACGAGGCCCGCAGGCTCGAACGCGACAAGGCGCGGCTGCGCAAGGTCATCGACGTGCGGCCGCTTTGAAGCCAGGGGGTGACGACGGCCCCGGATCCCGATCCGGGGCCGTCCTCCGTGTCGATACACTTCGCCGGGGGCGAGGAGGAGCTGATCATGACCGGGACGATTTCGATTCCCAGCTACGAGCAGGTGGTGACGCTGCCCCGCGAGCTGGGCCCGATCGCGGTCCCGGAGGCCTACCGCGACGAGAACGACCATATGAACGTCACGCACTATTTCGCGGTCTGTGTATCGGCCGCGACCGGGGTCTTCGAACGGGCCGGGATCACCGACGAATACCGCGCCACCCGGGGTGCCGGGTTCTTCACCGGTGAACACCACATCCGGTACTACTCCGAAAACCGGATCGGCGAACAGATTTCGATCCACGTACGCGGAATCGACCGTTCGGACAAGGTCGTACACGCCATGGCACTACTGGTCAACGACACCACCCGGCAGCTCAGTTGCACCCTCGAGATCATCGCTGTCCACGTCGATCTGCGCAGCCGTACGGCCGCGGCGTTCGCCTCCGATATCGCGGTCGCCCTCGACCGGGAACTGGCGCCCACCGCGGTGGACTGGCCGGCCCCGGTCTGTGGCGCCATGCGAGTCCGGCGCTAATGCCGGCTCTGCCCGCCGCCCGGGGCGGTATCGGGTAGCCCGGCGCCGGCCTCCGGTCGGACCGTCACCGCCTCGTGCCCGCGGGGCCGGGCAGTGCTGACGAACAGCACCGGCTGGCCCGCGTGCAGGGTGCGGTAGCCGTCGGTCTCTATGCACCGATACTCGACGAACACCTGATCGGTTCCGTCGTCGGGTTTGATGTAGCCGAAGCCCTTCTCCGAGTCGAACCAGAAGACCCGCCCGCGTCTCCAGTCCGATCCGTCGATCCCGGGCCCGCTGAAATCCGTAGCAGGCATTACCAGGTCTTCTCCCTCGTCTGTGCAGGGTCGACACCACCAAAGCTACGCCCCGACACCGCGAACGTCACGACCGCTGTCGGGTTTCGCCCCGGACACTACTGTCTTTCCGGTGACCGAATCCTGTTTCCTCTCTCGTACCCGCGCCGGTTACGACGCGATCGCCACCGCCTACGCCGAGCATGCGGCCGGTGAAATGGACAGGCGGTTCTGGGATCGAGCGGTACTGGCCGCGTTCGCCGAGTCGGTCGGTGATTCGGGTACGGTCGCCGATATCGGATGCGGCCCGGGCCGGATCGCCGCTCATCTGGCAGCGCAAGGGATCCGGGTACACGGAATCGACCTGTCCCCGGCGATGGTGGAACTGGCGCGGAACACCCATCCGGAGATCGACTTCGAGGTGGGATCCATGACCGCGCTCGATATCCCCGACAGCTCGCGGGCCGGCGTGGTGGCCTGGTATTCCCTCATCCACATCCCGGCGGCCGAACGCGGCGGTGTGCTCGCCGAGTTCCGGCGGGTACTGCGTCCCGGCGGCAAACTGCTGCTGGCCTTCCAGTCGGGTACCGACGTCCTGCATCTGGACGAGGGCTACGGGTATGCCATATCGCTGGACTTCCATCGCATCTCGACCGACGAGCTCGCCGGTGCCCTCGCGGCGGCGGGTTTCACCGTCGAGTTGCGGCTCGACCGAAGCGCCGAGGACGGGGAGCGGACCACCCAGGCCTACCTGATGGCGACCCGCTCGAGTTGATAGGACCCACCTTTTCTATCCAAACGATGCTCCACAACATCATTTCGATAGATATCAGGTTGATCAATTCACCCCGGAAAGCCCGCCGACTGCGCCCTCGATGGCTCCATCGAAACGATATTTGACTGCATCATTTCGATAGACCACCCTGGTCAGGTGGTGATCAAGAAGAACCCGCTCGGCCCCACAGGCGATACTGTGCGCGCGAACGTCCTGCGGTATCGCAATCGGATGAACCTCGGCTATGCCGATCTGGCGCGCAGGCTCGAGGCCATCGGACGGCCGATCCCGGTGCTCGGCCTGTCCCGGATCGAACGGGGTGAGCGCCGGGTGGACGTGGACGATCTGATCGCGCTGGCGGTCGCGCTCGGCGTCTCACCGACCAGCCTGCTGCTTCCGGATACCTCCACGGCCGACGAGTCCGTGGAAGCCACCGGAATCGACGGCACGGCAGCCGATCTGCTGGGCTGGCTCCGCCTGTACACCCCGTCGGCACATATCGGTAAACCGGCCGGCGAGCGCTTCGTCCGAGACGCCATCCGGTTCATCGCCGACGCCCGGCCGCGCTGGGATATCGAAAACCTGACCCTGGAACAGCTTCCAGGCGTGGACCATATGGAGTACGCCGCCGAGATCACCGAGAAGGCGCGGCTGGCGAATCCGGCACCGCAGCTCGGCCCCCGCGGGTAACGGCGGAGACCGAGCCCGGCCGAAGCCCTATGCGGAGTCGCCGCCGCGCATCATCTCGAAAACGGGCACCGGGCGGCCGGCCCGCTCGCTCGCGCTCCGCGCCCGGCGCCACAACCCCTGTGCCGCACGGGAAAGGGTGGCATCCACACCGACCTCGGTACTGGCATCGATGATGTGCTGCGCTCCGGCGTCCATCATCTTGAAGGCGGCGAGATCGCCCCAGCCACCGGCCTTCGCCGCCGCGGCGTACTCGGTCATGAAGAACGGGTATGCCTCGCTGGACCGCACGGCGTACGGCAGGAACTGGTCGATATCGACACCGGAGCGGTCGATCACGGCGAGCGCCTGGTCGAAGGCGAGCATCCACGGATGGAAGACGACCAGCAGTGCCTGATAGAAGACCTGCGCCAGACCGTCGTCCACCCCGAGGTATTCCTGCGGGCTCAGCGGCCGCAGCAGTTCGGCGTGGGCTTCGAAGACCTCCCGCGGTCCGCTGTAGAACACATACGAGGCCGGGTGCGCGATATTGTCGCCCGCGGACATGAAACCGCCGGAGAGGAATTCGGCGCCCTGCTCACGCACCCACGCGGCACCCTTACGCGCATTGTCGGGCGAATCCGAGGACAGATTGGCGATCACCTTGCCGGACAGGCTGCCGGCCACCGGGCCGAGTACGTCGTACATCGCCGCGTAGTGAGTCAGGCTGAGCACGGTCACCTCATTGGCTTCCAGCGCTTCGGCCACGGTCGCGGCACGTTTCGCGCCCTCGGCCACCATCGCCTCGGCCTTGTCACCGCTGCGATTCCAGACGGTGACCTCGATACCGGCGGCGAGGAATGCCCGCACCATCGCCCGGCCCATCGGCCCCAGCCCGATGACACTGACGGACCGGATCTTTTCCTGAGACATTCGATGTCCTTCTCGGTTGTGGTTCAGCTGGTTGCGGCGCCGATACCGATGCTGGTCACGCGGGTAGAGTCGGACAAGAACGCACCTGCGGATGTAGTTGCTTACCGCCAGGTCCGTAACGAGGTCAGGAGGAGAAGGTGGCCGGCGTGAGTGATGCGGATCACCAAGTGTGCGGGATGTCGTTGGCCATCGATGTGGTCGGCGGTAAGTGGAAACTGCACCTGATGTGGGTCCTGGGCGCGAGCCCGCAGCGGTTCGGCCAGATCCGCCGGGCGTTGACGGGGGTGAGCGAGAAAGTGCTGACCGAGAATCTGCGCCAGCTCGAAGCCGGCGGTGTGGTCCGGCGAGAGGTGTACGCGGAGGTGCCGCCGCGGGTCGAATATTCGCTGACCCCGCTCGGCGAGGAACTCGCAGAGGCGCTGCGCCCGCTCGAGGAATGGGGAGACAGGCACCGCGGCCATCTGGCCGCAGTCGCCTGTTGATCGCCGGAGTGGAGCCTAGGGGAATCGAACCCCTAACCCCTGCCTTGCAAAGGCAGTGCTCTGCCAATTGAGCTAAGGCCCCGGGCAGCCGTGCGGCCTGAGCCGCGAGTCGCCTGCGAAACACTAGCGTTCCGGCACGTACACCGTCAAATAAGGATACCCGGGGGCGGCGATCAGCGCCGCAGGGCGCCGGTCGCCTCGAACTCCGCTTCCCGGCCCTGCATCTGCTCGCGATACCAGTTCTCCCGGTGCCAGAGCATGATCCGCTCGTGCACCCGGCCGAGCGGCGGCACGCGGCGGAGGAATTCCACGGCGGTGACCAGCGGGATTCTGGCAATGGGGACGAGCACCCACGGGAAGGCCGCCGGCATCCGGTAGCGGCGCCGGGTGGTGGGCAACATGTACAGGGCCGAGTACGCCGAGTTGATCCGATAGTTGAAGTGCGCCCGCAGCCGGGCCGGGCCCCGCTGCTCCGGGCGGGGGGCGAACGCCGCGGGATAGGACTCGATGAGTTCGGCGCCCTGCACACCGGAGTCGTACGCCCGAGCGACCATCGTCATCGCCATCACCCGTAGCGTGTCGGCCACGGTCTCCGGGTGCCACGTGAGCCGGACACCCAGGAGGTAACCCATGTACTTCTGGAAATGCAGGAGCGCCCGGAACTCCGCGGGGGTCGTCTGGTAGCCCAGCGCCCAGAGTCCCAGTCCCGGGATCGTGCTGCCGGCGATCAGCGTCAGCAACTGGTAGGTCTGGCTGATCGGCAGCCCCCACTGCTCGATCTCCCATTCCGGATGCCGTTGCACGCCCGTACGGACCGAGACGTGCATGATCCGCACCTTCAGGGCGGTGGCCCGCCCCGGCGAGCCCGGACTCAGCAGCGCTCCGGGCTGGGAGACGTCCATCCAGAACCGGCAGGTCTCCAGGAAGCGACGCAGCGCGCTGTCCCCGGCGTAACCACCGGCCAGCGAAAGCGGTGTCGCGACCGCGGATTCGGTGTACATCTCCAACGTCTCCGCACCCGCGAAGCTGAACAGCACAGTGCCCCAGCGCCGCCAGACCGCGGCGCCGCGTTCGACCAGCTCCGGACGGACCCAGTCGGGCACCGTCTCGAACTCGTCGAACAGCTCGCGCATGGCGGTGGGAGCGTCGGGAACCACGCCGATACCGTCGCGCAGCGCGGTGTCCAGCAGCCGGCGGCTGTGCTCCCGGCCGGTCTCCCCGCGCATCACCTCCGCGACGAACCGTTCCGCGACCGGGTCGCCGGTGAACATATCCGCGCACAGCGCCCGCGCCTGCTCATCGGTCGGGAACAGCGCCGAACCGGTCACCGCCCGGAAAACCCGTTCGACCCGCCTGACCGCGGGAGTGTCCCGGGCCTGCCAGTAACGGAAGGCCGCCGGGCATTGGGTGTCCGTTGCGTCCCCGGTCGGTGTCGCCGCTGGTATCGACATCGCTGCTCTCCTCACCGGGGCCGCCCGGGGCCTGATGGCAGGCCCGGGACGGGCCGCGTGGCCCAATCCATACCGAAAAGTATTGAAATACTGTACTTGAAGGTACGGAAATCGCGCCGGGCAATTCGGCACATGTCCGGTAGAGACACGGCCACGCGCACGACCGGCAATTTGTCGTGATGGGCGAATACGTCGAGGCCGTCGGCCACCTCCCCTACCATCGGAGTATGAGACTCAGCGCTGACCTGCCGAACCGATGACGGCGGGTTCGTCCACGGCTTCGCACCCCGAACCCGCCGACGACCGGACGGCGCCACCACGATCCCGATCGAAAAAGGCTCGCGCCCAACAGACCCGGCGTCGGCGGACCGCTCGGCTGTCCTACGACGACTGGGTCGACGGCGCGCTCGAGCTACTGTCCCGCGAAGGCATCGCGGCGATCAGGATCCCGCGGTTGTGCCAGGAGCTCGGCGTCACCAAGGGCAGCTTCTACTGGCATTTCGACGATATCGAACAGCTCATGGCGGCAATGGCCGACCGCTGGAGCGCGGTACAGAGCGAGAAGATCCGGGAGCTGGGCGGCTTCGCGGAGATCCCGGTTGAGGAACGGATCGAGAAGATGGCCGCCATGCTCGTCGACCACCGGCACTGGATCGTGGAGACCACGGTGCGGGAATGGTCGCGCAGCAATCCCAAGGTGGCCGACGCGGTACGCACCCTCGACCAGCGGGTGTTCGAGACGGTCCACCGGACGATGCTGGACCTGGGATTCGACGAGAACCAGGCCGGCCTCCGGGCGGGCGCGATGGTCTACATCGGACTCGGGTTGATCCACGGCCGGGACAATCTACCGACGCCGACCAACGAACAGGTGCACTCGGTCATCGAACTGCTGGCCCGGCCGTGATCACACCGGACCCGGCTGTCACCGGGTCCGGTGGCAACGACGGCGAACATCGCCCGGGACGAGTTCAGCGTGTGGTGACCTCGTGCCACAGGTCGGCGTCGTCACGCTGGCGCAGCTTGCTGATACCGATGAGAACCGCAGCGACAAGACCGATGGTGAGAACGTATTTCATGCTCTCGAGCCTAGTCCTGTGACACCGGAACAGCTCAATTCCGGACCGGACGGTATCCCGGGGGCGGCCCGGAAACGAATCAGCCCCCGAACCTTGAAAGGTTCGAGGGCTGGGTTCTTGTACAAGTGTGGGTCTAGGAGGACTTGAACCTCCGACCTCTTCGTTATCAGCGAAGCGCTCTAACCGCCTGAGCTATAGACCCGCGGGGTTCACCAAACTTCAGTTTCGCACAAGAACTGTAGTTCAACGACCGAGAACAGAGACTACAGGAAACCGTGATTTCAACCAAAACAGCTGGTCAGGGCATCAGCGTCGAAGCTCGACCGATAAGCGGAACGGCCGGCGCCCACATGTGGGCGCCGGCCGTTCCAGCTTTGTCCGAATTCAGTCCGGGTCGGCCAGCGTGACCTGGATCCCGCCGACCATATCGCAGCACTGGTTGTAGATGAACGTGCCGACCGTGGCCAGCGCGGTGAACAGGACGACATTGATGAGCCCGATCACCCCGGCGTAGCCGAAGACCGTACCCGCGTCGATCAGCCCCACCGACCCGCTGTCCGGGGACACCATATCGGTGAAGGTGCTGTTGAGCCGCTCCCAGACGCCCATACCCGCGAGCACCATGTACAGCAGCGCGACGGCGATCATCCAGACGAAGAACATGGCAACGCTGATCACCAGGGTGATCTTCAGCGTGGACCACGGATCGATCCGGCGCACCTGGACGGTGGCGCGCAACGGTTCTCCACCGAGCACCGCCTGCGGCAGCCCGCGCGGCGCCGCCGGCGCGGGTGGAGGCGGGGGCGGCGGTGTGTACGGGTTGTGCGGTTGATTGGGCGGCTGGTCCGGGGGTAGCGGATGCCGGATCTCGGAAAGATCCGGCATATCCTTCACCAGCTCCGGACGCGCGATACTGCGCGTCGGCCCGTCCAAGCCAACGGATTTGGCCATGGCCGCTTCCTTACGTGCCGCCTTGGCCGCCAGGTCACTGGTGGTGCGGGCATTGGTGACCCCGCCCTGCAGGCCCCCGCCGCCCTGCAGGCCGCCGCCGCCCTGCAGGCCGCCGCCCTGCAGGCCGCCGCCCTGCAGGCCGCCGCCCTGGAGGCCGACCGACCGCTGGGCGCCGCCCACCGGCATATGGCCGGGCCGTGAGAGGTTCGACTGCGGTTCCCGCTGGGGCAGCTGCGACCAGCCCTCCTGGTACCGGTTCGCCTCGGGGCCCTTGCCGGCCTGCTGATTCCCCGCGCCGCCCTGCTGATCGCCCGGCCCGCCACCGGCCTGCGGGCCGGAATTCCGGTCCGCCGGGGCGTTGCGCGAGTCGGACGCGAATTCGCCTTGCTGCTCCTGCTTTTCGGGCTGCGGGCCGGCAGCGGGCGAACCGCCGGACGGGTTACCGCCCGGCTGCCCACCTGCTTGTTCGTGGTCCGCGGCCTCGCCCGGCCGTTGAGTCGGGCGCGGCGAAATCGGGGACGGGGCGACCCGCTCGGTCACGCCGTTCGTCTGCTGCCGCTCGTCGCTCGGCTGTTTCGGAGTGGTCAATGGGAATCCTCGGATCCGTTCTTTGCCGCCGATATGGGATTACTGCTCGGGAGAACCGCCGCCGTCGATCTGCTCGGGCTCGTCGGCGTTACGTGCGATCGCAAGCAAGGTATCGCCCTCGGCGAGGTTCATCAATCGCACGCCCTTGGTCTGCCTACCGGCCTTGCGCACCTGCCGGGCGGCAGTACGGATAACGCCTCCACTGGAGGTGATGGCATACAACTCGTCGTCGTCATCGACGATGAGCGCTCCCACCAGGGTGCCACGCCGGATGTCGTACTGGATCGTCAATACGCCTTTTCCGCCACGTCCCTGCGCGGTGTATTCCTCGATAGCGGTTCGCTTGGCGTAGCCGCCCGAGGTCGCTACCAGCAGGTATGTCCCGTCGCGGACCACATTCAGCGACAGTAGGGCATCCTCGGCATTGAACCGCATACCCTGCACTCCGGAGGTGGCGCGTCCCATCGGGCGCAGCGCCTCGTCGGTCGCCGAGAAGCGGATCGACTGCCCCTGCGCCGAGACCAGCAGCAGGTCGTCCTCGGCCGAACACAGTACGGCGCCGACCAATTCGTCGTTGTCGCGCAGGTTCACCGCCACGATCCCGCCGCTGCGGTTGGAGTCGAAGTCGACCAGGCGCGACTTTTTGACCAGGCCCTTCTGCGTGGCCAGCACCAGGTAGGCGGCGTCCTCGTAGGACTTGATCCGGATGACCTGAGCGATCTTCTCGTCCGGCTGGAAGGCCAGCAGATTCGCCACGTGCTGCCCGCGCGCGGTGCGGTTGGCCTCCGGCAATTCGTATGCCTTGGCCCGATACACGCGGCCCTTGTTGGTGAAGAACAACAACCAGTCGTGGGTCGAGGTCACGAAGAAGTGCCGGACGATATCGTCCTGCTTCAGGCCCGCGCCCTGCACACCCTTGCCGCCGCGCTTCTGGCTGCGGTACAGATCGGTCTTGGTGCGCTTGGCGTACCCGGTCTCGGTGATGGTGACCACCACGTCCTCGCGGGCGATCAGATCCTCGTCGGCCACATCGCCGTCGGCGGAGATGATCTGGGTCCGCCGCTCGTCGCCGTAGCGCTCCACGATCTCGGCGAGTTCGTCCTTGACGATCGCGCGCTGCCGTTCCGGCTTCTCCAGAATGTCCTTCAGATCGGCGATCTCGGCCTCGAGCTTGGCCAGTTCGTCGACGATCTTCTGCCGCTCCAGCGCCGAGAGGCGCCGCAACTGCATATCCAGGATCGCGGTGGCCTGGATCTCGTCGATATCGAGCAGTCCCATCAGGCCGGTGCGCGCGGTCTCGGTATTGGCCGACCGGCGGATCAACGCGATGACCTCGTCCAGCTGATCCAGCGCCTTGACCAGACCGCGCAGGATATGGGCCCGCTCTTCGGCCTTGCGGAGCAGGTAGCGGGTACGCCGGACGATGACTTCCAGCTGATGGTTCACATACAGCCGGAGCATCTGATCCAGCCGCAGGGTGCGGGGTACGCCCTCGACGATGGAGAGCATATTCGCACCGAAGCTGGTCTGCAGCTGGGTGTGCTTGTACAGGTTGTTCAGTACGACCTTGGCGATTGCGTCGCGTTTGACCGTGACGACGATGCGCATACCCACGCGGTCCGAAGATTCGTCGTGGATATCGGCGACGCCCGCGATCCGGCCGTCCTTGACCTGTTCGGCGATCGCGTTGATGAAGTTGTCGGTGTTGACCTGGTAGGGCAGTTCGGTGATGACGATCGTGGTGCGCCCGCGGACATCTTCTTCGATTTCCACCACACCGCGCATCCGGATGGAACCGCGACCGGTGGTGTAGGCGTCGTGGATGCCCTGAGAACCGACGATCAGACCGGAGGTCGGGAAGTCGGGGCCCTTCACCCGTTCCATACAGGCGGCGAGGGCGGCTTCCTCGTCGGCCTCGTGGTTGTCGAGAATCCAGTAGATCGCCGCGGCCAGCTCGTTCAGATTGTGCGGCGGGATATTGGTCGCCATCCCGACCGCGATGCCGTTGCTGCCGTTCATCAGCATGTTCGGCACCCGGCTGGGCAGAACTACCGGTTCCTGGGTCTTACCGTCGTAGTTGGGGATGAAATCGACCGTGTCGTGGTCGATTTCCCGCAACAACTCCATGGCCAGCGGGGTGAGCCGGCATTCGGTGTACCGCATGGCGGCGGCGCCGTCGTTGCCCCGGCTGCCGAAGTTGCCCTGGCCGTCGACCAGCGGGTACCGCATCGCCCACGGCTGAGCCATGCGGACCAGGGTGTCGTAGATGGCCGAGTCGCCGTGCGGGTGGTAATTGCCCATGGTGTCGGCGACCGGCCGGGCGGACTTCACGTAGCTGCGGTCGGGCCGGTAGCCGTTGTCGTGCATCGCGTACAGGATCCGGCGGTGCACCGGCTTGAGGCCGTCACGGACCTCGGGCAGCGCACGGCCCACGATCACGCTCATCGCGTAATCGATGTAGCTGTTCTGCATCTCCTGCTGGATATCGACCGGCTCGATCCGGTCACCCGCGCTCTCCGGCGGCAGGGTGGTGTCGGTCATGCAATCTCCTAGGTACTGACGGAATACGGCGGGTCACCGCGCGCGTGGGCGCTGCGGGCGGACCGCCCTATACGTCGAGGAAGCGGACGTCCTTGGCATTACGGGTGATGAAGCTGCGGCGAGCCGCCACATCCTCGCCCATCAGGACACTGAACAGTTCGTCCGCGGCGGCCGCGTCGTCCAGCGTCACTTGACGGAGCACCCGGACCGAGGGGTCCATGGTGGTCTCCCACAGTTCCTTGGGGTTCATCTCGCCGAGACCTTTGTACCGCTGGATACCGTCGTCCTTGTTGATCTTCTTACCGGCCGCCAGACCGGCTTCGAGCAGCCCGTCGCGCTCCCGATCGGAGTAGGCGAACTCGGGCTCGATCCGATGCCATTTCAGCTTGTACAGGGGCGGCTGCGCCAGGAACACGTGACCGTGCTCGATGAGCGGCCGCATGAAGCGGAACAGCAGCGTCAGCAGCAGCGTCGAGATGTGCTGGCCGTCGACATCGGCGTCGGCCATCAGCACGATCTTGTGGTACCGCAGTTTGGCGATATCGAACTCGTCGTGGATGCCGGTGCCGAAAGCGGTGATGATCGACTGGACCTCGGCGTTCTTGAGGACCTTGTCGATACGCGCCTTCTCGACGTTGATGATCTTTCCGCGCAGCGGCAGGATCGCCTGGTACATGGAGTCCCGGCCGGATTTGGCCGAGCCGCCGGCGGAGTCGCCCTCGACGATGTAGATCTCGGATTTGCTCGGGTCCTTGGACCGGCAGTCGGCCAGCTTGC
Source organism: Nocardia sp. NPDC050799 (assembly GCF_040654015.1). Lineage (NCBI taxonomy): Bacteria > Bacillati > Actinomycetota > Actinomycetes > Mycobacteriales > Nocardiaceae > Nocardia > Nocardia sp. NPDC050799. The sequence continues at coordinate 92,176 of NZ_JBFAHF010000022.1, forward strand.
CCGGAAGGCCACCGATATCGGTCGCGCTCTTGCGCCGGACCAGCTCACGGGCCTTCCGTGCCGCGACCCGGGCCTGTGCCGAGGACACCGCCTTGTTGACGATGGTCTTGGCATCCGCCGGGTTGGCCTCGAACCAGTGCGCTAGATGCTCATTGCACGACCGCTGTACGAACGACTTCACCTCGGTGTTGCCGAGTTTGGTCTTGGTCTGGCCCTCGAACTGGGGCTCGCTCACCTTGACGCTGACGATGGCGGCCAGGCCCTCGCGGATATCGTCACCGGTGAGGTTGCCGTCCTTCTCCTTGAGGAGCTTCTTTTCCTTGGCATACCGGTTGACGACGGTGGTCAGCGCCGCGCGGAAGCCCTCTTCGTGGGTGCCGCCCTCATGGGTGTTGATGGTGTTGGCGAAGGTGTGCACCGACTCGGAGTAGCCGGAATTCCACTGCATCGCGATCTCGAGCTCATGCCCGGGACCCTTGCCGTTGAACGAGACGACCGAGTTGTGGATCGGCTGCTTGGTCCGGTTGATGTGCCGGACGAAATCTTCCAGACCGCCCGGGTAGTGGTATGTGCGGGTCTTCACCTTGGGCTCGGCCGCGGGCTTCTCGCCGTTGTCGTCGTGCTTGGGCGCTTCGGCGGTGTCGCTGACCACCTCGTCGGTGATCTCGATATCGCTGACGCGCTCGTCGGTCAGGACGATGGTCAGGCCCTTGTTCAGGAAGGCCATCTCCTGCAGGCGCCGCGATACGGTCTCGAAGTTGTAGGTGGTGGTCTCGAAGACCGCGGGATCGGCCCAGAACCGGATGGTGGTTCCGGTGGCCTTGGTCGGCTCGCCCTGGATCAACTGCCCCGGGACCGCGTCCTTGTAGGTCTGGCTCCAGTGGTAACCGTCGGTGTCCACCTCGGCTTCGAGCCGGCTGGACAGCGCGTTGACCACAGAGATACCGACACCGTGCAGACCGCCGGACACGGCATAGGAATCGGAGTCGAACTTGCCGCCGGCGTGCAGCTGGGTCATGACGACCTCGATGGTCGGGATGCCCTGGGCGTGCATGGCGACGGGAATACCACGGCCGTCGTCGACGACCTGGACACCGCCGTCGGCCAGGAGAGTGACCTCGACCCTGGTGGCGTGGCCGGCCATCGCCTCGTCGACGGAGTTGTCCACGACCTCCCAGATCAGGTGGTGCAAACCGCGCTCACCCGTGGAGCCGATGTACATGCCCGGGCGCATCCGCACCGCCTCGAGGCCTTCCAGGACCTTGATGGAGGAGGCACCGTAGTCCTGCTTTTCCGATGCGCTCGAGCCTGATGCTTTGGAGTCTTTGGCAGCCACTGGTCGGTAGCTCTCCTTACTTGCTGATCCCCGGGACGGCGGTGGGACAGCGCACGTGGGCCCGGGACCGATCAGAGGGCTGCACGTAACGCGCCGAAGGTATCGCCGCTGATTTACAGTTCCATCCTACTTCGCGGCCCAACTTACAGTGCACCTGCGACACCCCTGACGGCTTCCTGGGTGCGAGAAATCGGACCGGCACGGGTCCCCTCGCGATGCGAGCGTTTCGAAGCATCAGATTCGGCCTGAGAGTTCACTGAGGCGCGGGGGCGGTGAACCCGAGGTCGCGTTCCACCTGAAACCGGGTTCTAACCGTAGGTATCGCGGGGTCCGCGGCCCCTGATATGACGTTGTCCTTTGCGCCAGCTCGGCGCCGTCGGCCCGGAGATCCGCAGTGAACGCACCACCCCGGGCCCCACCGCCGCGTTGATCTTCGCGAGCAACTGCGCCTGTAGCAGACGTAACTGTGTGGCCCAGGCCGTGGACTCGGCCGCGACACTCAATACCCCGTTCTCGAGAGAGACCGGTTTCGCATGGGCGGCGATGTCCTCCCCGACCACACCCGACCAGTGCCCGAACACTGTGCCCTCGGCGACTTTGGTGGACCAGCCGCGACTGCGCGCGATCGAGGTGGCGAGCTTGGACAGCGGCTGCGGATCGCGGTCGTCGGGACGGGGACCGGACCACCCGCTGCGGCGGCGGGCACCGGAACGGAGACCGCGGCGCGGGGAAGAGCGTCCCTGGCCGACGGATTTACCGCTGGCGCGCGCCGCCGCCCGAGCCTCCTCCAGCGCCCGGCGGGCCAGGTCGACCCCGCGCAACTCCGGTTCGGTCGGGGGCGTTGCGGCACCAGGCGTTCCCGGCTGGTCGGTCATCGCTGCTCCCACTCACCGGTGCGAGTTATCCCCAGGTTCGACCGGTTTTTCCTCAGGCTGTGCACATCCGGGAACTTCCGCTCGACACCGCACCGCCAGGATCGCCACAAAGGCCGCTCCATCGGGAAAATCCGCAGCTCAGAGCTGGTATTTCGGGTGCCGGTGCCGGTTGTCACCGAATGGACCGGGCAGCCGTCCGGGGTACGGGGCGACGACCTGGTCGAATGAGTTATCCACAGGCTGTGGATAACTGGATTCCAATACCGGACGGGGGATAACGGCCCGGCGTACCGGCTCACTCTACGAACGGCCCGGCGCGCATGCAAGACGGCGACGGGCGCGTGTCCCTCATCCCGGCGAACCACCGGCCACCGCCGCGGGCGGGTCACCATCGGCGACCGGGCGGTCCGTCGCGAAACCGGATATCCGATGCTCCGGATCACCGGAGGTCGTCACCCGCAACATCGTGCCGATCAGCTCGGCGGGCACGTCCTCGGGGACGGCCGCGGTGATCAGCACCTGCTCGGCGGCCGCCGCCACGGTGGCCAGTGCGGTGCGGCGACGCCGGTCGAGTTCGGCGAAAACATCGTCGAGCAAGAGGACCGGTTCGGCCCCGTCCGCTCGGAGCAGTTCGAACGCCGCGAGCCGCAGCGCCAGCGCGAACGACCAGGACTCCCCGTGACTGGCGAAACCTTTGGCCGGGGTTTCGCCGAGCATCAACTCCAGCTCGTCCCGATGCGGACCGACCAGGCAGACACCTCGCTCGAGCTCCTTCGCCCGCGCCGTAACGAGTTCACGCAGCAGGATCTCCTCCAGCAGGGCCGGGTCCCCGGGCTCGGGCGGCCGGCCGGGATCGAGCAGCTCGGCCGGCAGCGCGCCGCTACGGTACCCGATCGCCGCCGGCCGTGACTCCGGCGCGAGAGCCGCGTATGCGCGGGCCAGATGTGGATGGAGTTCGTGGACCAGGCTCAACCGCTCCGCAAGCAGGACCGACGCATGAGCCGCCAGGTGCCCGTCCCAGACATCCAGCGTGCCCAGATCTGCCCGCGCGGACCGGCCCGCCGTTTTCAACAGGGCCGAACGCTGCCGCAGCACCCGGTCGTAATCGGCGCGTACACCGGCCAGACCGGGGCGCCGCGCAGTGCACAACTCGTCCAGGAAACGACGACGCTCCCCCGGGTCGCCCCGGACCAGGGCCAGATCCTCGGGAGCGAACAACACGGTGTGCAGAATGCCCAGGATCTCCCGCGGCCGGCGCACCGGGGACCGGTTGATCTGTGCCCGGTTGGCCGCGCCGCGGTTGAGTTCGACATCGATCCGCAATTCGCGGCCCAGATGCACCACGTTCGCGCCGATCCGGGCACGTTCGGCGCCGGCCCGGACGAGTGGTGCGTCGGTGGAGACCCGGTGCGACCCCAATGTGGACAGGTAGCCCAGCGCTTCGAGCAGGTTGGTCTTACCGTTACCGTTCGCCCCCAGGAAAACCGTAGGGCCTGTGGATAACTCGATCTCAGCGTGCTCCCAGGATCGGAAGTCACGCAAGGTCAGAGCACGGATATGCACCTGCTCACACCATCCGGGGAATGACAGCCCAGTTATCCACAGCTGTGGATAACTGGGGAGAGCGCAGGTCGCGGCGCTGGTTTGCGGAGGTATCGCTACCGACCGCCACCGCAGGCACGGTACACCGACACCGGCGGTACCGGGTGGAGGTGCGCCGGTTCGTCGTTACCGAACCCACGCCCGCTCAGCCCGGGAGCCGGACCGGCATCAACAGGTAGATGTAGTCGCTCTCCAGCGCCGGATACGCACCGGAATCGAGCGGCTCCGGTTCCTCCTCGCGGGCGGGCAGCAGCACAGCCGGGCGGCTGGGCGTGGTGAACCCGAAGGTGACCCGCTCGGAACGCAGCGCGGACAAACCATCGATCAGGTAGCCGGGGTTGAAGGCGATGGTCAGCGGTTCGCCCCGGAAATCGGCCGTGAGCCATTCCTCGGCCCGGCCGGCGTCGTCACCGCCCGCCGACAACAGCAGGCCTTCACCGGAGAATTCCAGCCGCACCTGGGCACCGCGCTCGGCCACGAGCGCGACACGCTTGATCGCCTCGGTGAGCGAGGCGACCTCCAACGTCGCGATCGAGGTGTGCTCCTTGGGGAGCAACTGGCGGAACTTGGGGAATTCGGCATCCAGCAGCCGGGTGGTGGTCCGCCGACCACCGTTGACTATGCCCAGCAGCCCGTCGGCGCCCGCTCCGGACCCCAGCGACAATTGCACCGGCCGATCGGAGGCACCCAGCGTCTTGGCGGCATCGGACAGGGTGCGGGCGGGAATGAGCACCGCGGTCTCGATATCGGTGCGTGCGGGCTGCCACTGGATGTGCCGCACCGCGAGCCGGAACCTGTCGGTCGCCGCCAAGACCACCTGTGGCCCCTCGATCTCGACCCGGATACCGGTCAGCATGGGCAGCGTGTCGTCGCGGCCGGCCGCGACGGCCACCTGGCCGACTGCCTCACCGAACACCTCGACCGCCAGTTCCCCGCTCGACTGTGGCACCTCCGGCAGTTGCGGATAGTCCTCCACCGGCATGGTCGGCAGCGAGAACTTGGCGCTCCCGCACTGGATCAGCACGCGGGTGCCGTCCACGGAAACGTCCACCGGCTTGTTGGACAGCGCCTTGGTGATATCGGCCAGCAATTTGCCCGAGACCAGGACGCGCCCGGGACCGGCGACCTCGGCGGCGACCCGCATCTGCGCGGAGACCTCGTAATCGAACCCGGAGACGGTCAGGCCGTCCTCGTCCGCGACCAGCAGGACTCCGCCGAGTACCGGGACCGGCGGGCGAGACGGCAGACTGCGCGCCACCCAGGCGACCGACTCCGCGAAATCCTCGCGCGCGACCCGAAACTTCATGCCTGCAAGGTCCATCGCCCGAGGTGTCCTCTCCCGTTCAGTGTGGATCGACGGCTGTGCTGCCCCCGTGTATCCCGCTGTGCCGACTCCGCCACCGGCGCGGCGGTCGATGCGGCGGCCGGAAATCCGGACCGGCCGCCCCAGGAGTCTGGCACAAGCGGCCGACATCAGACCGTACCCCGTTTCGAGCTACGCGGTCGGCTGCCCCTCCGAGTGCAGGATACGTCGTCCGGCGGTGCCCCGGCCAGGCCGGGCGGGCGGATCGAGTCGTATCGCCGCCGCCTGGGCCGATCAGCTGTGTACAGCTGTGGATGAACCGGCGGATGCGGCCGCTGCGGAACGTCCGGGCGCCGGGTGGCCGATCTTCGCGCGCACCCGTGGGTGTGGCCGTATCCACAGTTGTCCCACGGTAGCGGTGTGGACAACTCCGCATCCGGTTGCGGGGTTCCGGATCTTCGGACGGGGCATGCGGTGCGGGCCGGACCGTTGCGCGAACGCCGGAGTACAGGGATGCGAGCGCCGCAGTGGGCAAGGAGCGATTCCGGCTCGCACAGATCGGAGGATCTGTCCGGCAGTGGGTAGCCGCTCCTGGATGCGATCGCTCCGCTCCCGTGCGTCTCCCTCGCTGTCCCTGTCTGCTTCCGGCTCTGTGCGGTGGCGCGGTCCGCTCGAGACTTGTCCACACAGCCTGTTTTGAAGAGAAATTTTCTAGATGAAGAACAGGAGTAGTAATAGGCCCTGTGGAAACTGTGGATTCCGCTGGTTTCCCCAGGTCACACTGCGTGTCCGCTTGTGGATGGCCAGGGGATAACTCGAGGATGAATCGAGGGCGGCTGTGGACAGGTTTTGTTGTCCACACCGCGTCCACAGCTCGTCCCCAACTTGGTCCCCAGATTCCGGCCAGTTGTGCACACTGTGCATGAATCCGTGGACAACCTGTGGATTCCTCGAGGATTCCTCGAGGAATCCACAGGTTGTCCCCAGCCCTCTGACCGGAACATCGCTGTTCAGTAGCTGTGGACGAAATCGCCTGTGGAAACTGTGGATAAACAGCATGTGGACAAGTTGCCCCCAACACCCTTCCGATCCTGTGGATGGACCGGTGGACAACCTGGGGAATCCACAGGTGTGGATAGCACAAATTCCCAGTTCAGAGCCTCCACCGGCTGTTAGCAACACACCTGTGGATGCTTCCGACACGCCGACGTCCGTCGGCTCCGGCCCGGGCAGCGGGAAAACGGGTGATTCGTCCGGTCCGCCAAGCGGATTGCGGCGGAACAACTTCCGGTTCCGGCCCGCGAGCCGGAAGTCACGGCCTCGGCGAGTGGCCCGCCGCAAGGGCGTGATGGGTCGTCCGCCCGGCGTTCGCGACCAGATCGGCGGATGGCCGGACGGTCCCGATTACCGGCTCGCTCGCACGGACCTACGGGGTAGTCGACAGTCCCGCCGCACGGGTGTCACGGCTCGCACATGGGCCCCACGGACCGGAAACGAATGTTCCCGATGTGGGCGTTCTCGATCCGAAAGCGGCGATAACCGAAAGTCGCGCGCAACGTGGCCAGGGCGCCCACCCCGGAGCGGTAACGGCTGATCAGGCGACGCGGGTAGCGATTCCCGGATAGCTCAGCACCAGGCCCGATGCGTCGTAGACCAACCGGCAGGCGAAATCGAATGCGGGCGCGAAGTACTCGTAGCTTTGCCGGCTGCCGTCGTCGGCGGTGCGCCGATACTCCTGCTCCAAGCGGTTCACGGAGAGATCGGTCGTGCGGACGTAGACCGCGGGCGCCGCGGCGCGGCCACCCACGGGTAGCCCGAGGCGGTGGACGGGCAGCATATTGGTCATCGCCGAGGACTCCAGGTCCACGTCGAGGCAGCCGTCCAGATTCGGCGCCGCTGTACCGTCGATCAGCCACCGCCCGGCACCGTCCGACTGGATCAGCACGGTATGCCACCCGGTCGGCGACCGGCCGGTGATGCGCGCGGCGCGGGTCACCCAGCCCGAATCCACCGCGATCTCGTAGCGCACGAACCAGGCCTGATCGTCCTCGACGGCGGTGGTGCAGCCGTCCATGTGATGACCGTCGTCATCCTGCCGCAGGTGAACGACCTCGAAACCCGACCGGGCGTCCCGATGCGACCACGCCGCGGTTGCCGGTAGCTCGGCGAACGACGACATCCCTGCCCCTCTCCCGAACCGTCGGCCGCCCGCCGGTTCGGCTCCACGCTCGGAGTTCCGGGTCGTCCCGGCTCTCCTCATCGGCACCCGGTGCGGCCGATTGCCGATACGCACGGCACCGCCGGCCGCGCGAACAGGTCACCACCCGAACCTGGCCGGACGAAGATATCGCCTCGATCCCCCGTGAGAACCGCTGCCGGCGACGGCGTGTACGCGACGGTCAGCGGGAGCGCTGTTTGATCCGCGCGGTGAGTTCCTGGACCTGGTCGTACACCCGGCGGCGCTCCGACATCTCCTTGCGGACTTTCTTCTCGGCGTACATGACCGTCGTATGGTCGCGCCCGAACGCCTGACCGATCTTGGGCAGCGACAGATCGGTGAGTTCCCGGCAGAGATACATCGCGATCTGCCGGGCCTGGGCGAGTGGCCGGGCCTTACCCGGGCCGGTCAGCTCGTCCATCGAGGTATTGAAGTACTCGGCCGTGACGCCCATGATCGTGGACGCGGTGATCTCCACATCTTGTGATTCGGGCATGAGATCGCGCAGCACCACCTCGGCCACCGATTGATCCAGCGGCTGCCCATTCAACGACGCGAAAGCGGTCACCCGGATCAGTGCGCCCTCGAGCTCGCGGATATTGCGTTCCACCCGGCTGGCGATGAGTTCCAGGACATCGTGGGGCACATCGAGGCGGTCCATGCGCGCCTTCTTGCGCAGAATGGCGATACGCGTTTCCAGTTCGGGCGGCTGCACATCGGTGATCAAGCCCCACTCGAAGCGGGTGCGCAGCCGCTCCTCCAGCGTGGCCAGCTGCTTGGGCGGCCGGTCCGAGGACACCACGATCTGCTTGTTCGCGTTGTGCAGGGTATTGAAGGTGTGGAAGAACTCCTCCTGAATCCCCTCTTTACCCTCGATGAACTGGATATCGTCGACCAGCAGGATGTCGGTCTCGCGGTAGCGGCGCTTGAACGCCACTTTCCGGTCGTCCCGCAGGCTGTTGATGAAGTCGTTGGTGAATTCCTCGGTGGAGACGTATTTGACCCGCATCCCAGGGAAGAGCCGCTGGGCGTAGTGGCCGGCGGCATGCAGCAGATGAGTTTTGCCGAGCCCCGAGGCACCCCAGACGAACAGCGGGTTGTAGGCGCGGGCCGGAGCTTCGGCGATGGCGACGGCCGCGGCGTGCGCGAAGCGATTGGACGCGCCGATGACGAACGTTTCGAAGGTGTACTTCGCGTTCAGGCTGGCCGACGGTTTCGCCGTATCCCCGGCGCCCGAGGATTTCGCGAAGAAGGTGGGCCAGGAGTCCCGGACGTTCACCACCTTCTCGTCCTCGAGGTGCACGTCGGGTTCCGGATCGACCCCCGGGTCGCGGACACTCTCGCGCAAACTGTCGCGATCGGTATCGCGCACCCCGTCCCGCGGCGCGAGATCACCGGGAGCGAGGTCGGGCGGGAACAGGGTTTCCTGAGCGGGGCGGGCGGCGCGTCGTGGCAGCATCGGATCCAAGTCGGACCCGCCGTCCCGGACCGATGGCGCACCACGCTCCCGGCCGCTGGTCACCGGGTCGGCGATATCGCCGCGGCTGCCCGCGTAAGGGTCGAGATACTCCGCGGGCGGATATTCCCGATCCCGCTCGTATCCGGTGTCCCGCGGATAGTCCGCGGGCGGTGTGTATTCGCGCGGGTAGGACCGTGGTGCCGGGTAGGAATCCCGTATCGGGTCCTCGGTGTCGCGGGGTCGCGCCGGACCGGAAGGAAAGCTTCCCCCGTGCGGTAGCTCGGGCAGGGTGGGCCGGCGCGGCGCCTCCCCCGGCAGTGGATCGGTGGTGCGCGGCAGTGGGGGATTGCGGGGCAGTTCGCCGGTCAGCGGCAGTTCGGCCTCGTGGGAGAAGCCCCGGCCGGGAAAACGCGGCTCACCGGGGACCTCCGCGGGGCGCGGGAATACGGGTTCCGGCTGGTATCCGCGGCCCGGGTACTCACCGCCCTCGGTGTCGCGCGGGGTTTCGGCCGGCCATGAGGTCTCGGCCGGGCCGGTCGCGGGAAAAGCGGACGGGGCCGGCCGGGAACGGCCGTTGCCGAAATGGTCGGACCGGGCGGCCGGCTCCGGCCGACTGGTCATCCGGGCGTGCCGGGCGGGACCGTTGTCGGTTCCGGTGGGCAGGGGCGCGGCTATTCGGACCCCGAGACCTTCCACCTGCGGTCCGAGCCGGCGGCCGAGCGACCGGAGAATGGGTTCGCGCAGGTCACGTTCGATGGCTTCCTGAGCGAGCGAGGAGGGGACCGAGAGCAGCGCGAAGCCCTGGACGACCATCAACGGTTTGACCAGTTTCAGCCACGCCTGCTGAGCTCGGGTCACCGCGCCGATGGCGCCGTCGGGCGAACCGGTGGTCAACTCCCCGACCACCTCCGGCCACACGGTGGCCAGTACGTTCTGCTCGTCGTCCATCCAGTGTCCTCCCCGGGAGTCGGTTGCTCGGCGCAGACGTCCGGGGCTCGCGGTGCGTCCACTGTACTGGTTCGTCCCAGTGACACCGCATACGTCCGCACCACCGATCTGCCGTATCCCGTGGATACGGTGCCCGGGGACGCTGCCCGGAATCCCCGATCTTCCGGCTGCGGCGTGGCACCCTCGGCCCTACGAATATGCCATTCACAGGGTATTTCCACACAATTATCCACAGATGGGGAGAATCTCGGCGGACCACCACCGCGGTCCCGCGCCGTGCGCGGGTCGGCGATGAGCGCCCCACCTGCACCCCTGTGCGCCCCCACGATCGCATGGTGATCATCGCCACCGCGGGCCGGGTGGCGGATCGCCGGGTGCCCGCGTGGAGCGCCACGATGGGGGGCGAGTTTGACCCGGTAGAACTGGATAAGTACCCTCGTACAGTCACCCCCCGGCGTGGTGATCGTTCTGTGCTGACCGTTCGCCAGGACCGCGGCGCCGGGTAGACATCGCCAGAATCACCGAAAAGCTTCGGGTGCCGCAGGGCGCCCACCAATTCGAGGAGTGTTGACCGTGGCCAAGGGCAAGCGGACGTTCCAGCCGAACAACCGTCGTCGGGCGCGCGTCCACGGTTTCCGTCTCCGGATGCGGACCCGTGCGGGCCGCGCCATCGTTACCGCGCGCCGCCGTAAGGGCCGCGGCACTCTCACCGCCTGATTCCCCGTCGAATTCGGTGTCCGATGCCGGGTCCGCCGAACCCCGTAACCAACGCCGCCGGTAGCTACGCCGCAGCGGCGGCTTCGACGAGCCTCGGGCCTCCGGGTGCTTCCTGAGCCGCACCGGCTGCACAACCGTGCCGATTTCTCCCGAACGGTACGGCGTGGCAGGCGTACGGGAAATCGCGATCTGGTCGTCCATGCGCTGGCCGATCAGGGGGACCCGGTATTGCGCGACGCGCCGGTTCGTTCCGGCGGTCCGCGATTCGGGCTGATCGTCAGCAAGGCGGTGGGCAACGCGGTCGTACGACACCGCACGGCCCGCCGCCTGCGTCATATCTGTGCAGAACTGACCGCCGACATCCCCGCCGAGGTGGATATCGTGATCCGCGCACTTCCCGGCGCCGCGACCGCCGACAGCGGCGAGCTGAGCCGACAGCTGCGTAGCGGGTTGCGCAAGCTCGGTGTCTTATCGGCCGTGACAGCCGGCCGGGGTACGTCGCGATGAGCGCGCTGGGTGCGTACGCGGCGACCGTCCGCCGGTGGCCCGCGAATATTCTGATCTTCTCGATCGAGCTGTACCGGACCTACGTCTCCCCCACTCGCATGCCGGTGTGCCGCTTCACCCCCACCTGTAGTGAGTACGCGGTGACCGCACTCCGGACCCGGGGGCTGGTGATCGGCGTCGGACTGACGGCCGTGCGACTGGCCAAATGCGCCCCCTGGCACCCTGGTGGGTGGGATCCCGTACCGGAGCGGCGGCGCAACGTCGGCCACGACGATCCGCGGACCGAAGCTTGTAAGGGATCACCGCATGCGGTGATCGGTGACACTACCGACGGGAGTGCATAGAGCCGTGCTCGATTTCATCTACTATCCGGTGTCCTGGATCCTCTGGTTCTGGCACCGGGTCTTCGGCTTCGCCTTCGGGGCGGACAACGGCCTTTCCTGGGCTCTGTCCGTGGTGTTCCTCGTCTTCACGCTGCGTTTGGTGCTCTATAGGCCGTTCGTGAGACAGGTTCGTACCACCAAGCAGATGCAGGAACTGCAGCCGCAGATCAAAGAGCTGCAGAAGAAATACAAGAACGACCGCCAGAAGATGGCGCTGGAGATGCAGAAGCTCCAGAAGGACCACGGCTTCAACCCGCTCATGGGCTGCCTGCCGATCCTGGCCCAGGTGCCGGTGTTCCTCGGTCTGTTCCATGTGCTGCGCTCGTTCAACCGGACCGGTCACGGATTCGGTCAGCTCGGGATGGACCCGTACACCAACGCCCACACGCCGAACTATGTCTTCAACGCCGACGATGTGCAGTCCTTCCTGAGCGCCCGTATCTTCGGCGCGCCGATCTCGGCGTTCATCACCGCGCCGGCCGACGAGCTGCTGGCCTTCGCCGACTACGGCGGCATCCCGAGCAAGGTCAGCATCGCCGCGGTCGCCATCCCGCTGATGATCATCGCCGCGATCGCCACCCACTTCAATGCGCGGGCCTCGGTGGCCCGCCAGAGCGCGGAGGCCGCGGCCAACCCGCAGGCCGCGCTGATGAACAAACTGGCGCTGTGGGTGTTCCCGTTCGGTGTGCTCGTCGGTGGTCCCTTCCTGCCGATCGCCATCCTGCTCTACTGGGTCTCCAACAACATCTGGACCTATGGCCAGCAACACCTCGTCTTCGGCCGGATGGCCAAAGAAGAAGAAGACAAGCGTCAGGCCAAGGCAGCGAAACAGGCCGAGAACGCGCCCAAGCCCGGCGCGAAACCCGTCGACACCAGAAAGAAGCCGGTGAAAGCCGACAGCGAGACGGATTCCGATTCGGCGGAGGCCGGCAAGGCGGAAGCGAACGGTTCGGCAGCGGCGAAGCCGACCGCCAAGTCGGGCGGTAAGCAGTCGGGCCAGCGGCGGTCGAGCGGTCAGAAGCGACCGGGTAACCGCGGCCGGGCGAATCAGAAGCGCCGGCGCTGAGCTATTCCCCCAGTCCCCTTGTGATCGTGATCCCGGCCGGGGCAGGCCGGGGTCCGGCGAGCAGATAAAGGAAACACATGACTCTCGAGACCGAAGGTGGAGATGCCACCGTATCCACGACCGTCGTGGAGACCGAGTCCGACGACGCGGTGAGCGAGGCCGAGGAGGCGCTCATCGAAGAGGGTGAGATCGCCGCCGACTACCTCGAGCAGCTGCTCGACGTGCTCGACTTCGACGGCGATATCGATCTCGACGTCGAAGGCGACCGCGCGGTGGTGAGTATCGACGGTGGCAAAGATCTGACGAAACTGGTCGGCCACAGTGGCGAGGTGCTCGATGCGCTCCAAGAGCTCACCCGGCTCGCGGTGCAGCAGTCGACCGGTATCCGCAGTCGGCTCATGCTCGATGTGGCGGGCTGGCGTGCGAAGCGTCGTACCGACCTGAGTGCGCTCGGCGCCGCGGCAGCGCAGCGTGTTCTGCAGACCGGCGCTCCCGAGGAACTCGCCCCAATGACTCCGTTCGAGCGCAAGATCGTGCACGACGCGGTCTCCTCGATCGAGGGTGTCGCAAGCGAAAGCGAAGGCGTCGAGCCGAACCGTCGAGTGGTTGTCGTACCGGAGTGAGACCGCGGCCCGTGCGGTAGCCGGGTGCCGAGTGGTCGGGTGAGGCCCGGGTCCGTGGACCCGGGCCTCACCTGTCTCCGATGTATCTCCCTCGTCGCTGCGTCGCGACAACTACGGTTGAGGGCCGGAAGAGAATATTCATGACAGGCGAGTCGACACGATCACACGGAAGGGTGTTTCACGTGAAACCAGATCTCGGCGATTCGGAGGCCGGAACACCGGAATCGCTGCCGCCGACCGAAGCGGAGATCGTCTTCGGCGCTCGGTTGGAGTTGGCACGTGACTACTGGACCGCACTCGCTACCGCCGGAGTGGAGCGCGGACTGATCGGACCGCGGGAGGTGCCGCGCCTATGGGAGCGACACATCCTCAACTGTGCAGTCGTCGGCGAACTCATCGGCGAGGGCGCCTCCGTGGTCGATATCGGCAGCGGCGCGGGCCTACCCGGAATCCCGCTCGCGTTGGCCCGGCCCGACCTACGCATCGTCCTCGTGGAACCGCTACTCCGCCGCACCGTCTTCTTGAAGGAATTCATAGACGCAGCCGACCTCGCGATCACCGTGGTGCGCGGCCGGGCCGAACAGCCCGGTGTCATCCGAGAGGCGGGCGGCGCGGATGTTGTCACCTCCCGGGCGGTCGCTCCCCTGGCACGGCTGGCCGAATGGTCGATTCCGCTGCTCCGGGAGCACGGTCATATGCTCGCCCTCAAAGGATCCAGTGTGGCCGAGGAGCTGGAGCGCGACCGGGCCGCGGTAGAGCGATCCGGTGCCGGGAATTTCTCCGTTCTGGAGTGCGGCGCCGGGATAGTCGCCACCCCCACCATGGTCCTGTCGGCGGAACGGCTGCGCCGCTCGGAGCGCGCACCGAAGAAATCGATCAAGCGCGCTGTGCGGGCGGAGCGCCGGGTCGGCCGAAAGTAGGAGCGGAATCGCCGCGGTCTTGGCGGGCGAATGTTTCACGGGAAACATGCGCCTGCCGCCAGCCGTGGGATGGGCCATCCTCTGTCCCGGAGTCCCGGAGTCCCGGAGTCCCGGAGTCCCGGAGTCCCGGAGTATTTTCGATGCACTTGATGAGTCCTGCCGGTCGCGCTCGCTGATCCCGGTTGGGTTGTTGTGGGTTTGATCGTCGACCCGCGGCCCGGCTCGCCCGGCAGCCTAATACGGAGAACTGCCGGGCCGGGACCGAAAGATTTTGCAGACCGTCTCGCCCGCGGCCCGCATTGGCCCGCTTCGGCTTCCTCGAGGTTCGGTGCTCGACCAGCGGCTGAAGCCGGGCTGTGTGCTGTGGGGCCCAGATTATGTGATCGCTCGAGGTGGGGCGGGCGGCCGGGATCTTCCGTCGGTCGAGCAGCCGGGTTGCCCGGGCATAGGCGAACGCAGGGGCCGGGTTTCACGTGAAACGGATCGATGTGCCGGCTCGGCTGGTTCGGCACTTGGGTGACTTCCTCGTCCCGCGGACTCGTCCGCTCAGAGAGTCGGTACCGGAATTCGACGAGTTCCGTCCGGTGATGCGCGGATTTCTATGCACACGAACCTGCGGGATCGTCGTGTCGAACCTTACGAGTTATGACTCTGCTTCTCCGCGCGCGATATGAAGGTCGGGTGAGTGGGGTCGGCAGGCCTCGCTCCGGCTGCGCCGCCAGGCAGTCCAGCCCATGGGTGATCCCCGGCCGCTTCAGTGCGCGCGGCCGACTGTCCCCCCGTTCTGGTCGCACTGCTACTGCGTTCGGCTCGCGCACTGCTGCCGCGTCCGGCTTGTGCATCCCTTCGTTCGGCTCGGCCTCGCGAGCTGGCGTGGGGTGATGCGTCGGCATCGAACTGGGCCGCTTGGCGTCAACACGTTGGATGCGGTCGGTTCGCTGCCGCTGGTCGGTTCGCTGGGGGCGCCGGTGAAATCCGCGTCACATTGCGCAGGAACCGCAGCAGATCGAGACCGGTGCGATGCACCCTCGGAACGCGTGCAGTCCGGTTCGGTTGCGGTTCGATGGAAGCGGCCGGGGTGGGCCGGTCCCGTGGTTGAACGGGGAGCATCGGCTGAGTGTCTCCGATCCATTACGGATGCTGCGGGGAACATGCTCAACCGTTGGATCGGTGTGGAGCCGAACGGCGCCTACAGGGCATCCAATGGTCGCGCGGATGCCCTGCCGGAATCCGGCGCTCCGCGATCGGCGATCCGAGCCGCCACGCTTGGGGTGAGTGCTCGGTGCGGGTGAGATATCGCCGCGGATCATTGGGGATAGGTCGTGATACAGGCTGTCGGCGCGGTATCTCCCGATCAAATGACTTCGTGATCTGAAACGAGCGGGTGGTTTCTCCAGGCCGATGGTGCTGTGCGGGTCGGCCGTACACCGAATCGGACAGTGCGCCTGTGCGGCCATTCGTAGAGCGGAGTCGACGGCGGCCGAGTTCCTGTCCAGCCGTAACGCCGGGTACGTAATGCCTGCCCGGTGGTGGACGCGGCCGTTCAGTGCGGTGCTTCGTTCGGATAGGTCCGGAGTGATTTGGATAGGTCCGGAATGATTTCGCTATACGGGTGCACCGGGGTGACGGGGTCGCCATTTGCGCCACGACGAAGCGTGTGGTGTCGGCTGTAGATCTTGTCGAGACGATGCGCCGGTTCAGTGAGCCGCCAACCCGGTGACAGCCCGAGACTTCCCTTCGCTATCGACCCGGGGCGGGTTTCCGATGGGCGGCGGTTCGTCGTGGGCGGAGCGGGTCACTGGCGAAGTACGGCCGGCCGCAAGTGATCCGCGCAGGGTGCGGCAGGTACCTCCGCGAATGCGGGTAACGCTGAGGCCGCATCCACGCGAGGCGCCGGGCCGAGTCGACGAACGCTGCCTTGGCGAGTGCCGGTGGTCGAGGAGACGCCGGACGGACCGACCTGGTGAGTGATGCCAGACGGGATAAGCCGGTCCGGCTGCGTCGGTCGAGCCATGCCGGGCGGGGCATGCCGGGCGGGCAAAGCGGGCGGGCAAGGCGGGCGGGCAAGGCGGGGCGGGGCGGGCTCGGTGGTGGAGGGTCGGTGGTCGAGCTACGCCCGACACCTGGTTGCCGAGGATCAGGGGGCACAGAGAGCGCAGGTGCGCACTCGGTGGACTGGCCATGGGTGTGGGCTCCCCTACCCACCGAACCGTCACTGTGACAACCCGGTTCACTGCCGAGGCTCGCAGTAGAGATTTAACTCGACGCGCTGACCGCCGAGACGGGTCGTTCGTAGCTTCTTGATCGCCCCCGCAAGGTCCGGAGGCGGGTGATGTAGAAGGCGGCGTGAGCGGTTGATGAAAGGCGGCGGTGGCTGTTCTCGGGAACCCGGTTCCCGCAGAGCTTCCAGAGGCCGATGTGTCCGTGGTCGATGTTTCCCGTGAAACATCGCCATCCAACTCGTCGGCGACGGTAGTTCTGCCTCGGAATGCGGAAAGTTAGGCGTGTTGTGGGCGCGTCGCCGCGATTCAGCTTTCTTATCGCGCCTGCGGCTGGCAAGCTATGAGCGTCGGGCGTGAGCGTCGGTGCCACGTAGGAATCTTGGTGTTGCAGCGGCGAAAGCTCCGCTCGGTCGACTGGCGACTGAGCGTCAGCGTCGGAGGAGGTAGCTTCGCGTGATCAGGCATCGCAGCGAAGCTGTCCGGTCCTCACGCAGATGCCGAGGTTGTCGTCGTGGAGCATGATTCGAACCAGTACGGCTTGTTTCGACGACACGGCGCCGGCGTCCGTCAGGCCACGTGACTTGCAGTTCTCGCGTTAGGAGCGGTCTATGTCGAACGGTTCAGCGAATGTTTCACGGGAAACATCACGCGTACCGGGAATGCTGGATAACAGCAATATCGGCCCGGAAGCCTTCGGGAGTACGCCGTACGGGCACATCTCCCCCACCGAGACGCCGATTGCTGCCGAAGCGCACCGCGCGAGCCAGCTAATGCACCCAGGAAAGGTGACAGTGCCGAAACCGCATGAGCAACGCATCATCACCGTGGCCAACCAGAAGGGCGGGGTGGGTAAGACCACGACGACGGTGAATCTGGCCGCAGCTCTGGCGCACCATGGGATGAAGGTGCTCGTAATAGATCTCGATCCGCAGGGCAACGCCAGTACCGCGCTGGGGGTCGAGCATCATTCGGGTATCCCGTCCACATACGAACTGCTGATCGGTGAGATCAAGGTTCAGGATGCGATCCAGCAGAGCCCGCACAGCGATAATCTCCTCTGCATTCCCGCGACGATCGATCTGGCCGGGGCCGAGATCGAACTGGTCTCCATGGTGGCTCGTGAAGCTCGGCTCAAGGGGGCCATTCAGGAAGCCAATATCGCCGGCTACGACATCGACTACGTCATGATCGATTGCCCACCTTCGCTCGGGCTGCTCACCATCAATGCGATGGTCGCGGCGCGCGAGGTCCTGATCCCGATCCAGTGCGAGTACTACGCGCTGGAAGGTGTGGGTCAGTTGATTCGGAATATCGGCCTGGTGCAGTCGCATCTCAACCCCGACCTTCATGTATCGACTGTGGTGCTCACGATGTACGACGGGCGCACCAAGCTGGCGGACCAGGTCGCCGAGGAGGTGCGCAGCCACTTCGGCGATGTGGTGCTGCGCTCGGTGATTCCGCGCAGTGTCAAGGTCTCCGAGGCGCCCGGGTACGGGATGACGGTTCTGGATTATGATCCGGGCTCCCGCGGTGCCTTGAGCTATCTGGATGCCGGCCGGGAGCTCGCCGCACGCGGTGCGGTGAAGTACGCCGCGGCGGCGGATGGCGCGGAGTGAATGGATCGAGTGTGATCGGGCGTGGTTGTGGACGCGGGCAAGGGAAAGGGTAGGCCGGTGAGTCAGTCGAAAAAGGGTGGGCTGGGACGCGGTCTGGCGGCATTGATCCCGACGGGACCGGCGCCGGTCGCGGCGGGTCTGGGGACCGAGGCGGCCAATGCGGTGATCGGACTGGATCCCGGGCCCCGCCCAGCATCCACCTATCTTCATCAGGTGCCGGAACCTGTGGAGGTTCCGGAGCTGGCTTCGGCCGGTGACGCGGTGTATCGAGAGATAGCGCCGGACAAAATCGAGGCGAACCCCAAGCAGCCGCGTCAGTATTTCGACGACGAGGCCCTCTCGGAACTCGTCCACTCGGTCCGGGAATTCGGGCTCATGCAGCCGATCGTGGTGCGGGAAATCGAATCGGGCAGTGGCCGCTATCAGCTCATCATGGGCGAGCGGCGCTGGCGGGCGTGCCAGCAGGCCGGTCTGGAAACCATCCCGGCCATCGTTCGTGAAACCAACGACGATGCCATGCTCCGGGACGCGCTGCTGGAAAATATCCACCGCGTTCAACTGAACCCGCTCGAAGAGGCAGCGGCCTATCAGCAGCTGCTCGAAGAGTTCGGGGTCACCCAGGAGGAACTGGCAACCCGGCTGGGCCGGTCCCGGCCGGTGGTGACCAATATGATCCGGCTGCTGAAACTACCGATCCCGGTGCAGCGCCGGGTCGCGGCCGGCGTGCTTTCCGCCGGGCATGCGCGCGCGTTGCTCGGTCTCGAGGGTGGCGCCGACGCCCAGGAAGTGCTTGCGGCTCGGATCGTCGCCGAGGGGCTCTCGGTGCGTTCCACCGAGGAAGCGGTAAAGCTGGCGAACCGGGAGGAGGAGCCGCCCAAACCTCCGGTGCCGAAGCGGCCGCCTATCCACTCCCCTGGACTACAGGATGTGGCCGACCGCCTGTCGACATCGTTCGACACCAAGGTTTCGGTGAACCTCGGTAAACGGAAGGGCAAGATCGTCGTCGAGTTCGGATCGGTGGACGATCTGGAACGGATTGTCGAGCTGATGATGCAATCGGCACTCGAAAACTGAAAAATCGCCGTGTCGCCCGCGCAACCTGCCCCCCGGAGCTGAAACGTCACTGTGACAGTGGCTGGTCGTGGGGTCAGAGCGCGGCTACGGAAATCAATCGAAGATCACGGTGACGCGAAATGAGGCGGGTTCGCTTGATCGCATATTCTGGCTGTCGAGAAAACTATGATGCGGCGTGAGCGTAGACGAATCGGATAGCTGGAGGCTGAGCAGAGCGGTGTCGACCAGCGTCACAGGACTAACCCTGGAGAGCATCAGCCGGCTACCGGCTCATGCCCGCCGCTGTGTTTTCTGGGAAATGGATCCCGCGGTGGCCGCGGACTCGTGCGGATTCAGCGATCCGGTGTTCGAGAAGGAAGCCTGGATCTCGACGGTCATGCTCGAATGGGGTTCCTGCGGCCAATTGGCGACCGTCGACGACAAAACTGTCGGTTGTGCCCTCTACGCGCCGCCCCGGGTCGTTTCGCGTTCCGGACTCTTCCCCACCTCCCCCGTGAGCCCCGATGCGGTACTGCTCACCACCCTCGGTACGGAGTATCCCGACCTGGACGGCGATATCGCCTACCGTCTGGTGCAGGGCGTGGTCACCGACCTGGTCCGGCGAGGTGTGCGCGCACTGGAAGCCTTCGGTATCCGCGGGACCCCGGCGAGCACTGCCCTGTCCGACCGGCCCACCGGGACCATGCGCCTGATGGAACGGATCGGCGCACCCGATCGCGGTACGCGCGGATCCAGCCTGGACTGCAGTCCGCAGAACTGCATGATCGAATCCGACTTCCTGGAGGAGGTCGGATTCGAAGTGGTGGCGCCGCACCATCGCTTCCCACGGTTGCGGCTCGAACTCGACTCCGACCACGGCTGGAAAGAAGATGTCGAGCACGCTCTCGACCAGCTGCTGGCCGCTGCGTCGATGACCGTGCCGACCCGGGTCCTCACGTTGTAGAACCCCCGGCCGGGGAGCTCGCTATCCGCTGTCGGCGGCGGCGAGTTCTTCGGCCAGCAGTTCGGCGAAAGTGTATGTGCCGGTGGGCTGATCGTCCTGCCCGAGCAGGTAGAGGCGCTTCACCGAGATCAGAATCGCTTCCGCGATGACATCGCGCATCCGGGGGTTGGCCAGCACCGAGGCATCGTACTGATTGGTGACATAGCCGAGATCGACCTGAACGGTCGGCATCTTGGTCAGGCGCAGCAGATCCCAGGTACGCGGATGGGTACGGCAATCCTGCAGCGAGGTACGAGCCACCACCTCGCGCTGGATGAACCCGGCCAGGACCTGGCCGATCATGGAGACCGACCCGTGCGAATTACCGAAGTAGAACCCGGCGACGCCGTTGGCCATGGGGCTGGAATTGGACGCGCATCGCAGCGAGATCATCAAATCCGCGTCGAAGGCGTTGGAGGTTTCCGCGCGCTCCACATCGGTCGGATTGCTCCCCCACGGGCGGGACAGAAAGGTTTCCATCCCGGTGGCCGCCATCCGGCCCTCCAGCCGGCTGGCCAGATCCCACAAAACCTCCGATTCGTACACGTCTCCCAATTCGGTGGGTACGGCCCGGCCGCGGTCGTCTCCACCCAAACCCGGATCGATGACGATACGTTTACCGGTGAGCTGCGGCCCGGCCCGGTGCACCACTTCTTCTTCGGCGATCCGGTGCGGATTGCCCCCGGTAACCCGGGCGCCGAGCAATTCCAGCGAACGGAGCGTATCCGGACCGCAGATACCGTCTGCCGACAGACCGATCTCGCGCTGGAACGAGGTCAACCCCTCGTGGGTGTGCGGACCGAAGAACCCATCCACCCGGTGCACATAGAACCCGAGATCCTGCAGCCGGCGCTGCAGCGTCGCCACATCGTCGCCGTAGAGCGGGGCGGAGAGCTGGTAGATGAGGGTGCGGGCGCCCAGCCGATACGACGCCTCTTTCAACGCGCGGTAGGTGGCCGGGCCGACGACGCCGTCGACCAACAGTCCGCGGTGCTGCTGGAATGCACGCACCGCGGAATCGAGCTGGTAATCGAAGGTGGCTTCGGTGTCTTTCCAGTATTCGCCCGCGCTATCGGTGTCCACGCTGTTGTGCGCGTGCAGGAACCCCAGACTTGCCAGGGTGCTCCGAACCTCTGCTACGGCTGGACCGATGTCGCCGTGACGAAGTCGGTGCATGCGTGAGGGCCCTTCCTTCCGTCAATCCCGGGTACCCACTCATGCGACGGCCTACACCCTCGCACGACGGAGCGTGGTCGATTCTGTCAGACCCCGACCGGAATTCGACAATCTCGGTCAGGGCATACTACGGCGCGTCGCCGCGTCACGGCCGCTTGTTGGCGTATTCGAGACGTCAGATCACGTCTTCGAGTTCCCGCAGGAGAGCAGCCTTGCCCTTGGCTCCGACGATCTGTTTCACCGGCTTACCACCGGCAAAAAGGATCATAGTCGGGATGCTCATCACCTGATAATCACGGGCGGTCTCGGGATTGGCGTCGATGTCCAGTTTGGCCACCGTGAGTTTCTCGCCGTGCGAACCCGCGATCTCCTCCAGCACCGGGGCGACCATCTTGCACGGCCCGCACCAGGTGGCCCAGAAATCGACCAGCACCGGCTTCTCGCTCAACAGCACGTCGTCGGCGAACGACTTGTCGGTGACGGTGACCGTGTTGGTGCTTTCGGACATGGGTGTTCTCCTTGATCTCCCGGGCGCGACGCGCCCGCGGGTCAGTTCGCTACAGCGACGTCGACCGGCCGGTCGGCGTGCCGCAGCGTATTGCTGGTGATATCGCCGCGTTCGGCGAGCCAGCGTTCGGCGTCGATGGCGGCGCGACAGCCTGTGCCGGCGGCGGTGATCGCCTGCATATAGGTGTGGTCGACCAGGTCACCGGCGGCGAAGACGCCCTCGACGGTGGTCTGGGTGCCCGGCTCACGCACCTGCACGTATCCCTCGGCGTTCAGCTCGACCTGGCCGCGGACGAGTTCGCTGCGCGGATCATGGCCGATGGCCACGAACAGGCCGGTGGCGGCGAGTTCGGAAGTCTCGCCGGTGCGGGTGTCGCGCAGGGTCAGTGAGGTGACGCTGGTCTCGCCGTGAACCCGCACGACTTCGGCGTTGAGGTGGAAGCGAATCTTCTCGTTGGCCTTGGCGCGTTCGAGCATGATGCGGGAGGCGCGGAACTCTTCGCGCCGGTGCACCACGGTGACACTGGCGGCGAATTTGGTGAGGAAGATCGCCTCTTCCATCGCCGAGTCGCCGCCGCCGACCACTACGATGTCCTGGCCCTTGAAGAAGAAGCCGTCACAGGTGGCGCATGCGCTCACGCCGCGGCCGAGCAGATCCTGCTCGCCGGGGACATCGAGGTAGCGGGCGGCCGAACCCATGGCGAGGATCACCGCGTGCGCTTCGTACACATCGCCGCCCACGGTGATCTTCTTCACCGGGCCGCTCAGGTCGATCGCGTCCACATCTTCGGTGCGGATATCGGCACCGAAGCGTTTGGCCTGCTCACGCATCTGTTCCATAAGGTCGGGGCCCATGATGCCGTCGCGGAAACCGGGGAAGTTCTCCACCTCGGTAGTGGTCATCAGCGCGCCGCCGAATTGGGTGCCCTCGAACACCAGCGGCTGGAGTTCGGCGCGGGCGGCGTACACGGCGGCGGTGTAACCGGCCGGTCCGGAGCCGACGATGATCAGGTCGCGAACTGGCGTGCTCATGGGACCCTTCCAGAAAAGCTAGCGGGGACGATTCGGTCAACAACAGGGTAGACGCGCTTTGTTCCCGGTCCTCCGCGCCCGGCGGGTGCTTGTCGGACGCGGGCCGACCGCCGGTCCCGGGCGCCGCAGCGCAGGCCGGGGAGATGCCTAGCCGATATCGGTGGTGGCGAGGACATCGGGGTTACCGGGGCCACAGCCGGGACCGACCACCAGGGCGGTGATCTGCGCTCCGTTGCGGCCCCCGACCAGGATGAGGACCGCTTCGCGGCCGCGGAAATCCATATCGGCCGACCCCAGCACCGGGCGATCTATTCCGTTGGCCGCTACGCAGGCGGCGAGTGCGGCGGGTTCGGCGAGGCGACCGCCGACGTCGTTGCGGCCGAGCGCGCGCAGCGCCACCGCCGTATCGAGCCCTGGGCCCGGTTCGGTACTCGCGGAGGGCGGTGGGGCCGCCGTGGGGGTGGTGGCCCTCTCGGAACCTCCGACGGCGAAGAACGTGGCCCCGATGGCGACCACGAGCACGGCCGCGGCGGCGAGCCCCGCCACGAGTCGACGCCGCCTGCGCCGGGCGTCCAGGGAGATGGGCGCGGCGATACCCGCGGGCTCGAAAGGTGTTCGGGGACCGGACTCGTCGAGCGCTGGGAGCGCGGAACCGAGTGCCGGTGGCGGGATATCGGAAGGGTTCGGTGGCGAATCGTTCGGCGGATCGGCGAGCCCGGTCCATGCGGTATCGGTTCCGGAGTCGCCTCCCGGCCGGCCCAGCGATTCGGCCAGTGCGTTCAGGCGGGCGGCGATATCACCGGGAATCGGGCGGGTGATCCGCTCAACGGTGCCCAGGGCCGCCAGCGAGCCGCGGAGCTCGTCCAGCGAGTCGAGATAGCGTTTCGCGTCCGGGTCGCGCTGTACCGCGGGCCACAGGCGAGCACCGAGCTCCGGATCGATATTTCCGGCGTGCAGATCGGCGAGCAACTCCGCCGGGAAAGGAGGTTGCGGAATGGGGCTCATGACCTGCACACCTCCAATGCTGCTGCGTCCATCTGACTCGGATACCGATTCCTGCGGCCGGTTTTCTGTACTCCCTCGGGTGTACATACCGTTTGGGAGGAAAAATGTGTCACTGGTACTGACGTGAGGGCCCTACATCTGGTTCCTCTCCACGTGCAGTGAATCCAGTTCGGTCTTCAGTCGCTGCCGGGCCCGCGCGCATCTGCTCTTGACGGTGCCCACCGGAACGCCGAGCAGTTCCGCGGCGTCCGCGACGCTGTATCCTTCCACGTCGACCGCGACGACCGCGGCCCGCTGGTCCGGTGGAAGCCGGAAAAGCGCGCGCTCGAGCACCAGCGAGATATCGACCCGGCTGTAATCGTCGGAATCGTCGGAGATCTCGGGCCAAATCTCCGGCGCCAGAAACAGCGTCGGCCGCGCGCGGTTGCGGCGGATCCGGTCGAGGCAGGCGTTCACCACGATCCGGTGCAGCCAGGTGCGCACCCCGGATTCCGCCCGGAAGGAACCCGCGTTGCGGTGTGCGGACAGCAGCGCCTCCTGCAGGGCGTCGGCCGCGTCCTCCGGGGTGTAGCAGACACGTACCGCGGTCTGCCACAGATGATCGTTGTGCCTGCGGATCAGTTCGGCGAAAGCATGCGGTGCGCCGTTCGCGTGGGCCCGCAACAGATCTGTATCGGTTGTCGTATCCAGCTGGGATTCCCCTGTTCCCACCGCAGCGGCTCGTGTCCCGGCACGACCCCCCGCGTTCACTTCGGACGCCAATAGCCAACCCCTTGGACAGCGCTCACTGCAGCGACGACAGCCGGTGATCCGGTACCGACAATCACTGCGGTGGGCAGCGTGCGGAATCGAACCCCTGATCCCGCCGGGCTCCCTGCTGAGAGCGCGGAGCGCGATCATATCCCGGCAATTGATTCGGCGGCAACCGATCTCGACCCGCACGCGTGCACGTGCGGGCCGCTCGGAACGCACCGATCAGCGTTCGGCTTCGAACCCGAGTTCGGCGATGGAGCTTTGGAACTGCGCCCCCGAATTACCCAGCCCGGTAACCCAGATGAGGACGTAGCGCGCCGATTGGTCGGTCTGGATCGGAACCTCGGTCACCCCGTCGCCCAGGACGGCCGTGCCGACGAGCTGGGTCTGATCGAGGGTGGCCGCCTCGGTGGGCGAGGTGCGGATCTCGACACTGGTTCCCGGGGTGGACGAGGTGATCGAGACCTTGGTCAGCGTCGCGGGGCTGGGCAGGGTGGCCAGCAGTCCGACGCCTTTCTTCAGCGCCGGGAACTGCTGGAAGTACTGGTCGGTGCGCCAGGAGGTCGCCGGATCGCCGTCCGTGGTGGTGGCGGCGCCGGACGGATCGTCGGGGGTGCCCTCCGGGGAGAACACGACCACTGCGCTGGCCGGCACCGGCACCCCGGCGGCCGCGGCGGGTGCCGACGACGGACCCGCCGGTGTCTCCGAGGCATCCGGCGCGCGGCTGGTGGTGAGACCGATGACCTTCTGCTCGTTGAGCGGCTCGCTGGAGTCACCCGGAGCGAAAACGCTGACCAGCCACCAGATGACGATGCCGACGACCAGGGCGGTGAGTATGCCCAGGGCCACCATGATCCACATCATCCGCTGCGATTTCTCGCGTTCGGCGGCGAGCAATTCCGGATCGGCCAGCGATTCGTCGACCGGGGCCGGGGCCCGCTGCCCGAGTCGCAGCACCGGGATGAAATCGGTCTTCTGGTCCACCACCGACGCCTGCTCCAGCACATGCTGGATGGTGGCTGCGGTCCGGACACCCTTGTCGGGCTCCAGCGACCGTACCGCCACCGCGGAGATCTCGAACGGGACCTCGGGCCGGATCTGGCGGGGTTCCACCGGAGTGCCGTCGGGACCGAAATCGGCCAGGTGCAGGCCGCCGACCGTCGCCGTGTTCCCGCTCATTCCGCCCTGGCGCAGCGGCCAGCGGGCGGTCATGAGGGCATACAGCATGGCGCCCAGACCGCGGACATCACTCTGCGGATCCGCGTCACCCAGGGTGCCGGGGAAGGCCAGCACCGCATCGCCGGATGCGCTGATGCGGATCCGGTCCGGATGGTCGATGGACAGGGCTCCGCCGCTGCGGTGGGCCATTTCGGTGGCCGAGGCCAGGACGCGGATGGCGCGCGCGGCACCGATCGGCGACGGGACGGTTACGGCCATCTCGCGCAGTGAACGGCCCGGGGTCCATTCGGCGACCACGATGCCGCCGGAGCTACCGCGCACCACGTCCAGCACCCGGGCCAGACCCGGCGAGTTGATCCGGCCCAGCCGCAGGGTCCGGGACAGGATCGCCTGCGGACCGTCCTGGCCGGAATTACCGCCGGCCTTCTGATCGGCGTCGACGAAGGTCAGCGCGACCTCACGGTCGAGTTTGATATCGAGTGCCTGCCAGAACCGCAGCCCACGCGCCCCGCCGTGCCCGGCCAGCAGCCGGTAACGGCCACCGGCGACCGAAGCGCCGGGAATGAGCTCGGGCCCGCGCTGAACCCGGCTGGACCGGGTCATCGGCGGAACCGGGATCATGCCGGTGTCGTAGACCGGGTCGGTGGCCGAAACCGTCGCACCGGTCTGGTGTAGCTGCTCTTCCGACAGGTGTTCGCCGGGTTCCTCCGATTCGTATCCGTCGTCCGATCCACCCGCGAAGCGCGCGGTGTCGTCGTCGGGGTAGGCCCCCGATTCCGCCCGCTGCTCCGCCGGGTACGCCGGATCGTGCGCAGACGGTTCACCGCCCCCGCGCTGGGTGTGCGGGTCGCCCGGTGCCGACTGCTCCGGGGGAACATCGGTGGACAGGCGACCGCTCGCCGGATTCGAGGAAGAATCGGCGGCTGGGCGCTCGCCCACCGCGTCGTCGCTCACCCTCGGACCTCCTTCGCCCTGGTATGCCGCAACTTCAGCGGTCCTGCCTCTTGTGCTCGTCTGCCGAACAGGGTACGGGAACTGGCCCGCGCCGGTGCGCTCAACCGAGTCCGGCCGGATCACCGGCAGCACCATGGTGCTCTGCGCGTCCATGGCCGAGTCGAAGCCGGAGTACGCCAGGTACGGATCCGGCCGGTGCATAACGCGGGTGGCGTATTCGTCCTCGGCGGGTCCGAGGTCGATCTCGGGGGCCGGCGGAGTGATGCCGAGGCGGCGCGAGACGGCCACCGTGATCGCGACGACCTCGGGGATACCGGCCAGGCGCATCAGCCCGAATGCCACCGCGAACATGACGATCGCGGTGATACCCACGCGGATGAACGAACCGGGGCCGCCGAGTGATTCGGTCAGCCGGTCCAGTCCCATGACCCGGTCCGCGATGAGCATGACCGCACCGCCGGCCAGCGAAGCCAGCAGCACCCGGCTGACCGTCCGCCCCACATTGGCCATCCGCAGATCGCCCAGGCTGCGGTGCAGCAGGTAGCCGCCGATCACCGCGCCGGTGGTGAAGCCGAGGCCGGTCGCGACACCGAGCACGATCACCACCTGCTGACTGCTGTTGGCGATGAACGGGGCCAGTGCCGAGAACAGGATCTTGATGGTGGTGATTCCGAGGATGATCCAGGTGGGTGTCCATGCCTGTTCGCGGGCGTAGAACACGCGCAGATGGATCAGCACCAGCGAGTACGGGATCAGGGTGAACGCCGAGAAGCTCACGGCGGTACCGAGCCGGGAGGCGTCCTCGGCGAACCGGGCGTAGCCGAACAGCGCGTCGCCGACCTGCGGCCCGGCGATCGTCAGGAAGGTGACGATGGGGATCAGCGCGATCATGGTCAGCCGGGTGGCGGCCGAGAGATCGTCGACCACCGCGGGGGTGTCGTCGTTGGCGGCGTTGCGGCTCAGCCGGGGCATGATCGCGGTGAGCAGGGTGACGCCGATGACGCCGTAGGGCAGCTGGAGCAGCAGCCAGGCGTTCTGGTAGATCGCCGGGCCTGCCTCGTCGGCCTGCGAGGAAATGTTGTTCGCGAAGATGCCGCCGATCTGGCTGATCAGCACGTACAGGATGATGGCGGCCGCCATCGTGCCGAACTGTCTGAGGCGGTTGTCCATCCCCCACAGCGGGCGCAGGTCGATACCCTGGCGCCGGATCGCGGGCAGCAGGCTGGCGGCCTGGACGATGACGCCGAGAGTTACGCCGCAACCCAGCACGAGCAGTTTCGGGTCGCTCATCCGTACCGGGTCCAGGGTGATCTCCCCCGGCGTCAGCGCGTATAGGCCCAGTACGACCAGGACCACCACATTGTTCAGTACCGGTGCCCAGGCGCCCGGTTTGAACGCGCCGCGGGTGTTGAGAACGGCGGTGAACAACGCGGACAACCCGTAGAACAGCACGGCCGGCACGAGCAGGAAGGTGAGTGCCGTGGTGAGGGCGGTGTTGACCTTTCCGTCGGCCGAGACGAAGACATGGGTGGCCAGAATCGGCGCGGCCGCGGTGGCCAGCAGCGCGGCGGTGCCGAGGATGACCGAGGCCGCGGTGACCAGGCGCCGGATGAAGGCGGCGCCGCCGTCGGAGTCCTCCTGCTCGGCCCGGACCAGCGTCGGGACCACGATCGCCGTCAGCACCGCACCCAGCACCAGTTCGGCGATCATGTTCGGAATGAGGCTGGCCGAGGTGAACGAGCTGGCGATGGCCGGGCCCAGCACCGTCAGCAACAGCAGCTGTTTACCGAAACCGGTGATACGGCTGATCAGGGTGGCGATCGCGATCGACCCGGAATCCTTCAGGAGCTTGGCCTGACTGTTGTCGGCCTTGTCCGGGGACGCGCCCGCGGCGGGTTTCTCCGCGACGGCGACCGCGGGCATCCGGCCCGTTCCCGGCCGATTGGGCGCGGGAACCGCGGCCGCGGAAGCCGGTGCGGGTTCCCGGCCCGGCGGTACCTGGCGGAACGGCTGGGAGGGCGGCCCCTGGCGTGGCGCCGGCTGCTGCGGCCCGGGTCGGTTGCGCACCCGGGGCTGCGAGTCCGGTGCCTGCGGCCGCGCCTGGGGAGGCATGGGGGCCCGATCCGGGGCCCCGGGGCGGCCCGGTGGCGGGCCACCGGCGGGCGGTGGCTGCATCGGCCGCATCCGTTGCGCGGGGAACGGTTCGGAGGACGGGCCCGCGGCGGGGGCGCCGTCGGGGCGGGGGCGCAGGGGAGGACGCCCGTCGTCGGGTCGTCCCGGGCCCGGCGGGCGGGCACCGGGCGCCGGCGGCCGGCCCGGACCGGGTACTGGCGATCGGCCCGGGGATGGCTGTCGGCGGCCACCGGGTATCGGCGGTACAGCGGCCTGCGCGGGCCCCGGGGGCGTGTGCCGCTGTTCGGGGGTAACGGCCGGGCGGGCGCCCGAGGGAGGCGCGGAACGCTGCTCGGGCGGGACGGCCGGGCGGGCGGGCGATGGTGGCGTGGACCGTTGCTCGGGCGGGACCGCCGGACGGGCTCCCGGCGGTGGTGCGGAGCGCTGGTCGGGGGGTACGGCCGGGCGAGCTCCCGGCGGTGGATTTGCGGGCCGCCCGGGCGGCTGATTCAGGGGCATGCGCGGATCCGGCTGCTGTGGCCGGTTGGGGGCATAGCGGTCCTCCCCCGGATGCGGTCCGGGGCGAGGTGCCGGTACCGGACGCGGTCCGGGCGGGCCGGATCGATCCGCCGGAGTGCCGGGGCGCTCGGGCCGGCGCAGTTGCGGGGGCGGCTCCCGGAACGCGCCGGGGCGGTCGCGGTCCAGTTCCGGATCGCCGGGATGACCGGTCATATCCGTCTCCGGGCCGGGAGCTCGAGGTGCTCGCTCCCACGGTGCGCTGGGGGACCGGCGGGCTCGTGGACCGTCGGGCTGTCGACCGGGCTGCTGCCGATGAGCGGAGGATTCATCGTCGCTCATCATGCCTCCTGTATCGCCCGGACCCCGCGCGGCGGTTGTCCCCTGTGTCGCGTCGAACACATTGTCTCGGCGTTCGCGCGCGACGAACGGGCGGTAATGCGTCCGCCTACGCACCGGCACCCGGATGAACCCGGGCAGCCGGTGCGCACCCTTCCATCTTCCATGGGTCGTGGGCCCGGGTCACCTCTCCCGGCCGTGTGCACCACCCCTGGCCGTGGGAGCGTCGGAGCCGGCCGCCGAAACACGCGGCGGCCGCGCAGCACCCGGCACACGAGCGAGAGCCTCGGAAAACCGCCGCCCGGTCCGTCCCCGCCGGCGGGGGAATCCGCCGCTACACCCGTTCCCGGCCGCGGGCCGTCCGGTGCGTCGCCTCCCGGGCCACCTCGCTCACCTGTGGTCCGGACCGGCCCCGTCCACGCCGGCGCGCCCGCCCCAACCGGACGACCCGCTGCCGCAACCCGGGATCGATACCTTTGTCGGCGGGATCGCGTTTGCCGTGGAAACGCCGCCACAACCGGCGCCCGGCCAGCAGGAACAGCAGCGCGGCCGCGCATGCGGTGATGATCGCCAGGATCTGGCCGTAGGCGTTGGATCGCACCGAGATCGAGGTGGCGTGGCCCAGCGGCACCCCCTCCGGGGTGCTCAGCGAGATCGGCACCACGAGTTTGCGGCTGTCACTGACCTCGGTCGGGATCTGGAACGACCGGGTACCGCGCGGCGGCAGCAACTGCTCGCCGATATCGGTGATCTTGGTTTCCGCCGGTGCGTCGATGCGGAACCTGATCCGCACCGACACGGGCAGATCGTTGCGGGCCACCAGCAGCAGCGGACTCGACTCGGAAGCCAGCGTGTACACCCCGCCGGGCGGCAGCACCGATACCGAACGGAAGACCTCGTCGACCGTCGATGTCGCCTTCTCGATCCGGCGCGCAGCGAAGACCTCGGCCTGCGCGGTGGGACCGCCGCGGCGATCGGACAGCGACAGCGCGCGCACCAGATCGTCGCGCAGCGGATCGAGATAGGCGCGCGGGGTCGGCGCAGCCTCGGGCAGCTCCACCATTGCCTGCAGCAGCTGCGAGATCCGATGCGACTGGTCGCGGGCGGGGGTCGCGAAATGGACCGGTACCGCCTCCATGGCCGCCTCCGGCAGCGGCGCCGGCTGATACGGGACAGGATCGGGCGCTTGGCCGACGAGATCGTCGAACGGCCGGGGATCGACCAGTTTGTTCTCGACCAGCAGGTCGAGCTGGCGCAGCAGCGCGGCGGCCTCGTCCCGGTTCGCGCCCCACTGCTGCGGCGGCATGATCAACTGCGAACGCGGCCGGCCCGGATCGTTCTGCAGCGCCCGCCAGGACACCGCCCCCAACGCGTCCTGCAGCCGCGCGGTCCGGGAATCGTTGGTCACCGCGTACCGCGCCGACTCCGGTACATAGGCCGGAGTGGGTGGATTGGATCCGACCCCCGCCAGCGCGGCCGCGGGCCAGATATCGAAGGTCGCCACGCGCAGCGCCGGATCGGCCGTCGAGGAACCACCGCCGCCGGGCTGCGCCGGTGTGGCCCCCGCCGGGGTCTGTGCCGGTGTACCCGGCCCCGGCTGCGCACCGTCGTCGGCGGTGTCGCCGGCGGGTACCGCATCGGGGGTGTCGCCGGACTCGGGAGCCGGCGCGGGCGGCGGAACCGTTCCCGGTACGCCGGGCAGCCGCACCAGATCGGGGACGGCCGCGTACGGGTCGCCGGCACCGCCCTCGGGCGCCACCGCGTTGGCGGCCAGCACCGCGGTCCCGAAGCCCTGATTCCTCAGGAGCTGCGCCGCGCCCTGGTCCAGGCTGCTGGCGTCGGGCAGGCTCACACCGCGAACGGACCGGGTGTTCAGGATGGAATCGACGATCGCCGCCGGCGCATCCAGCGCCCGCGCGGTGAGCGCGGGGTCGGCGGCCGCCGCGAGCGCAGCGATATCGACCTGGGCGAAGGGCAGCGCCACCGTGCACATCGAGGACGCCAGATTCCGCAACCGGTCCAGCCAGGACTTCGCGGATTCGGTCCCCGAACCCGGACGCGTCGCGCCGTCCGGATCGGACGGACTGGCCAGCACTCGGTAATCGCTGGTCATGGCCTGCACGGTGAGCAACAGATCGGGATCGATCGCCAGGCAGACCGCCGAAGACGGCCCGTCGGCCGTCCGATCGTCACCGAAGACCGACTCCAAGGCGCCCACCAGCTCGTCCAACCGGCCCCCGCGGCTCACCGCGGCGGCCAGCTCGTCGTCGGTCAGCTCGACTTCCCGGTCCAGGTCGCCGGTTTGCCCGGCCACCATGCGGGGCCGGTCGGCCAGCGGCCACAGCAGCGTTGTCTGCACCGGCGGTGCGGCGGGCGCGGGCAGCGGCGGAGCGCTCCCGTCCGCGGCGGCCGGCAACCCCAGCACGGGCAACAGGAACCGTGCGTCGTCCAATCGCGCCTGGCCACCGTAATCCGGAGTCCCGTTCACATTCAGCAGCAGCGGGTACACACCCGGTTCGGTGATGTTCAGCGAAGTCCCCGACGCGTCCCGCAGCGGGACGGTCATGGTGAACTGCTGGCGCTGTCCCGGCTCCAGCCGCACCGCCACATCCTGGAAGGGCGTCGGGAGCTCGTAATTCACCTGATCGAGTTTCAGCGCCGTACGCAACTCGCTGGGGTCCGATACCGGCCGCGCCCGCTGCACCCGAACGGCCACCTCGTCGACCCCGCGGTCACCGATATTGGTGACCGTGCCCGCCACCGTGAGCACCGGCTCGCTCTGCGCGGTGACGGTGCCCGGACTCACCGAATCGAGGGACAACTTCAGGAACTGCGGCATCGAGGTGTCTTCGGCCGACCCCGTGGGCTGGGCGTGAGCCGGGGATCCGAGCAGCGCGGGCAGCGCCGCCGAACCGAGGATGGTCAGGATCACGAGCATGATCCGACTCAGTCCACGCGTCATCGCTTGCCGGTCTCCATCCGGTCGATCAGGCGGTTCGCCACCTCGGCCAGCCTCCGCTCATCCGCGTAGGCCAGCCTCGAGTTCAATTCGCTCAGCGGTACCCAGTCCACCTGGGTGACCTCGACATCCGCGTCGGACAATTCACCACCGACCGAACGCAGCAGAAAATGATGCACCGTTTTGTGTACCCGCCGACCCTCGGTGACGAACCAGTAATCGATACTGCCCAATTCGGCGACAACGACGCCCTGGATACCGGTCTCCTCGGCGACCTCTCGGATCGCCGTTTGTTCCGAGGATTCGCCCTCTTCGATATGTCCTTTGGGCAGCGACCATAGCAGCCGGCCCCGCCGGTCGGTACGGCCGATCAGAGCGGCGCAGCGCGCTTCCGGCGGACCGTCCAGCCCATCGACCACCAAACCCCCGGCCGAAGTCTCCCGCACGGTACGCATACGAGGTTTCGCCGCACCACCGGCCGAACCACGACGCCGCGGCTGGCGGCGTCTACTGTTCGCACGATCGGCCGGAGACACTACGCAATACTAGAGCAGTGTTTATCGGCGCCGCCTCCGGCGTCGCGGGGTCGAGGCCCCCTTGGTCCCGCCGTTCAGGCCTCGAGACTCGCGCTTTCGGCTCATGCGATGTGCGGTGGACCGTCCATAGCGCGCGACCGTTGAGCACCTTCGGCCGAGGGGCGGGACGGGCCTCGACCCCTTCAAAGCCTCGTAAGATTCGGCACCGAGAGGGTGCCGCTATTCGTGAAGGCGATCAGACGCCAGGCCGACCGGCGGTCGAGTCGGCATCCGATCCGGACGTCGAATGCCGACGCAACCCGCATGCGTCGAGTTTTACGAGACACCTCGAAGGGTTTAGGCCCGTCTCGCCGTTTCGGCCTCGAAAGCGATCCGGATCCCGCCGGGCTCCGTGGGCTGCGCCGG